>JAVTWO010000050.1:0-7402 GCA_032229765.1 Phycisphaerales bacterium | reverse complement strand
GCGCCCGGCGAGGAGAGAAACCTCGCCGGGCGTTGTTCGTTTGTTGAACGAGCGGACGGGCGCGGGTGTGAGCTCGCGTGTGGGCGAAGGGATAGGGAGCGCGGGGGGAGCGGGGTGTGTGCGGGCGGCGTACGCTTGCATGTTCAGGGTGTAGCTCAGCTTGGCTAGAGCGGGTGGTTTGGGTCCACCAGGTCGCAGGTTCGAATCCTGTCACCCTGATTTTGTTTTCGAGTTAAAGCTCATGGCCGAGAATACTGAACCAGCTACACCGATTGCCGCATACAAAGCGATTATTGATCAGTTGGTCGAGGAAACGACTTCGGGTGTGCATGAGCGGCTTGTGCGGGAGATGGGGAAGTACTCCAAGGCTCAGGCGTATGCAACGGCCAATGAGTTTGTGGCTTCCTTAAATCATCAGCAGCGAGAGTTGCTCGCCACGATGCTCAGGCAGGAAAGGGTTGAGGCGATTCATGATGTTCTTGCTGTTTTGACGTGGTGGTTGCTCTGTCGAGAAGTGGGTTTAACGTTTCGGGGTGCACTGATGCCGTTCGAGTTGAGCGGAATGGGCTTGCATGGAGACTACATAGGGCGGCTCGATGGTTGGAAGTGGCCCTCAGAGGATCGGTCGGAATAGGGACGCTTGAACGATCGGCCACTCGCGGATGGATCCCTCTAGTTAAAATCAACTGGTGTACTCTTGCCCCTATCGAGTTTGACACATGATTCGAGAGTGGCTGAGCCCTTGGCATCCGATTGACCACGAAGATGAACGCATCGGCTTGTTCGCCGAGCTTCAGGTCGAGCTTGATCCGACGCATCCTCTCAAGGGGCTCGCGGCGACCGCGGTTGCTCGTCGCCAGGACAATGATGACGTTCTGTTCTGCCTTGCCGATGGCCGTTTTGCCGTGGTGCATCTCACGTGGATAGGAAAACAAGAAAGGTCACCATTTCCTTGGACTGACCTGTATGCGACAGCAGAGACATTTGTACAGAGCCGCATGACGTTCGATCACCGCGAATGGACTGAAAGGGTCTCGCATTGATCCGCCAAGATGGTCTTTTCCTCGGTGTACAAGACACGAACGGCTGACACAAAGAGTTCAACTCGCGTGGTGTCATCCCGATTCGTATTCTGGACGGTTGGTCCGCGATGGCTGCGAAGGAGATTCTCTTGTGAGTGGCCAATCGGAACATGACCGGCAGGTCGCGGCAATGGTGTGCGAATTGCCAGTTCACTACGAGACTCGCGGTGATGTCTCGATGGTTCAGCTCCTGCGGGAGTCTGGATTTATCGAGTCTCCCGACGCATTGACGTTGAGCACGGTCAGCGAATACATCCGCCAGCACATGCACTTGATCGAGGCGTGGACGATGCTCTCGGAGAGCAAGCGAACGGACTCTGGTTGGTACCTGCTCGAGAAGCCGGACGGGTCACTTGAGGTTGGGTACTACCCGGATGGGCCGCGACATTCGTTTAGCGATCGCGTGCAAGCTTGTGCGGAGTTCATTGTGCGGGAAGCCAAAGCGATAGCGGCGTACTGCTGAGTCTTCTTGTGGCTTCACGGGGGCAGCTACGGACAGCTGCCACCAAGAATTCAACGGGCGTGTTGTGGCTCTGGCTCGTTTGTCGCGCCGCGCAGGTCGAAGTTGTGGGGGTTGCCGCGTGCGTGCCGCCGCGTGCTTTGGCCTCGCCTTACATCACCCACCGATACTGTTCCGGCCAGAATGGTTTGTCGTTCACGCCCAGTTCCTTCGCGGCCCGCACCGGGAAGTAGGGGTCGCGCAGCAGCGTTTTGCCCAGCAGGATCATGTCGGCTTGGTGTTGACGGATGATCGCATCCGCTTGGCCCGCTTCGGTGATCATGCCGACTGCGGCGGTTTGGATTTCGGCGTTTCGCCGGATCGTCTCGGCGAAGGGGACTTGGTACCCCGGGGCGACGGGGATCTTTGCTTGTGTTGCGTTGCCGCCGCTGCTGCAGTCGATGAGATCGACGCCGAGCGATCGCATTTCTTTGGCGAGTTCGACGGAGTCTTCGATGTTCCAACCGCGTCCGTCGTCGGCCCAATCGGAGCAACTGATTCGCATCCACAGCGGCATCGAATCGGGTATTACTTTGCGAACCGCTCGGACAACTTCGCGATGGATGCGTGTGCGTTGCTCGCGTGTGCCGCCGAATTCGTCGGTGCGGTGGTTGGTGAGCGGCGAGCAGAAGCTGTTCAGGAGGTAGCCGTGGGCGGCGTGGATCTCGATGAGTCTGAAGCCCGCCGCGACGGCCCGGGCTGCGGCGTGCGCGAAACTCGCGGTGACGTCGTCGATGTCGCTGCGGGTCATCTCGCGCGGCACGACGTGCTTTTCATTCGGTGCGATCGGAGACGGCGCGAGCGGTTGCCAGCCGCCTTCATCGGCGCTCAGGTAGCGGTACGTCGGCCAGGGGCGTGACCAGCCCGCCTTTCGTCCGGCGTGAGCAAGCTGAATGCCGGGCACGGCGCCGTGCTGGCTGATGAATCGCGTGACGCGTGACCACGCTTCGACGTGCTCGTCGCGATAGATGCCCGCGCAGCCGACGGTGATCCGCCCTCGCGGTTCGACGCCGGTGGCTTCAGCGATCACCAGCCCGCAGCCTCCAGCGGCGCGGCTGCCCAGGTGCACCACGTGCCAGTCGTTCACGAGCCCGTCGTCGCAACTGTACATGCACATGGGTGACATGCCGATGCGGTTACGGAACGTCACGCCGCGCTGTGTGAGTGGTGAGAACAAACCTTCGGTCGGCACGTGTGGTTCTCCAAAGGCTTCCGCGGTTGAGCGTCGCGGAAGACATGTTCAAGGGCGTGGTCTTGGATTCTGCGCGGTGTACGGTCCAAGTCCGGACGAGACCGAGGGTTTGCTTTCGACGATTTCAACCGTCTTTTTCAGTTGATTTTTGCGTGGGCAGTTTCACCAGCTTGCCCTTGCGTTTGACGATGTTCTTGTAGTCCCACTGGATCTCGGCGGCTTTTTTCAGCCAGCGTTTGAGGTCTTTGGGGTTGATGTCGGTTTCGCTGGTGTAGCGGATGCCGGCGGATTTGAACTTGGTTTCGGGGGGTTCGGGGGGGAGGTTGGGCTCGTCGAAGGACTGGCCGCTCCAGAACATCAGGCGGATGGTGTCTTTGATTTTGGAGTAGCCGACGACGGGGTTGCCGTCGAGGAACCAGACGGGGTGGCGGTGCCAGACTTTGCACTCAGCGTTGGGCAGGCCTTTGTCGATGAGGCGGGCGAGCGTGTCGCAGATGGGCCGATCGGTGCTGGATTGGGCGGCGTTGTAGTCGAGGATGTCATTGGCGATCGGCATGGTTGAGAAGACGGTATGTGGGCGGGGGGTGATGCGTGCGGTGATGCGCGTTGGGATGCGCGCGGGTGCTTTCGTGCTGGCGATGATTGCCGGGGTGGGTGTACGCTTGCACTCGGTCATTCGGCGGTATGCTGCGGCTTGGGTGTTCTTGGTGCGTTGGGCGACGGCTTGATTGGTGCGGTTCATGAGCGAGAAGGCGGCCAACTCGGCGGCGGTTGTGACGCAGGAGAGCGCGAGCGCTCGCGGGTGGTCGGCGTTGTGGGCGGGGCTCGTGCGGAGCACGCCCGGGGCGGTTGGGGTGGTGATGCTGCTGGTGATGGCGCTGGCGTGCGTGGTGACGCTGCCTTGGACGCTCGGGGCGTTTACGCCGCCGGGGCTGGCGCATAAGCAGATGTCGGCGGATCAGTTGCCCGCGCGGATCGAGTATCAGGAGCGGTCGGCGCTGCGGCTGCCGCCGACGTGGGTTGCGTACGACAAGGACGATCAAGCGAAGTACGACGCGCTGGCGAAGCAGATCGCCGAGCGGATGGAGGCGGACCGGCTGGGGGTGGATGCGGAGAAGGTGCGCAGCGCCGGGTTCGTGCCGAGTGCGACGCAGATCGACAGCGCCCGCCCCACGTACGTCATGGGGACGGATGTGCTCGGGCGTGATGTCTTTGCTCGAACGCTGGCGGGCGGGGCGATTTCGCAGGGGATCGGGCTGGCGGCGGCGACGATCAGCGTGCTGCTGGGGACGATGTACGGGGCGATCTCGGGGTATGTGGGGGGGAAGGTCGACGACGTGATGATGCGGATCGTCGATGTGCTGTACGGGTTGCCGTATGTGCTGCTGGTGGTGCTTTTGGCGGTGGCGAGCGATGCGTTGATCGAGGAGATGACCAGCAAGTCGGGCATGCGGGAGCGGTGGATCAGGCAGGAGGCGACGCTGGTGGCGAAGGAGCGCGGCTGGGCCGAGGACGCGCGGAGCGTGACGGCGCTGCTGGACGGGGACGCGAAGCTGAGGGCGGAGCTTGAGAGCAAGGCGGACGCGAGGCCCGAGCTGAAGCCCACGCCGATGAGCGAGGGCGCGCGGACGCGGTGGCAGATTGCCACGCTGCTGGTGGCGATCGGCGGGGTGAGTTGGCTGACGCTGGCGCGGGTGGTGCGGGGGCAGGTGTTGTCGCTGAAGGCGCAGCCGTTTATTGAATCGGCGCGGGCGATTGGGTGCCCGGTGTGGCGGGTCTTCTTTGTGCACCTGCTGCCCAACCTGACGGGGCCGATCGTGGTGTATGCGACGCTGACGGTGCCGCAGGCGATTTTGCAGGAGTCGTTCCTGAGCTTTTTGGGGATCGGGGTGAGGCCGCCGATGCCGAGCTGGGGGAATCTGGCGGCGGACGGGCTGAGCGAACTGAACACGGTGCAGAGCAACTGGTGGCTGCTGGTCTTTCCGTGCGTGATGCTGGGGCTGACGCTGCTGGCGCTGAACCTCATGGGCGAGGCCCTGCGCGAGATGCTCGACCCCAAGCGTGGGAGGGGTCGATGAGCACGGCGGGCGGGCATGAGCAACCCGCGGCGGGTCGTACGGCGCTGCACGGCGCGGTGGATGCGACGCGCCCGCTGATCGAGGTGCGCGACCTGGCGGTGAGCTTCGAGAAGCGCGGATCGTCGGCGAAGCGCGGCGAGCGTGTGCGCGCGGTCGATGGCGTGCGGATGAGCATCTTCCCCGGGCAGACGCTGGCGGTGGTGGGGGAGTCCGGCTGCGGCAAGAGCGTGACGGCGATGTCGGCGCTGCGGCTGGTGCCCACGCCCCCCGCGCGGGTTGACGGCGGGGAGATCCTCTTTCAGACCGATCAGGGGACGAAGGACCTGCTCAAGCTCGACGAGCGCGCGATGCGTGAGGTCCGCGGCAACGAGATCGCGATGATCTTTCAGGAGCCCATGACAAGCCTCAATCCGGTCTACACCGTGGGCGAGCAGATCATGGAGGCGGTCCTGCTGCACCAGCGGGTGAGCAAGGCGGAGGCGGAGCGGATCGCCGTGCGCGCGATGACGGACGTGGGGATCACCGACCCGCACGGGCGGCTGGGTGCGTACCCGCACCAGTTCTCAGGCGGGATGCGTCAGCGGGTGATGATCGCGATGGCGCTGGCGTGCCAGCCGAAGCTGCTTTTGGCCGACGAGCCGACGACGGCGCTCGATGTGACGATCCAGGCGCAGATCCTCGATCTGCTGCGGGATTTGCAGCGTGCGCGGGGGATGGGGGTGATGCTCATCACGCACGCGATGGGGGTGGTGGCGGAATCGGCGGACGTGGTGTGCGTGATGTACGCCGGGCGGGTGGTGGAGTACGCGAAGGTCTTTGATCTGTTCGATCGCCCGCTGCACCCGTACACGCGCGGGCTCTTGGCGAGCATCCCGCGGACGGATCGGACGGTGCACCGCCTCACGTCGATCCGCGAGATCATCGCCGACGAAGCGCAGTTCACGATGCTGAAGAACGATCGTGGGGAGGCGGTGCGGCCGTGGTGGCCCGGGCACGCGGCGCCGGTGCTGAAGAGTGATGCGGGCGAGCGCGGCGAGTACGTGCTGGCGGAGGTTGAGCCCGAGCACTGGGTGGGTTTGTGGCGGACGGAGGCGACGGCGGGGATGCGGGCGGAGATGCCGCGGATCCGGTTCGTGGCGGAGCGTGCGCGGGCGTGAAGTTTGCGCTGCTTCGGCGACGGTGGGGGGGATGTTGGGGTCGGCGGGTTCGGACGCGAATCCGGGGAGTGGGGAAATGCGAAGACGGGCGAGCGGGGCGGGGTTTTGTGGGCTATCAATTGTTCTGAGGCGTTGCACCGCAGGCGGCCAAACATCGGCCGGACCCTTTTCCCGCAGGAGTTTGACATGAAGACCGTTCAGCTCACCGTGACCCCCGTCCGCGCCCTGACCGCTTTGGCCGTCATCGCGTGCCTGGGTGCTTCGTTCATGGCATCGCAGGCCGCGGCCCGTTCGGCGGCGAGTGCGGCTTTGCTCGCCCCGCCCGCGCCGGTGGTGGCGCTGGTGGACCTGCCGAAGGTCTTCGAGAGCCTCAAGGAGCGTGAAGCCCGCGAGAAGGAACTCATCGCCAGCGCCGAGGCGAAGCAGGCCGAGCTGACGCAGATGGGCAAGGAGATCGAGGACGAGACGAAGAAGATCCAGGTGATGACGGACCCGGACGCGAAGCAGGCGGCGATCCTCAAGCTGCTGGAGAAGCAGGCCGTGGCGCAGAGCAAGAAGCAGGCGTACGAGGTGCTCCTTGACCAGCAGCGGGCCGAGGTCCTCAAGCGGATGTACAACAAGGTTGCCGACACGGCGAAGAAGATGGCCGAGGCGCAGGGGATCACCATCGTGATGGCGAACGACCAGTCGATCTCGATGGGCAACGGCGCGTCGACGGCGGAGGTCCGCCAGACGCTGGGGATGCGTCGCGTGCTTTGGGCGGCGAACAGCCACGACATCACCGGCGAGATCATCACGCAGATGAACCTCGACTTCGCGGCCGGTCGCTGAGGCAACGCGGCGCGGAGGCGCGGCGGGTTGCCGCGGATCTGACGCGGGGAAAATCGTTCCCCGCGCGGGGCAAGGTCGATCGGCGGCAACGCGGCGGCGATCGTGCGCAGCACAACCGCACGCCGCGGCGTGGTCGGTTGAGAGAACCGCAACGCACCGCGCGACAACCGCAACGCACCCATTCCCCCGCCTTCCTTCGCGTCTTCGCGTCTTCGTGCCATTCCCCTTCGCCACGCAGCAGAACCCACCGAGCCCACCGTGCTGACCACCGGCCAGATCGCCAAGGACCTTTCCGCCACGCTGATCGGCAGCGCCGCCGTGACGATTGCGCGTCTGGACGCGCTCGACGCCGCCGACGGCGCGACGCTCTCGTTCATCCGTTCGGAGAAGTTCTTTTCCGCCTGGACAACCGGCCGGGCGGGCGCGGCGTTCATTCCCGGCAAGCTCGTCAAGGACGGTCAGCTCCCGGCGGAGCTTGCTTTCGACCAGTCCACGCGGGCCCTCATCGTGGTGCCGGAGCCCGACCTGGCGATGACGACCATCGCCGGCCTGATGATGCGGGG
>JAVTWO010000049.1:0-13786 GCA_032229765.1 Phycisphaerales bacterium | reverse complement strand
GAGAGGAGTCGAACCTCCACGGGGGTGAACCCACTAGAACCTGAATCTAGCGCGTCTGCCAATTCCGCCACAGCCGCAGGCAGTCCGTCGGGCCTCAAGGATAGAACCGACACCCACCCCGGGCAAGCCCACCACGCCCGCGGCCTTTTCCCACGGTTTTTCACACTCGGAACCGATTCCCGCTCAGTTGTTCCCGCCCGGAGGAACCGCCGACTGGTTCAGCGGCTGGTCGTTCTGATCAAAGCCCGCGGCCCAGACCATGCCGTTGGAGGGGTCGAAGATCCAGCCGTAGTCCTGGTGATAGGCGGTATCGGGCGAGTTCCGAACCATGACCTTGCGCCCGTTGACGCCGCCGACGTGCTGGTTGGTGGGGGGGCCCTGCATGTACTCGCTGTTGTGCCCGGTGATGGGGCCCCAGTCGAGCGCGCCGTCGACGATGGGGGGGAGGGCGTCCTGATTGCGGGCCTTGTAGACCTCGACCGCCCGGCGGATTTTGCCCAGGTCCACGAGCGTCGCGGTGAGGGCGGAGTCTTGGGCCGCCCGCGCGAACTGCGGGATGCTGATGGCGGCGAGGATCCCCAGGATCACCACGACGATGAGGATCTCGATAAGCGTGAACCCGGCGTGCGGGTTCGCGTTTCGGCGCAGGCGGCGGCAGCGGAGAAGATGTTCAAGGGCACGAGTCATTCGTACAACTCCTCAAATGCCTGCGAAGACGGCCTGCGAAGTCGGTGGTCGATGGGCGATGGGCGGGTTTGATAAAATCGGCCGAGCCCCTGTCGAGACTCGGCCGATCTGAATCATGTTCGATCCGTTCGCTCCAAGGTCGGAGCGAAGAGGGGAATCGGATTAGTTACCGCCGCCACCACCACCGGAGGTCGGGGCGATCCACTTGCCGGTGGCCTCATCGAAGCCGTTGGCCCAGAAGTTGCCGGTCGAGGCGTCATACAGCCAACCCGAGTCACCACGGTTGGCAACTGCGGTCGGCGCGGCCGTACCAGCAGCAACCGTGCTCGTGCCGGTGCGAGGATTCACCGGGGCAGCCTTCATGTAGGTGTTGCCATCCGGCGCGGCGTTCGTGGTGCCAACGTTCACGAGGTCCTGGAACGCGGACGTGGTCAGATCGGGGAACGCGCCGTTGTTGCGGACGCGGTAGAGCTCGATCTGGCTGCGGATGGTCTGCAACTGGGTCACGACGTTACCGACCTGCGCATCCTCGCTGGCCTTGGTGAACTGCGGGATCACGATCGCGGCCAAGATGCCGAGGATCACGACGACGATGAGGATTTCGATGAGGGTGAAGGCCTTCTTGACTGAACGCTTAATCATGTGCTGCCACTCCGTGACTTGCTGCGACCTTGCCCTCACGGACACCCGCGTGAGCAACTGGGACGGATCGCGTAGGTTTTCGCCAACTCGGCCCCGCGCCGGTCGGCTTACCCATTTGGATCGTCGCGATCTCACACCGGGTTGAACGTTCTTCTCGCGCCGCGCACGGGGCTTCGACACATTGGTGCGTTTATTCCGTCTGCGAAAAGCCGATCGGCACTTTGAAGCGTGTACGCCGGCGGCTCTATCGGGCGTTCTGCCGATGAGCGTGCGTGCGATCGCTCGGTTCCGCGTCCGAGAATCGATCAGACGGGTGCCCCGGCGGCGATCAATCCTCGCGCGAGCCGCCCGTGTTCCGGCGGCGTTTGACGTCCGAGCGGACCTTCTTCTCCGACAGCCGCCGCTCTTTGCTGCCCTTCGTGGGCTTGGTCTTCTTTCGGCGTTTGGGCTCCACCATCGCCCGCACCAACAGCTCGCGCAGGCGTTCGAAGCACTCCTCGCGATTCGCACCCTGCGAGCGTGACGTGTCGGCCGCGATGATCAGCTCGCCCGCCTCGGTAACCTTGTGCCCCGCGAGGGTCTTCAAACGCTCAATCGCCCCGGCGTGCAAGGGCAGGCGCGAGAGCGAGATCCGCAGCTCGCAGCGTGTGGAGACCTTATTGACGTTCTGACCGCCGGGCCCGCTGGAGCGTGAATACGACAGCTCCACCGCGTCCGCCGCGACGTTGACCCCGGGTGCAAGCTGCATAGTCCCGCTCATGAACGAAAGGTTAGCGAGCGGACCGGGAAGATGCGCGGTACGCTTCGACCCGTGCCGCGTGGGATCACGATTGATCCCGCCGCGTGCACGCATGAGCAGAACAACCCGCTGAACGATCAGCGGAAGGGCGAGTAACCATGCAGCAACTGAACCGAGCGAACTGTGTGCGGGCCTTTGTGATCGCGGCCGCCGCCGGGCTGTGCGTGCAGGTTTCGCTTGCGCACGCCCAGACCAGCGCCCAACCCGCGGCTGAGCCCGCCGCGCCGACAACCGCGCAAGCCGCGGGCGGTGCCGGTGATCCCGCGGCCTTGAATCCCGCCGATGAGCCCTGGTCGCTTCGCTTGTCAGGGCGTGCGTGGTACGTCGCGCCGTCGGGCGACTTGCAGCTCAGCTCGCAGAACGGGCTTGGTTCAACAGTCAAACTCTCCGACCTGAACCTCGACAAACCCCGCGTCACGCCCTTTGTGCAGCTCGATCTGCAGGCCGACAAGTGGCTCTTGACGCTCAGCGGCGGCGGCGTGAGCGTCTCGGGCGTCAGCCTCTCGCCCGGCGCGGTGCAGATCGGCAATACGGCCGTGGGCGCGGGGCAGGCGGTGGATGCGAAGTTCGAGTACACCACGGTGCAGGCGATGGTGGGGTACAAGATCTACGCCTATGACCTGAGCAACGACCGCGAAGGCGACACGGGCGACACCGCCCTCCGCCTGCACGCCCTGGGGGGCATCCGCGTGCACGACCTCTCAACCAAAGCCCAGCGCCCCGGCGTCGCCGGCTCGCTCAGCGAAGACTCACGCACCACCGTCGACCTCATCGCGGGTCTGCGGGGTGAGCTGCAGATCGCGCGCCAGTTCGCCATCGAGGTCGATCTTTCCGCCGGTGCGTTGGATAGCTCGTACTCGTGGGACATCGCCGCGGCGTTCGCGTACCGACCGTGCACGAACTTCGGCGTGCAGATCGGCTACCGCAACCTGGGCGTGCAGGTGAAAGACGGCTCCGGGAACAACCAGTTCAAGTGGGACGGCGCTTTGGCGGGCCTCTTCGTCGGCGCACAGCTTCGGTTCTGAGCCGGCTGAATCGTGAAGACAGACAGAAGCAAGCAAGCAACCGCGACACCGGGTTTTGCCCGGTTATCGCGGGTGTGGATTGTTTGTTTGCAATTTGATAGGAATCGGGAGATCCACTGAGGGCAAACGCTAAACCCTTGCGGGATAAGGGTTTTCGTGCAATATGGGGTCTTGACGGCTCGGGGCTGCGGAGGCATACTGGACTTCTCGTCGCCGTTGAGTTCTTTGACGGCGTGTGGGTCTTTTCTGTCGGGACAAGTGAAGAGCGTGGAGACCTCGGGCGTTTGGTGGCTGTGTGCGTGCGCGCACGGACCGGCGGCGCTTCGAGGCTGAGAAGGGCGGGTGGGGGGTTGGAGTGCTTTTTGCCGCGCGTGCGGGGATGTGCGCGGGGACGGGAGCGTGCGTGATGGGGACCGTGACGAAGAAGGATCTGATCGATCAGGTGACGGAGAAGACCGGGCTGAAGCGGGCGGTGGTGCGTGACGTCGTGCACGAGCTGCTGGCACGGGTGGTCAGCGAGCTGGGCGCTGGGCACCGCTTGGAGTTCCGGGATTTCGGGGTCTTCGAGGTCAAGGCGCGGAAGGCTCGACGGGCGCAGAACCCGCGGACGCTGGAGCCTGTGCGTGTGCCCCCCAAGCACACCGTGAAGTTCAAGGCCGGGCGGATGCTGCGTGAAGAACTGGACAAGCTCAACCGTGAAGCAGAGGCTGCGCTGGCGCAGCTTCACACGCCGGAGTCCGTCGGCACGGTGAACAGCTCCGTCAATGGCTCAGTCAATGGCGCCGTCAACGGCACGCTCAATGGTGCTTGGACGCGCAACGGTCGCACGGGCTCGGCCGCTCGAACCGCGTGATCAAACTGTTTCGCGTCGCCGCGTGCGTTCGAGGCGAACGGAATCGATCCGTCGGCATCCAACCAATCCACCGCGTTGATGCGCCGGGGCATCAAGGCTCGGCTCATCGCCGTGCAAGGTGTTCCCCGGGGCGGTACGCTTGCATGCCCCGGGTTGGTGTTCTCGGTTCGGGGTTGAGTTGTGTTGGTGCAGGTGGTCGGGCGGGTGTTTTGGAGAGTGGACGCATGCCGCGGGATATTCCGATCGGGAACGGCGACATGCTGGTGACGTTCGATTCGCTCTATCGCGTGCGCGACATCTACTACCCGTACGTGGGCAAATACAACCACACCGTCGGGCACGTGCAACGCTTCGGCGTCTGGGCCGACGGGGTCTTCGCGTGGATCGAGGACGAAGGCTGGAAGCGCACGCTGAAGTACCGTCACGGCACGCTCGTCACCGACGTGCTCTTGGAGCATGAAAAGCTCGGGCTTCGACTGCGCTGCGCCGACTGCGTGGACTTCCACGAGACGATGTGGCTGCGCCGGATGGACGTCTGGGACCTGAAGGGCGAGGCACGCGACGTGCGGATTTTTCAGCACCTGGATCTGTCGATCCAGGAATCCGCCGTGGGCGATACCGCGAACTACGACCCCTCCACCGGCGGGCTGGTGCTGTACAAGGGCGAGTACTACTTCCTGATGAACGCCTGCGACGCGAGCAAGTGCGGGATCGATCACTGGGCCATCGGGACCAAGCGGATCAACTCGGCGGAGGGGACCTGGCGTGACGCGGAGGACGGCGTGCTCGGGCGCAACGCCATCAGCCAGGGATCGGTCGACGCAACGGTTGGGTTCAACCTGCAGCTCAAGCCGCGGGGCACGTCGTACGTTTCAAGCTGGCTGATCGCGGGCTCGGATTACTCGAAGCTCAAGCGGCTGAACCAGCTCGTGCGTGAGCGCACTCCCGAGAAGTTCATCGGGCGCACAGACGCGTTCTGGAAGCTCTGGCTGCGCAAGGGGACCGAAGGGGTCGAGCGTTTGCCCGACGAGGTGGCGAACCTGTATGAGCGCTCGCAGCTTGTGGTGCGGACGCAGATCGATAACCGCGGGGCGATCATCGCCGCCAACGACACGGACATCACGCACTTCGCGGGCGATCACTATTCGTACTGCTGGCCGCGTGACGGTGCGCTGGTTGCGTACGCGCTCGTGCTTGCGGGGCAGAGCGAGATGTCGCGGGCCTTCTTCCGATATTGCGGCAAGATCATCGACGAGAAGGGCTTCTTCCTGCACAAGTACACCCCCGACGAGCGGCTGGCCAGCTCGTGGCACCCGTGGATGATCGAGGGGAAGGCCGTCAAGCCTGTGCAGCAGGACGAGACGGCCCTGGTGGTGTGGGCCTTGCGGAAGCACTTCGAGACGTTCCGCGATGTGGAGTTCATCAAGCCGCTGTACACGCCGCTGGTTGTGAACGCGGCGAAGTGGATGGCGGAGTTCCGCGACCGGGACGATCCGAGCGCCGATCTGGGCGCGGGGGTCTCGCTGCCCAAGCCCAGCTGGGACCTGTGGGAAGAACGCCGGGGCGTGCACACCTTCACCGTCGCGGCGACGATCGCGGGTCTGGAGGCGGCGGCGGAGTTCGCGGAAGACTTCGGCGATCTGCGCCGCGGGCGCTACTGGCTCGAAGCGGCGCGGGAGATCCGGCGCGGGCTGGATAAGCACCTCTGGGACGAGGGCACGAAGCGGTTTGCACGCATGGCGACGCCGCAGGTGGACAAGGCGACGGGCGCGGTGACGGGGTACACCCGCGATATGACGCGCGATGCCGCGAATGTGGCGCTCTTTTCGTTGGGCGTCCTCGACCCGCACGACCCGAAGGTCGTTGCGGAGATGGCCTCGATCCGCGACCGCTTGTGGGTCAAGACCGACGTGGGCGGGGTGGCCCGCTACGAGAACGACTATTACCACCAGGTCGAACGCAAGGACGTGGACAAAGTCCCCGGCAACCCGTGGCTCATCTGCACGCTGTGGCTGGCGCAGTACGAGATCGCGCGGGCTTCAAATCTTCGCGAGCTGGAAAAGGCGATGGAGTACCTGCAATGGGCGGCGAAGCGTGCGTCGGTCAGCGGCGTGCTCGCTGAGCAGTTCCACCCCACCACGGGCGATCCCATCAGCGTGGCGCCGCTGACCTGGAGCCACGCGACGGTCGTCATCGCGGTGCAGGAATACTTGCGGCGTTTGCGTGAACTGTCCGTCTGAGTCGCGACGACACAGACGCGGACCGGTTTCCCGCTTGGAAACCCCGTTTCCCGACTTCTCCACGCGCGGGACTTGCGCGGAAAGTGGCCCAACAATCACGCGTTGGACGATATCTGTTTCTGGTTTCCAGCTTCTGGACCAGCACCGGCGGAGCCCGGCGTGTTGGCGTGGAAGCGTCAAGTGGTATTCGGACGAAGTTTGGGTTGGATGTGATCACGGAGGGTTCGACCATGGCGCTGCAATCCCAGTCCCCGCGCGGGACGATGTATCGGGCGGGTTCTTCGGTCACCAAGCGTGCTGGCGACGGCATGGGCAGCGGGTTCATGCGCGGGGCCACCCCCGCGACGAAGATGCTGGTCCTTGGGCTGGGCGTCGGTGCGCTGGGTCTGGGCATCCTCGCGTGGATCCGCATGAGCGGCGGCAACGCCAGCCCGATCGCCACCGATCTGCCTCAGGAAACCATCGCTGGTCCGCTGGCGTATCCGCCGAAGCCGAGCGCGACGGGTTCGAGTGCAGGCGTTGCGAGCAAGCCGCAGGCTTCGGGCGCGGGCGTGTCGGGAGTAGGTGCGAACACGATCGGGACGACCGCGGTGCCCGCCGCGGCGCCGATGGCGTTGACGCCGCCCACACCTTCGACGTCTTCGAACTCCACCAACCCCGCGAACGTCACTCCGACGGCCGCCACGCCCAGTGGTGCCGCACCTTCGTCGACAACACCCGCGGGCACCGGTTCGGCGGGTGCTGCGCCGGTTGATCCGCTGGCGACGCCTGCATCCGCGCCAACGCAAGCCACGGGCGTGAAGGCGACCATCGAACAAGCGCAGAAGAGTGCCGCGTCGGGGAACTTGCTGGAAGCGCGCACGCTCTTGAACACGGCGCTGTGGGACAAGGGCCTTTCCGCGGCCGACCGCGCGGTGATCCGCGCCCAGATGGCGGCGCTGAACGAGACGCTCTTCTTCGGACCAGTCGCGGCGAAGGGCGACCCGCTGACCGATACCTACACCGTGCAGAGCGGCGACGTGCTCGTGCGTCTGCCCTTCAGGCAGAGCCTCCCCACCGACTACCGCTTTATTCAGCGGATCAACAAGATGAGCAGCGCTTCGAACCTTCGCGTGGGGCAACGGCTGAAGGTCGTCCGCGTGCCGATTCACGCGGTGGTGCACAAGAAGGATTACCGCATGGACCTCTGGGCCGGGGCGCCGATCACCGGCACCGGGACCAAGGTGGGCCCCGACGGGCAGGAAGAAGGCTGGACGTACATCCGCTCGCTGACGGTGGGCCTGGGTGAAAGCGACGGCACCCCCGAAGGTCTCTTCGTCGTGCGCCCGAAGAGCAAACTGATCAACCCCAAGTGGGTCAACCCACGCACGGGCGAGGTCTATCAGCCCGACGACCCGAAGAACCCCATCGGCGAACACTGGGTCGGCCTCGACGGCGCCGACGACAACACCCGCCGATTCACGGGCTACGGAATCCACGGCACCATCGATCCCGATTCCATCGGACAGCAGCGTTCGATGGGCTGCGTGCGCATGCGGGCCGACGACGTGGCGCTGGTGTGGGAACTGCTGGTCGATTCGCTCAGCAGCGTGAAGATCATCGACTGAGGTTTGCGTGCACGCGGGCGTATGCTGAATGCGTATGAGCACCGTGAAAGCGATCAAGTCCGCCGGACGTTTGATCGATGTGCCGCGCACCGGACCCGCGAAGGGAACCGACGCGTCCGCGGCGATCAGGGCACTCTTCGATAGTCACGGCTCGAAGCTGTACATGCTGGCGACGCGGCTCTGCGGCAACGCGGAGGACGCTCGCGACATGGTGCAGGACGTTTTCCTGCAGGCCTTCCGCAAGTGGCACACGTTCAAGGGACAATCGAGCGCCTCGACGTGGCTCTACGCCATCGCGGCGCGTGCGTGCCGATCACGCCGACGGCGGAAGGGTGGGACCGACAGGCGGATGCCCGCGGTGTCGCAGTTGCTGCCGTGGACGGAACGGACGAACCTGGACCTGAGCGCCGAGGCGTTTCTCGATAGCCGGGGTGCGAGGGATGTTTCGACGGGTCAGCCCTTGCAGCGAGAGGCGACGCCCCAGCAGCGTGCGATTGAGCGTGAGTCGGCGTCGGCGGTGCACGCGGCGATTCTCACCTTGCCCGAGAGGTTTCGAGTGCCGCTGGTCTTGAAGGAGATGCTCGAGCTTTCGGTTGAGGACGTTGCGAGCGCGCTGGGATTGAAGCCCGACACGGTCAAGACGCGTGTGCACCGCGCTCGCCTGCACCTGCGGAAGGCGATTCTCAGTCGGCGTGTGCTCCGCACGCACACTGCGAAGGAACCGATCTACGAGAAGCGAGTGTGCCTTGATCTGTTGAAGGCGAAGCTTGAGGCGATGGATCGCGGGCGCGGGTTCCCGCTTGCGCAGAGTGTGGTCTGCGAGCGGTGCAGGGATGTCTTCGCGGAGCTGGATCTTGCGCAGAACGCCTGTGCGTCGCTGGCGGAAGAACAGATGCCCGCGAGCGTGCGCAGCGCTATTGAGAGGGCGATCATCCAATCAGCGAACCAACGCTCGGGCGTTGACGATTGAGCGAACCTCGATGCGGTTCTTCGCGACTCATGGCAACTCAATACAACGCGCTGTGACGCATCGCGCGGAGTGATGGCTGCGTGTTGTTCGTCGAAGTCTGCGATCACTTCGTCGATGGGCTGCCCAC
This sequence comes from Phycisphaerales bacterium, assembly GCA_032229765.1. Classification (GTDB taxonomy): domain Bacteria; phylum Planctomycetota; class Phycisphaerae; order Phycisphaerales; family UBA1924; genus JACVCS01. The sequence goes on along the minus strand of JAVTWO010000049.1, from coordinate 4,836 downwards.
GCGTTCCGCTTGCGGAAGCGGTGCGCCCACCGGCAGTCGGGGCGTCTCGCGGCCGCTGGCGGCGGGGCCTTCGCGGATGAACTCGCTGACGCCCATCGCGTGCGAGCGCATCAGCGCGATCGTCTCCGGGTCGCGGCTTGATTCGACGATCTTCACGCCCTTGCTCGTCCGCTGAAGCTCGATGGTGATCTTGTCGTGGCGCTTGAACAGCTCTTCGAAGACCGGGTCCCAGATCCGCACCGGAGCGCCGGCCTGCATCCGAACCTTCATCGCCTCGGCGTGGTCGATGATCAACGCCGCGATCTCCGGGTCGTCACTTTCGGTTGTCGCTTCGACGATCCCCAGCTCACCCTCCTGTCGGTGCGTGACCGTTCGGCGGATCTTCGTGTGATCCGAGAGCAGCCGCTGCCAGACCGAGCGATCGCGCGCGACGGTGTTTACGCGGTCCATCGGATTATCTGAAGCCTCCGATGAGTCAGCGGGCTTCGATGCGCAGCTGGCGAAGGTGCTTGCGAGCATGAGCAGACTCAGCGGGAGTATGAGGCGTGTCGGTTGCATGCGTTTTCTCCGAGTCAAATCGTGCACGGCGCGTTCGGTTCGCACAGTATGCCCGACCGAAGTTGCGGCGGAGCGATCATCTTCGCCGCGCGCCCGTGTGTGACGAGTTCAGCGTACCGTGTCGACTTTGCAGGTTGTGATCTTTAAGGGGATGTACGCCGGGCAAACGCCCAGAGCCGCGGTGAGGATCAGCACCGCGCCCGCGGCGGCAACGACGATCCCCGACGCATTTCCAGCGCTCAGTTCCAACGCCGCCGCCGCGATGATGATGGCCCCGATGCCCGCGAAGGCTCGAACGGCTCGATCCGTTGTTCCCACGTTTTTGCACAGCATACAAATACGTCCTTTCGTTTCGTTGTGCGTTTCAGTGTGGTTGATGCGCGTGGATGGGATATTCGGCTCATGTCACGGCTGGTGCTGAATGGTGCTTCTCGAGGTACACGAAGAGTGCCGCGGCGAAGAGCCCCAGCGCCGCGATGTAGATCCAGGGTGAGACGTGCGTGATCTCGGGCAAGGTGATCTTTCCGAACTTGGCGATCGGTTCGATCCCGCGAGCCAGCAGCGGGTAAACCTCCGCATAGACGCCCGCGCCGACGAGCGCGCCGGCGATCCCGACGATCGCATCGCGCGAGCCCTGACCCGCGGCCGCCAGCGCCGTCCCGGGGCAGTAGCCCAGCAGCACCATTCCCACGCCGAAGATCAGCCCGCCCCCGGTGTTCATCGCCAGTTCCGCGGGTTTGACCATCAGTCCCTGGATCATGCCGAGCTGCAGCATGGCGTAGATCCCCGCTGCGCCGACGACGATGGCGGTGAGCATGGTCTTCAGGACGGTGAAGTCCTTGAAGCGGAACTGGTTGACGATGACGTTGTAGCGCGTGACGCCGCCTTTCTGAAGCAGGAAGCCGAAGATCAGTCCCGTGAGCGCTCCGAGCAGCAGTGTGCGCCAATCCGCGAAGAAGTTGTCAAACACGCGACACCTCCGTGGTTTTCTTTGATGAACCCAGACCGAAGAGCGCCCAGGCGGTGACGATGCCCGAGGCGAACATGGTGACAAAGAAGACCCAGCTTGAGACCGCGAACTGCAGCCCGCCTGAGATCCCGTGCCCGCTGGTGCACCCACCGGCCATGCGTGCGCCGAAGATCAGGATGAACCCGCCCGCAAACGCTCCGGCGTAACGCTTCAGCACCGAAGGTCCGAAGCGCTCAGCCCACAGGCTGGGCACGCTTTCAGCCTTCAGTGTGCGGCCGAACCATGCGGCGATGAACGCGCCGAGAATCAGTGCGATATCCAGCGCCATCTGCCAATCAAAGATCGGCTTGAAGCCGCCGCCCTTCGCTCCGTACTCCTTCAGCAGATACGCGTTCTCGGCACAATGCTCGGGCGCGACGCTGCACAACCCCGCCCCCGCAGCCCCGACAAACGATGTGCTCGTGCCCAACGCCTTGCCCATGAAGTAGAACGTGCACCAGCTCAGCACGCCGATCCCGATCCCCACCGCGTACGGCGACCATCGCGGTTTTCTCAGTATGTTGCTCATACGTGCGCTCCGTAAAGGTGTCTCTCTTTGTCTGAGGCACACACGCGCGCGGGCGTTCCCGCGATTTGTGAGATTTTCTGTGTTGCCCCGAATCGGGCGGTGATGGCGGTCGTTCGATTCCCCCAAACGCGGTATGCTCAACGTGAACCTCCGTGCGGCCGAGCGAACTGGACACACACCTCCGCGAGCGCGCCGATGTCCGACGTGTCGATGGACAATCCGAACCAGCCGCAATCGGTCAAGCCCATCTGCCCGCGGTGCGCGTACGACCAATCGGGCGAGGCCGCTCGCTGGACCGATTCATGCCCAGTACGCGGCACATGTCCGGAGTGCGGTCTTGAGTTTCATTGGACCGACCTGTACCACCCGCATCGGCTGCTCATCCCCTGGTACTACGAGCACGCGCGGGCGTGGTCGCCCGGGCTGATCCGGCTCGTTCGCTCCTGCGTGCTCCTATTGAATCCCTTCGCGTTCTTTCGACGCATCACCGTCGAGGTCACGCCGCGCCCACGGCGGCTTGTGTGGCTGGCGGTGCTTCTCATCGTTGTGCCGTGGGCTCTGCGGGCGGTGTGTTTGAGTGCCGTGGCGTTGATCTCGCCGCCTTCGGTTCCGATGGGCATCACGCGATCGACGCTTTCGCAGGTTGTTGAGCCCTGGCTGTGGCCCTTCCTGCGTCGGCAGTGGTGGTGGGGCGAGAACGGCAATGCGATCATCACCATCGACGGCGACGCGTACGTGACGATGTCGCACATGTGGCCCTCGGTGGTGGTCTTCGCCATGGGCCTGATCGTGATGCCGGGGATCATCCTCGCGCTGCTGACGACCTCGCGAAGGGTCAGCAAGGTCCGCTGGTCGCATCTCATTCGATGTTTCATCTGGGGGATATTCCCCGTCTGTCTGATGATCTGGTCGCGCACGCTCTCCGCGATGGGCCACCTCTTCTTCACCGTCAACGACGAGTACCTGAAGATCAAGCTGCACGGTCCGCAGAATGTGTGTAACGAGATCGAGAGGTTCTTCCTTGAACATCGACAACACCTGGCGGTGCCCGCGGTGATTTGGTTGATCGCGTACTGGTATGCCGCACTTTCGCGTGGCTTGCGCTTGCCCAAGGCGTGGTTGGTCGCGACGCTCTGCCTGATCGCCGCGGCGTTGCTGGGTGCGATCTTCACGCTGATCTCGGGCGTTCGGCTCGATTGGTTGGCGTAGAGCCAGACGAACGTGTTTTTTGTGACAAAACTTCCGGCGATGGTGAGTTTTCGATCGGTCGTTACACTGGATCGTCAATGAGCACGCCGAGCGAAACGCCAATCAGCACGCCGAGCGACACGCCGATGCCTTCGCAGGGCGCCGGCAAGGCCGTGCGCCCAACTTGCCCGCGCTGCGGGTACGACCAATCGGGCGAGGTCGCACGCTGGACGGAATCATGCCCGGTGAAGGGGACGTGCCCGGAGTGTGGGCTGGAGTTTGCGTGGGACGCCGCGTTTTTTCCAGAGCGTCAGAAACTCACCTGGTTGATCGAGCACGCGCCGAGTCGCTGGCGAGCGGTCGGTGCGCTCTTTCTCACGCTCTTCAGGCTGACGCTTCCCTGGATGTTCTGGTCGAAAGTCGGGCTTCACCACGCGGTCTCTATCTCGCGGCTGATCGTTTGGCTCGGGTTCTGGTTGTTCGCCGTGTGGATCCCGGTGCACATCACCACGCTGATCGTGGTCTGCACCTTGCCCAATCAGTATTCACAGGGCGGCGGCTCCATGCTTCCCGACTGGTTCGCTTCTCTGTTGCATCCGTTCTTCAACACCCACCTGACGGAGGGATATGAAGAGCCACTCGATATCGCGCGGCTCGCTCCGGCTTGGCAGCAATGGTCGTCCATGTCGTGGTCAATGCTCCTGCTTTGGCTCGTGCCGGCCGGGATTATTCTGCTTCTGGCCTCCAGCCGTCGAACGGCACGGATCAAGCGGGTGCACTTGTTCCGCTCGTTCGTGTACGCCTCGTGGCCTTGGTTCGTGTGGAATGCACTCTCCGCGGTCGCAGTTGCCTTGCACTACGTCACGTACGGCATCGGTAACTCCTTCCCGCGAGCAGACTGGATCGCCGATCTTCACGAGTTCAGCTCCTCCGCACGCTTTTTCCTTTCGGGAGAGCACGAGTTCGTTCCGTGGGGATACGGCTCGCTCATCAGCTATCAAGCACCGACGATCATGTTCTGCAACCTGTGGCTTCTTGTGTACTGGTTTTTTGCGATCCGTCGGGGCTTTCAACTCAAACACCCGGTCGCCGTCTGGTTGGCGTGCGTCATCATCGCGTTGCTGCTGTCAGTGCTCTGCCAGCTCTTGCTGGGCGACATCACCCACAAGCCCTTCTGGGGTCTCTGGTCAATCTACCGCTAGTGCATCTGGTTCGTGATTCACCCCGCCGCCCCGCCCTTTTCGCCTCTACCATCCACACCTATGAGCCACGACCCTCTCAGCGACCAACTGCTCGACCTGCTCAACCACGCCGATCCCGAGATCGCCCGGCACATGGCCCTTGAGCGCGAGCGTCAGGAATCCACCATCGAGCTCATCGCCAGCGAGAACCACGTCTCGCCCGCCGTCATGCACACCATGGGCTCCTGGCTGACCAACAAGTACGCCGAGGGTTACCCCGGCGCTCGCTACTACGGCGGCTGCGTCCACCACGACGCCATCGAGAACATCGCCCGCGACCGCGCCAAGGCCCTCTTCGGGTGCAAGTTCGC
>JAVTWO010000048.1:0-13921 GCA_032229765.1 Phycisphaerales bacterium | reverse complement strand
ACCAGCGCCAGCCTTGAGCCGAGCTATGTCCTCAAGGGCATCGGCGTCGGCGACGACCTGGCCCATAGCTCGCTGCGTCTGTCGCTGGGCAAGTGGACCACGGAAGAGCAGGTCGACTACGCGATCAAGGAGATCGTGCAGGCGGTGAAGAAGCTGCGGATGATGTCGCCGCTGTACGACATGCACAAGGAAGGGATCGACCTGAGCAAGGTTGAGTGGGCGCACCACTGATCGCTGCGCGATCAGAAATGGACAAATGGTCAAAGGACCAAATGGCCAAAGCAGTTCAAAGACTCCGCGTATCGATCGGTCATCGCACAGAATCCTCTTCATTTGGCCCTTTGGCCATTTGACAACTTGGAGATTTCTTATGGCATACGGCCCGAAAATCATCGACCACTACGAAAACCCCCGCAACGTCGGCAACTTCGGCTCGCAGGAGCAGATGAAGACCGACAAGAAGATCGGCGTCGGGCTCGTCGGCGCGCCGGAGTGCGGCGACGTCATGCAGCTCTGCATCAAGGTCAACGAGCAGACCGGCACCATCGAGGATGCCAAGTTCAAGACCTTCGGCTGCGGCAGCGCCATCGCCTCGTCGTCCCTCGCCACCGAGTGGCTCAAGGGCCGGACGATCGAGCAGGCGGAAGAGATCCGCAACACGCAGATCGTTGAAGAGCTCAGCCTGCCGCCGGTGAAGATCCACTGCTCGGTCCTGGCTGAGGACGCCATCAAGGCCGCGATCATTGACTACAAGAAGAAGAACGGCTTGCCCGTGGCTGACCATGATCACGACCACGCCGGGTCGCACTGAGAGAAGACGGGAATCGGGATTCGGCATTCGCGGAAACACGAAGTCTCAGCATCTTGCCCAAGCTTCCACCGAACCGCCTGTCGAACACCGACCCGCCTCTCCGCGTAGTATTCAACGTCCGTGGACAGTGACAGAATATCAACGAGATCGCACGCCGATTATCGGGCATTGACCGCCCGCGGAAGGAAACAACCATGTCGACGCACACGCACAGCCATTCGCACGCCGAGACTTCTTCGGGCCTGATCCTCACCGAGACGGCCGCGAAGGAAATCCAGAAGATCATCAAGGATCAGGAGCTCGACGCGAGCAAGATCCGCCTGCGCGTGGGCGTCAAGGGCGGCGGCTGCTCCGGCTTCAGCTACCTGCTCGACCTGACCGAAGTGCAGAAAGACACCGACGAGGTCTTCGACATGCACGGCATCAAGGTCATCGTTGATCCCAAGAGCCTGCTGTATCTCAACGGCGTGACCGTCGACTTCCGCGATGAGATCATGGGCCGCGGGTTCGTCTTCAACAACCCCAACGCCACAGGCACCTGCGGCTGCGGCAGCAGCTTCTCGGCCTGATCAAGCGCCGATCCGTCGGCCGCTCAATCAACATCCACGCACGCGAACAAGCCCTGGAGCTCTCCAGGGCTTTTGTTATTCAACAGTGACTCAACGCGCTGCCTCACGCATCACCGACTTCTTCAAACGCGGAGTACTCAGCAACGATTCATCTCGTTCCGCTGTTCACGCACGTCTACCATCCGGCCCCTGTGTGTTCGTACGCACACTTTTTTGGATAAGGAAGCCCCCAAAGGAGTTGTCTCAATGAGCGGTTTGAAGATTGCACTGGCCAAAGGTGACGGCATCGGCCCCGAGATCATGGACGCCACGCTTGACCTGTTCAAGGCCGCGGGCGTCATGGACGCAGCCAACGGCGGCGTTGAGTTCGTCCCCGTCGAAATGGGCGCGAGCGTCTTCGCGAAGGGCAACAGCAAGGGCATGACCGACGAGGCCATCGCCGTCACCGAAGACTCCGGCATCCTCTTCAAAGGCCCGATGGAAACGCCCAAGGGCGGCGGCGGCAAGAGCATCAACGTCACCGCCCGCAAAATGTGGAACGCCTACGCGAACTTCCGCGTCTTCCGCACGCTCCCGGGTGTTGAGACCGTCTACTCCAAGGCCGGCATCCACCTGAACTTCAGCGTCGTTCGCGAGAACATCGAAGACACCTACGGCGGCGTCGAGCACCGCCTCTCCAACGACATGATCCAGTGCAAGCGCCTCATCAGCGCCCCGGGCTGCGATGAGGTCCATCGCTACGCCTTCCACACCGCCCAAAAACTCGGCGTGAAAAAGGTCCATTGCGGGCATAAAGCCAACATCATGAAGATGACCGACGGGATGTTCCTCGAGCGATTCAAAGCCGCCGCGAAGGACTTCCCCGAGATCGAGACGGGCGACGTGATCGTCGACGCGCTGTGCATGAACCTCGTCGTCAAGCCGCAGCAGTACCAGATGATCGTGCTGCCCAACCTGCAGGGCGACATCGTCAGCGATCTGTGCGCCGGGCTCGTCGGCGGCCTCGGCTTCGCCCCCAGCGCCAACATCGGTAAGCACATCTCGATCTTCGAAGCCGTGCACGGCACCGCGCCCGACATCGCCGGCAAGGGCATCGCCAACCCCACCAGCCTCATCCTCTCAGGCCTGATGATGCTGCGTCACCTGCACATGGACAAAATCGCCGCCACCATCGAGAACGCCCTGCTGGCAACCCTCGAATCAGGTGTCCACACAGGCGACTTCGGCAAGAAGGACAAGCCCAGCGTCGGCACCAAGGACTTCGTCAACGCCATCAAGGACCGCCTGGGTCAGAAGCCCACGACGGTCCCCGCCGTCGACGTCCCCGAGACCGGCACCAAGGCCGAGCTGAAGCGGCCCGCCAAGCCCACCGGTGTGCAGGTCATCCGCACCTTCAAGAACATCGTCACGCAGGTCGTCGGGTGCGATATCTATCTGGACAGCCCGCTGAGCCCCGGCGCCCTGGCCGAGGAAATGCAGCGTGTCTGCGAGGACACGCCCTTCCGCCTCACGCTCATCAGCAACCGCGGCACCCAAGTCTGGCCCACCGGCAGCGTCTACACCGAATGCGTCGACTACTACCGCGTCCGCTTCGAGCTGAAGGAAGGCATCGCCCCGGGCAGCATCGGACAAAGCCGAACCGTCGCCCTCATGGACAAAGTCGCCGAGAAGTTCGTCGTCTGCTCATACGAACTCCTCCGCCTCTTCGACGGCGTGAAGGGCTACTCGCTCGCGCAGGGTCAGTAATCGCTGCGTCTCGGGCAACGCCCGCCGGTTGTTGGCGCCTCGATTCTCAACCACGACTTTCAACGGCCGACTTCCCCACGAAGTCGGCCGTTCTTGTTTCCACGCCGGAGAATCACGCCAACGCACGCCCAGCGCTCTGAAATGTCGATCATGAGCGCAATCGCTTCATAGACCCAGCCGGGCCCTTTTCGCTTCCCATTCGTCGCGCTCGCGCTTGTTGTCGCTCGCCAGCAGGCCCAGCCCGCCCGCGGCTTTGTCGCGAAGGGCCGCCAGCTCCAGCTTCGTCAGCCGGACCGACTCCAGCTCGTAATCGCGGAAGGCCTCCATCGTCAGCGGCACAATCGGCGCGATCAGATCGTGCATCGCCTGCGCATACGCCCGGATCTCGAGCTGCGCGTGCGAGTCCATCCGCAGCGACAAGAACCGCAGGATGTTGTGCAGATCGCACTTCCAGTACCACTCGGTATACAAACTCACCGGCAGGCCGATCCGCGCCAGCTCCCGGCTCACGCCCTGCTCGTTCAGCCGCGTGTACTCGCTGTACAGCGCCTCGCTGCGCTGCAGGTACTCCAGGAACTGCTGCGCCGTGAGCATCGCCTCGGGCGAAGCCTCGCCGGCCGCGAAGAGCTCCTCGCCGCCCTGACGGTTCGACGTGCTCTGCTTGCGTACCTGCTCGAGCGTCGGGCGATAGAACCGGTCGGGCATAACGCTGTAGCGCCCGGAATACTCGTTCACGTTCGCGGTGCGATGGCGGATCCACTGCCGGGCGATGAAGATCGGCATCGCCACGTGGAACTTGAACTCCACCATCTCGAAGGGGGTCGTGTGCCGATGCCGCAGCAAATAGCGGATCAGCCCGCGGTCCTCGTTGACTTTCTTCGTCCCCTGCCCATACGAAACCCGCGCCGCCTGCACGATCGCCGCGTCGGCGGTCTGCCCCATCGGCGCCAGCCGCGGCATCGCATCCACCAACGCGATAAAGCCGTGGTCCGGCACCTTGACCTCATGCCGGAGCGCACCGCCCATGACGTCGTAATGCTCGCTTTCGGGCATCACGCGCTTCGCCTCCGCACTCAGCGGCAAACCCGTCGGATGGGCATACGCCCGCTCAACGTCGCTTGTCTGACCGCTCGCCGAGGCCGCCGATCTCGCGCCACCGGCACCGGTTGAAACCGTCGCCGCCTGCGAGGGGATGTGCACCTGAACGGGCTTGCCAGTCTGATCACGGGTCTCGGCGGCCATAGACGTGAATATACGGCGCACGACTCCGACAGTGAACAGCCGAAATCCGCCTTTCCCACTTCATTTTGTCCACACAGACGAACGCCGATCGACCAACTCCGTTCGATCCGCCCAATCCGAACACACGCCGATTTTCACGCCGTTGTGCACATCAACCGACAGGGCCACTTCCGTTCGAACGCAAACGAACTCAACCACGCTCACCGCCCCGTCGGCACATTCCCCGACCCCGCCGATCCCGCCGCGGCCGGCCCACCCGCCGCTCCCGCCGGTCCACTCCCAGGCCCCGCCTGCTTCGCCCCTTGCCCCCCAGAAGCCTGCTGACGCTGCTGCCGTTGCCACCACGCGTAGTACAGCAGCATCCCGCTCAGCACGCACCCGATGCCGATGCCCACCCCGTAGACCTTCAACCGTTCTTTCATCGACATCGACACGCGGAATCTCCTATCAGGCCCAAACTCCCACTCGCACAACCGCACTCAGCCACAACGCCACTCTGCCACTTCGCCACTCAGCACTCAGCACTCAGCACTCCCAACTCTAAAACCCCGCACCACCCTCCAACTTCCGGCCCTTCTTCTTGCTCTTCTTATTCGCTCGCACGCCGGGCATCCCGGCCTTTCGGTCCGCCGATCCGCCCGCCGATTCGCCCCCGCCACCCTTCGTCCCCTTGCCTCCGCGCTCCACCTCACTGCGCCGGATTTTTCCGCCCGGGCTCGCCGCCGCCTTCAGCTTCAAACTCTTCACCGCATCACGCAGCCGCGCCGCCGCCTCGAAGTCCAGCTTCTGCGCCGCCTCGAGCATCTCCGCCTCCAGCGACTGCACCAGCTCGCTGATCTCATACTCCGGCTCACCCGCCTTCACCGCCTCTCGGGCCGTGCGCGACGCCCGCAGCTCCAGCTCCATCCCCTGGCGGATCGCCTTCTGGATCGTCTTGGGCGTGATGCCGTGCTCCGCGTTGTACGCCATCTGCTTCGCACGCCGCCGCATCGTCTCGTCGATCGCACCCTGCATCGCCGGCGTCACCGCATCCGCGTACATCACCACGTGCGCGTTCTGATTCCGTGCCGCACGCCCAATCAACTGGATCAGCGACGTCGGCGAGCGCAAGAACCCTTCCTTGTCCGCGTCCAAAATACACACCAGCGAAACCTCGGGCAGGTCCAACCCCTCGCGCAGCAGGTTCACACCCACCAGCACATCAAACTCGCCCTTCCGCAGGTCCGTCAGAATCTCCAGCCGCTGCAGCGTCTCGATATCGCTGTGCAAGTACCGCACGCGCAGCCCATCGCCCTTCTCGTGCAGATACAGCGTCAGATCCTCGCACAGCTTCTTCGTCAACGCCGTCACCAGCACCCGGTCCCCCTGCGCCACACGCTGCTTGCACCGCTGCAGCAAATCCGGCACCTGCCCGCCCGCCGGTCGAATCTCGATCGTCGGGTCCAGCAGCCCCGTCGGCCGGATGATCTGCTCCGCAACCTCGCCCCCCACACGCTCAAGCTCATACGCCGCCGGCGTCGCGCTCACATACAGAACCTGCGGCACAATCTGCTCGAACTCCTCAAACTTCAAGGGCCGATTGTCCATCGCCGCCGGCAAACGGAACCCGTGATCCACCAGCACCCGCTTACGGATCTGATCCCCGTTAAACATCGCATGGACCTGCGGCAAGGTCACGTGGCTCTCATCGATCACCATCAGCCAATCCCGATCCTGCCGCTTGCGGATCTTCAATACCCCACTGTCATCCTCGCCGTTCAACCCCGCCGCGTCATCGACAAACTTCTCCGGCGCATAATCGAAGTAGTCCATGAGCGTGAAAGGCCGCTCGCCGGGCAAGCGCCCGTCAAAGTACCGCGAGTAGTTCTCCACCCCGTTGCAGAACCCAACCTCTTCGAGCATCTCCAGGTCGTACTTCGTGCGCGCAAGCAGCCGCTGCGCCTCGAGCAGTTTCCCCTCGCTGCGGAAATGCTCGACCTGCACGTTCAGATCATGCCTGATCTGCTGCAGGATTCCCGCCATCTTCTGCTCGTCGGTCACATAGTGCACCGCGGGGAAGATGAAAACCCGCTCTTCTTCCGCGAGTTCCTCGCCGCTCACCGGGTTGATCAAGCGGATCGACGAGACCTCGCTCCCGAACAGTTCAACCCGCACGGCGTACTGCTCATACGCCGGGAAGATCTCGATCACATCGCCCCGCACGCGGTAGAGCCCGCGCTTGAACTCGATATCCGCGCGGTTGTACTGCATCGCGCTGAGCGCCAGCAGCAGCCCGCGCCGGTCGATGATCATCCCGCGTTGGATCGTCAGCACTTTTCCGCCGTAGGCCTCGGGCGAGCCGAGGCCGAAGATGCACGAAACGCTCGCCACCACGATGGTGTCGCGCCGCGCGAGGATGTTGCTCGTCGCCGCCAGCCGCAGCTTGTCCAAATCGTCGTTCCGCGAGGCGTCCTTTTCGATGTAGATATCCCGCTGGGGGATGTACGCCTCGGGCTGGTAATAGTCGTAGTAGCTGACGAAGTAGTTCACGCTGTTGTGCGGGAAGAACTCTTTCAGCTCCTCGTACAACTGCGCCGCGAGCGTCTTGTTGTGGCTCAGGATCAGCGTTGGGCGCTGCATCCGCTCGATGACGTGCGCCATCGTGAAGGTCTTGCCCGTGCCCGTCGCACCCAGCAGCACCGCCGCCCGCTCCCCACGCTTCAGCCGCGACGTGAGCGTATCGATCGCCGCGGGCTGATCACCCGTGGGCGAGAAGGGCGAAACCACCTTGAACGGGCGTGAACGCAGCAGCACAAACCGACTTTAGCCCGCGCTGGGTACCCCCGCCGCACCGCCCTTTGAAACCTCCGCCACCACCTCCCGCTCGCCCTGCGCAACCACCACCGACGCCGCCGCATCACCCGTCACGTTCACCACCGTCCGCGCCATATCCAGCAGCCGATCCACCGCGATGATGATCGCGATCCCCTGCGCCGGCACATTCACCGCCTCCAGAATAAACACCATCAGCACGATGCTCGCACCGGGCAGCCCGGGCGAGCCCACCGCCACCAGAATCGCCATCAGCGCGATCGTCACATAGTCCCCCGTCCCCAGCGGCACCCCAAAGATCTGCGCCAAAAACGTCACGCACAGCACCTGGTACATCGCCGTGCCGTCCATGTTGATCGTCGTCCCCAGCGGACACACAAACCGCGTGACCCGCTTGGGCAGGCCCATCGCGTCACAACACGCCATCGTCGCGGGCAAAGTCGCCGTCGACGAACTGCTCGAAAACGCCAGCACCTGCGCCGGCAGCAACGCCTTCCACACCTCCCGAACCGTCAACCGAGGCTCACCATTCGGCCCCCGCGCGGGCGTCAGCAACCGCATCACGCTCGGATACACCGCCACCAGAATCAGCCCCATCCCCAGCAGCACCGTCCCCATAAACGCCGCCGCACCCGCCAGCACCGACCAACCCATCGTCGCCGCGATCGCCGCGGTCATGAAGAAGACCGCCACCGGCGCACCCTTGAGGATCAACCCCACCAGCCGCAGCCCCGCATCCGCCAGCGCCTCGCACCACGTCAGCGCCGCGCGCCGCTTCTCCTGATCAATCAGCGTCAGCCCGATCCCGAACAGCACCGCCGCGATCACCACCTGCAGCACATTCCCCGTCGCCAGCGCCGCCATCGGGTTGCTGGGGAAGATGTCGAGAATCTGGCTCCAGATCGTGTTGCTCTTGGCAAAGTCCGCCGCCGCCTGCTGCCGAACTTCCGCCGTTGAGGCCTGCAGCGCCATGAGCTTTTGCCGAGCCTCCTCAGTGACAAACCGCCCGGGATTCACCACCAGCGCCAGCGCCGTCGCGATCGTCACCGCCAGCACCGCCGTCAGCGCGAAGATCCCCAGCGTCCTCGCCCCCAGCTTCCCCAACTCCCGCGGATTCCCCACGCCCCCCACGGCCGCCAACAGCGAAAACAACACCACCGGAATCGCCACCAGCCGCAACAACCGAATAAACAAATCGCCGACAAACTGCCCAAACTCAATCACAAACCGCACGCCGTACGCAACGACGCCAGGATCATTCATGGGCGCCGCGGAAGCCATCACCCCGCCGCCTGTGCTGGTGTTCGCATCCGCCGTCGCGTGCGATAAGAACGCCTTCGAATCCTGAATCCCAATCCCCGCCCACGTCGCCTGCGTCCAGAAGAGATTCAGCCCGATCCCTACGACCGCCCCAAGCACCAGCGCACCGAGAATCCACCAGTGCAGCGCGATCCTCCCCGCACGCATCTCACGCCCGGCCGCGCCCGTCTCCAAACTCTCCAAACCACTACGCCCGTCGGCCATCGCTTACGCCCTCACGCCCGCCGCGACACGGAGAATCCGCGCCACACCGGTCGAGCAGCATACCGCCAACGCCGCCCAATCACACGCCCAACCACACCAACCGCCCTCAATCCAGCCAGTCCTTGTCCTTCAGGCGCTGCGGCACATACTCCTCGGTCACGTACGAAATGTCTTTGGTGATCAGCGATTCGACTTCCATTTTGAAGCCGTTGTCCAGCATTGCGCTGATCTCTTTCTGCCACGCCTTGTTCGACTCAAACCACGGGTACGCGGCGATCTCCTTCGCACGCTTGATGTCGTTCTCCGTCAGGTCGATCTTCACCGCCTCCGTCAGATCGCACTCGTCGTAGTCCTTCGCCCGGATCCCCAAGAACCGCGCCTCGGGGATCGCCAGCCGCGAGCTCTCAAACGCCAGGGAGATCGACCCCTGCTTGATCACGCTGTAGATGTAATGCCCCCACGGGTCACAGTCCAGCAAACAGATGATCGGCAGCTTCAACTCCTGATTCAGCCGCTGAAGCAACCGCCGACACCCACGCGGCGGCTGCCCCGCACCGTGCGTCAAAATGCAGTTGTTCTCCTCCCAGAACCGGTCCTCGTTGAACCGGTTCCACACCGTGCCCTTCTCGACATGCAGCACAAACTTCGCCTCGCACTTCTTGAACTGGATCACGTCCGGCTCGACAATGCTCGGCATCGCGTACCCGCCGCTGCCCATCCGCCGACAATCGATCTCGTCCCCCTTGTCGATCACCGTGATGTTCCCCACCATCGCCCCGCGGTTCTCCGCGAAGATGTGCAGCTCCTCACGCAGCGCCCCAAGCGTCACCTCCAGGTCCTCCAGGATCGGGTCGCTCTCGTCCTGCGTGTCGAAGGTGTTCTCCTTCGTCCCCGCAACCGTGTGCTTCGCCTTGTAGAACACACCACGGAGGCTGCTAGTCTTCTCCGCCGCGATCAGGTCTTTGATCGTGCTGGCGTGCAGACACGTCTGCATGAACTGCTTCGCCTGGTTGAGGTTGAACAGCTCGCGCTCCGCCGTCGCCTCGCCCATCTGCAGGATCCCCTGCTTCTTGTTCCAGATCGTGTTCGACCGCGTCCGCAGCGGGATCTCCACCGTCGGCGGCTTCCCCGAAAACGCCCGCTTCGTCACGTCATCCGCCAGGTCCACAATCTTCGAGAGCGTCCGCGCATCCCGCGCCTTTACCGCTTTGCTGCTTCCCCCCGACCCCGCACGCTCGCTGCCGCCCTTGCCCTTGGCCATACGAAAAGCACTCCGTTGCTGTTTGACGCGGTCCAATCCTCCAACAACCGCGAGTGTAGCTTGAGCAAACCCCGGGGATTCAACGCCTCGTCAGCCCGGTTGCCGAAACCCTCATCACCAAGGCCGCAAACACGCCACCCCAGCCCTCTTACTCCTCCTCCGCAACCCAATGCCCCTTCTCGATCATCAGCGCCCGCCACGCCGTCGCCGCGGGCCCGCCCCGCTCCGAGAAACTCCCGCTCCCGGCTCGATGGATCAGCGCCCGCACATCGTCAGCGGTGAAGACCCAGTCCAGCCCGCCGTGCCCGGGGCCCTTCACGCGGGCGGCCTTGCGGATCGTGTCGAAGGTCTTCCCCGAAAGCCCTGAGCACTCCAAAAGCTCACGCTTGGTAAAGCTCTTCTCCGGGTCATGCTTCGGCCGCGGTGTTTGCCCTGGTCTCACGTCAACTGCTCCCGGTGCGTTGCCTGGCGCAACCACACCTCACTTGGTTCCGTTCGCCGCGCCCAGGGCGTTCAGCCACGCCAGCATCTCTTCGCTGCTGAGGTACCCCTCAGCCCGCGCCACTTCCGCCTCACCACGGTACGCGATCATCGTGGGGATCGCCGAAACGCCCACCCGCTGCGACCGCCCCGGCTCCGCGTCCACATCGACCATCTTCATCACCGCGCCGCGCTCAAGCCACCGCTCCACGGCCGGATCCACGAGCGTCGTGCGGTCCATCTCGTTGCAAGGCGGACACCACGACGCGGAGTACTTCACGATGAAGAGCTTCCCCTCGCGCCCCGCCGCCGCCGCGGCCTCGTCGTACGCCCGCGCATCAAAGATCCGCGGGTGCGAAGGCCCTCGCAGCAGCAATACGCCCCCGACAATCAACCCCACGGCTATCAACACACCCAGAAATCGCACGCTTCACCTCGTTTCTCGTCAGCAAGATTCAACACGGAGGACGCAGAGGACGCAGCGTGAAGACACCCCTGCCTTCACCAGTGCCTGATGCCCAGTGCCCAGTGCCTACGCCTTACTCCTTCCCCCACTCACCGATGCGACCGACGCGGTCCATCCACGCCGCCGCCACCGCGCTGGGCTTCTCCGTCGTTCTCACCTTGATGACCCCACTCGCACCGGCCACCCGCGATGAACCGATCACACGCCAACGCTCGCCGAACTTCCCCATCACCACCAGCCACCGTCCGCCGTCGGCACTCTTCGCATCCTCCGACGCCACCCCCCGGTCGTCCTTCGCACGCTCCGCGTTCACCGTCACCACCACGCCGCCGACGGATTGCTCCGCCGTCATCTTCACGTTCACCGGCGCGGGGAAGACCTGCGCACGCTTCGCAGCCGCACCCGGCGGCGTCATCGGCGGCAGCGGCGCACTCAACCACGGGCTCATCGGGACCAACGCCGGCTCCGCAAAGACCGAGCCCTTGAACGCATCGCCCA
Source organism: Phycisphaerales bacterium (assembly GCA_032229765.1). Classification (GTDB taxonomy): domain Bacteria; phylum Planctomycetota; class Phycisphaerae; order Phycisphaerales; family UBA1924; genus JACVCS01. The sequence goes on along the minus strand of JAVTWO010000048.1, from coordinate 2,513 downwards.
GCCCACGCCGATTCTCCACCACCGCCACCGCACTAAAGGCAATCACGCCCGTCGCGCCAAGGCTCTTCCGTGTCAGATCGATCTGCGACAGAATCTCCGCCGGCTCCCATGAATCACGCGACTTCGCGTCGCTGCTTGCGCTCGCCGCCAAAACCCGGCTCGCGTTCAACCCGGGCCAAACATGCCGACGCTGATCGTTCTGATCGATCCACCAATCCAGCAGCCGCGCGTACGGCTGCTGCGGCGCGTCGATCTTCCAATACAACTGCGGCGCGATGTAATCCAGCGTCCCCTCACGCAGCCATCGACGCGAGTCCGCGTGCAACGCCGAGAACGCGTCCATCCCCCGCACCTGCGGCGGGAAGCCCGGTCTCCAGATCCCGAACGGACTGATCCCCACCAACACGTGCGGCTTCACCGCCTTCACCCGCAGATACAACTGCGACACGAACGAATCGATGTTCGCCCGCCGCCACGCTTCCAGCGAGAGGTTCGTCTTGCTCGCCGCGAACGACTCGCTATCCGGGAAGGGCACGTTCGCCTTCGGATACGGATAGAAGTAATCGTCGATGTGGATCCCGTCCACGTCGTAGCGTTGGACGATATCCATCGCCACCGCGAGCGAGTGATCGCGTGCCGCGGGCACGCCCGGATCGAGCCACAGATACCCGTCATACGCCCGCACCCACGACGGATTCACCTTGCTGACGTGGTTCGGCGCATCGGGCGACGTGGCGCGGATGTGCCGGGCGCGGTAGGGGTTGATCCACGCGTGAAGCTGCATCCCCCGCGCGTGCGCACCAGCGATCCACTCCGCCAGCGGGTCGTACCCGCCCTCGCCGGCCGGTGCGCCCGCAACGCCCTGCCCCTGCGTCCCCGACAAAAACTCACTCCAGGGCTCAAGCCGGCTCTGGTACATCGCGTCGCAGCTCGGGCGTGCCTGAAAGATCACCGCGTTGAAGCCCGCCGCCTGCGTCGCGTCGAGGATGCGGTTCATTTCGCTGCGAAGCTGCTCGACCGTCAGGCCCTTCTTGCTGGGCCAATCGATGTTCGCAACCGTCGCGACCCACACGCCGCGGAACTCACGGGGCGGCGCGGGCGGTGCCCACGCTTTGTCGGTCGTCGGTGCGGGAGCGCCGCCCGTCGCCGGTTGATTCGCCAGCGCCGAAACGCCACCGGCGACCGAAAAGACCATCGCCGAAAGCGACATCAATGTCGAAGCCAAAGCCGATCGTGCACGCATCATGCCGGAAGGATAACGGGGAGACGAACACGAACGCGAACCTGCACGCGAAAAAGAACGCAATCGCCTCGACCAACGCACAATCAGCCGGTCTTCAGATTCGCGTTCGCGTTCACGTTCTGGTTCTGATTCGCGTTCCCCGCCGCCCGTTCCGCCGCTTGCACGACGTTTTCCAGCAGCATCGTCACGGTCATCGGGCCCACCCCGCCCGGCACCGGTGAGATCCATCCCTCACTGCCCAGTCGTTCACGCACCTGCGCAAACGACACGTCGCCAACCGTTCGCATCTTGCCGTCGGCGCCCGCGACGCGATTCACACCCACGTCCACCACCACCGCGCCGGGCTTCACACAGTCGGGCACGATCAGCTCGGGCACGCCCGCCGCCGCCACGAGCAGGTCCGCGGTGTACATCAGTTCCTTAATCCCCGGCGTCCACTTATTGCACGAGATCACCGTCGCGTCGTGCCTCATCAGCAGCACCGCGATGGGCTTGCCAACGTGATCGGACGCGCCGATGACCACCGCGCGCTTGCCCCGCAGCGGCACGCCCGTGTGCTCGATCATCTTCACCACCGCAAGGGCCGTGCACGGCGCCAGCGACGATCGCCCGTAGACGATGTTGCCGATGTTCGCGGGGTTCACACCCTCCGCGTCCTTCTCCGGCGCAATCAGGCTCTGCACGCTGTACGCATCGACACCCGCGGGCAAGGGCAGGTGCAGCATAATGGCCGAGCACGCGGGCTCCACGTTGAGCTGCGCGATCCGGTCGGCAATCTCGTCGCGCGTCGCCGTCGCGGGGAGCTGATGCAACCGAAACTCGATCCCCAGCGCCCCGGCCGTCTTGCCCTGATTCTCCGCGTACACCCGGCTCGCGTCGTCCGCCGCGGAGCACAGGATCGCATCCAGCCGAACCGACGCCCCCACATCCTTCAACGCCCGCACACGCGCGGCCAGATCCGCCCGAAAGCGCTCCGCCAAGGCCTTGCCATCAATCAATCGTGCGGTCATGGGTGTGAAAGTTGTGTGCCGACATCAACCATCAAGAAGGAAAACCGGTTCACCACGGAGTCACGGAGAGCACCGAGAAGAGAAATCAGCAAAGGGCAAAGCAGCAAATCGATCCGTCCAAACCCTCACCAACACCAACGCCCACATTCACCCCAACCCCTCCGCGATTGCCGATTGCCGATTCCCGATTGCCCAAGCCTCTCTCTGCGTCTCTGCGGTCAACGCCTTCTTCCTGCTGTGCCATGTGGCCCTGTGCCATG
>JAVTWO010000047.1:0-2550 GCA_032229765.1 Phycisphaerales bacterium | reverse complement strand
AAACTCGCCGTCGACGCCGGCGTCCAGATCGCCATCGTCATCGGCGGCGGCAACTTCATCCGAGGCGCCCAGATGGCCCAGATCGGCAACATCCACCAGGCCACCGCCGACCAGATGGGCATGCTCGCCACCATCATCAACGGCCTCGCCCTCAAAGAAGGCCTCCTCGCCGCCGGCCTCGACTGCCGCGTCATGTCCGCCATCGAAGTCAAAGCCGTCGCCGAGTCCTTCATCCGCGGCCGCGCCCTCCGCCACATGGAAAAAGGCCGCGTCGTCATCCTCGTCGGTGGCACCGGCAACCCCTTCTGCACCACCGACACCTGCGCCGCCCTCCGCGCACTCGAGCTCGACTGCCAGGTCATCCTCAAAGCCACCAAGGTCGACGGCATCTACACCGCCGACCCAAAGAAAAACCCTGACGCCAAACGCCTGCCCACCATCTCCTTCACCGACGCCATCCAGAAGAACCTCAAGGTCATGGACATGACCGCCTTCACCATGTGCCAGGAAAAGAACCTCCCCATCGTCGTCTTCGACTTCCGCCCCGAGGGCAACATCCGCCAGGCCGTCCTCGGCGCCGTCTCCGGCACCACCGTCCGCGGCTAACCTCCCGCTCGTCGAACTGTTCCCCCGAGCACGCTCCCCACCACCTCAAGGACCCGAAGCATGGACCCCGACACCATCCTCCTCGAAACCGAAGAATCCATGACCAAAGCCATGGATCACCTCAAGCGCGAGCTCAAGGGCTTCCGCACCGGCCGCGCCTCCCCCGCTATCCTCGAAATGGTCCGCGTGGAGTACTACGGCTCGCAATCCGACCTGAAGTCCATCGCCTCCATCTCCGTCCCCGAGCCCACCCAGCTCCTCATCAAACCCTTCGACGCCACCACCGTCGGCGAAATCAAAAAGGCCATCGAAGCCTCCGGCCTGGGCCTCAACCCCATGACCGAGGGCAAGCAGCTCCGCGTCAACATTCCCCCGCTCTCCGGTGAACGCCGCAAGCAGCTCTCGGCCCTCTGCAAGAAGCACGCCGAGGAAACCAAGGTCTCCCTCCGTAACGCCCGCCGCGACGCGAACAAGCACACCGACCAGCTCAAAGCCGCCGGCCACGTCGCCGAGGACGAGATCGAAACCCTCAAGACCGAAATCCAGGAACTGCTGAAGAAGTACGAAACCGAGGTCGACACCCTCGTGACCGCAAAGCAAAAAGAAATCGAAACGGTCTGAATCTCCCCGTGTCCCGAACCTCAGAGCCGACGACTTCAGTCGTCGGTTTTTTCTTTCCCGTGTCTTCTTCTTCTTTGCCGTTTGCCCATTTGCTATTTGGAAATTTGCAAATGCCGCCACTGCCCGAACTCACCCTCGCCACACTCGCCCTCCTCTTCGCCGTCGCCGTCCTCGCCGGCTGCATCGACGCCATCGCCGGCGGCGGCGGCCTCCTCACCATCCCCGCCCTCCTCTCCGCGGGCCTCCCACTCCCCGTCGCCTTTGCCACCAACAAACTCCAAGGCACCGCCGGCTCACTCTCCTCCAGCATCCACTTCATCCGCACCCGCGCCGTCAACCCCGCCACCTTCTACCCCGCCGTCCTCCTCGCACTCCTCGGCGGCGCACTCGGCGCACTCCTCCTGCTGAACATCAAACCCGACTTCCTCAAGCCCGTCATCCCCTGGCTCCTCATCGCCATCGCCCTCTACATGCTCCTGGCAAAAAAAGCCGGGCAGGTCCAGCAACGCCAACGCCTCTCCCTCCGCACCTTCTCACTCCTCTGCGCTCTGCCCATCGGTTTCTACGACGGGTTCTTCGGCCCCGGCACAGGCACCTTCCTCGCCATCGCCTGCGTCGCAACCCTGGGCCACCCCCTCACAACCGCCACCGCCCACAGCAAACTCCTCAACTTCGCCAGCAACATCGCCTCCCTCATCGTCTTCATCGCCCTGGGCCAAATCCTCTGGATCCCCGGGCTCACCATGGCCGCGGGCCAGTTCCTCGGCGCCCAAATCGGCGCCCGCCTCGTCTTCAAAGGCGGCCCCCAACTCATCCGCATCCTCCTCTTCATCATGTCCACCGCCCTCGCCCTGAAACTCATCATCTGGGGCTGACCACCGGCGCAACCGCAACCCACCCAAAGCCCCCCTCAGAGCCCCCCTCAGAGCCCCCTTCAGAGCCCACCGCTTCAGCGGTGGGTGTCTTCACCCCCCCATCTTCTTTACCCATTTGCCCCTCCGCTATTTGCCCATTTTCCTCACCACCCCCACCACCGCCTCACCAAACTCCTCCGCCTTCCGCTGCCCAATCCCCTTCACCTTCCGCAACTCCTCCACACTCCGCGGGCGCTTCTGCGCAACCTCCACCAGCACCGCATCGCTGCACACCACAAACGGCGGCACCTCCCGCTCCTTCGCGAGCTCCCGTCTCAACTCCCGCAGCGCCTCAAAGACCTCGCGGTCCGCGTCGTTCAACAAATCACTCGCGCGCGACCGCTTCGACTTCACCCGCACACCACCGCCCGTAATCGCCCCACCCACCGCGCCCGCATCCTCCACCATC
>JAVTWO010000046.1:0-2622 GCA_032229765.1 Phycisphaerales bacterium | reverse complement strand
GAAGGACGACATCGCTGGAAGTATCGACGGGTTGGGGCGTTGGGCTTCACATGAAGAGGGTGCAGGGGGATTCTCGGGCGTTGGAGGCTGGCGGAAAAGGGGTCTGGGGAAGGGTCGGGCGGGTTTGGAGTGGGGCTTCAAACGCCTGTTGGGCGCTGGTGAGGCGTAGGATCAATCGAGCGGGTGGGATTGTGCGTGTGCAGAGCGAAAATCAAAGCGAAAGGTGATCATGAGCCGGACGAACACGAGCGTGAAGGTGAACGGGATGAGCGTGGTGAAGATGATGCTGGCGGCGGGTGGGTTGGGCGCGGCTTTGACGCTCGCGGCGTGCGCGAAGAGCGATGGCGGCGCGGCGAAGGCTTCTGGCGGTGATGCGGCGGTGAAGGCGGATGCGGCGCAGCCGGCGCGTGAGGCGTTGAAGCTGCCGGCGAGTGCGGAGCCGGTGGCGGAGCTGAAGGATTTGGCGTTCATGGCGGGTCGGTGGGTGGGCGTGGCGCCGCGGGCGAGTTTGGTGAATGAGGAGCATTGGATGACGCCGCGGGGGAACGCGATGGTGGGGACGTTCCGTCAGGTGCGTCGCGACGGGAAGACGGCGTTCGTGGAGGTGTCGCAGATCGAGGCGGAGAAGGACGGGATCGTTCTGCGGCTGCGGCACATGCACAGCAAGCTTGAGGTGCCGGAGGAGCGGAAGGAGCTGTCGATCTTCAAGCTGAAGTCGGCGGGGAAGAACCGCGCGGAGTTCACGGGGACGGGCAAGGCGGAGGGGATCAGCGCGGTGATCTATACGCTGAGCGAGGATGGCAACGAGCTGTCGCAGGAGCTGGTCTTTGACCCGACGAAGTCGAAGGAGAAGGGCTTCACGACGGTGTACCGGCGTGAGGGGAAGTGAGTGGGACTGAGCTCAAAGCAGAAAGCTCAAAGCTCAAAGCTCAAAGCTCAAAGCTCAAAGCTCAAAGCAGAAAGCAGTCAAGGCATTCACCACGGAGTCACGGAGGCACGGAGAGGGGACTGAGAGCTTTGATGTGCTTGTTTTGGTGAGTGAAGTTTGGTGAGTGGGGCGGGGTGGCGTTTGTTGGTTGAGGTTGGGTTTGAAAATGAAAACCCCGGCGCTTTTTGCGTCGGGGTTTTTGCTTTGATCAGGTTGAACGACGATGAGGCCGGTGGCTTGCCGGTGTCTCAGGCCACGCGGCGGCGGCGGGTGATGGCCAGCGTGCTCAGCAGGACCAACGCGCCCGCGCCCGGTGCGGGAATGATCTGGTTGGCGATCACCGAGTAGCCCGCGCCGGTGGGGTGAACGTTCGGCACGATCGAGGGATCGAGCAGCATGTTCGTCAGCGTTGCCTCGTTGCCCAGGAACGGCGTGTAGGTGTCGACGTACCGGGCGCCGACGGCCTGGCTGATGTTGCGGATCGTTTCATTGAGCTGCTGGATCACGCCCGCGGTGAGCGCGGGGTTGGGGTTGCCCGGCAGGATCGCGAAGGGGTCGTAGTAGCCCACGGCGATGATGTTCGCGGTGGGGAGGGCGGTGCGGAGGCCCGAGTAGAAGGCGGTGAGGTTGGTGACGATGCCGCCGAAGGCGCCCTGGAGCGTGGCGAACTGCGTCGCGGCGGGGAGGCCGGCGAAGCCGGGCTGCTGGATGATGGAGAGCAGGTCGTTGGCGCCGAGGGAGACGGTCACGGTGGTGACGGGGCGTGAGGCGGCGGCGGCCTGCGTGATGGCGTTCATCACGAAGGTGTTCTGGCTGATGGTGGAGGTGTAGTTCGTGTTCAGGGCGCGGGCGGCGTTGGAGGTATCGAAGTAGGAGGAGGTGGAGTCGCCGTAGATGGAGGCGTTGACGACGGCGGGGCGGATGCCGGAGTTCTGGGTGGCGAGGTAATCGGCGTAGAGGGAGACGTAGCCGCGGTCGCCGTTGGAGGTTTGGGTGTAGGAGGCGGTGGTGGTGATGCCGAAGCCCACGGAATCGCCGATGGCGAGGTAGGTGGAGTTTTGGGCGAGGGTGGTGGTGGTGGTGACCAGAGCAAAGCTGGCGCAGACGGTGAGCAGAACGCTTGAACGCATGAGATCACTCCTTCCTCATTTGGCCGAGATGCACGCTTGAGAGAGGGCGGGCATTCGGCGGGAGTGAAGGATAGCCGACAGGCTGAATCTGAGGCTTGAAAGGCGAGAATCAGGCGGAAATTGAGGGGACGAGGGGTGTCGGAGCCTGGCCGCATTCTGGGCAAGGGTCGTTCGGGCGAAGGCCGGTGCGTGGGTAGCGGCAGCGGTGACAGAAGGTCGAGCCGGGACGGAGGAAGTTGACAAAGCGGCGGATGACCCGGCGACAGAGCCACATGAAGCCGGCGAAGAGTGTGCCCCAGAAGAGGGTGTTGATGAGGAGGGCGTGGGGGATGGGGAGGTAGGGGATTCTGAGATAGGTGGTTTTATCGAAGATGGAGATTGGAGTCCTGGAAAGGCCGCTGGCGATGAGTGGTGCTGGAGCAATGACGCCCGGCGTGCGAGGAAGGGAAACTTCGAATCCCTCAAGGCAACGTAGGGGCCATCCGCCGGCGAAGCGAAAGCACCCAACGACGCGGGAGTTGCTAAAGTTTGCGCGCAGCGAACTCACCCAATCTGGCGCGTTGG
>JAVTWO010000045.1:6257-14504 GCA_032229765.1 Phycisphaerales bacterium | reverse complement strand
CTCAAAGCTCAAAGCTCAAAGCTCAAAGCTCAAAGCTCAAAGCTCAAAGCTCAAACCGCCAAGGTCAAAGTTGAACAAGCGTGCTTGCTCGCGATCAGCCGGGCCTTTGTCTGCTCGATGTGTCTCGATTACTTCCCCTCGCCCGCATCCCCCGAGTAGATCAGCGGCTCGTTCATCGTCTTGCGCTCGATCGCGTTGAGCTGCTTGATGATGTCGTTGACCTTGACGGGTTCGTTGCCGATGACCCAGACTTCCGTGACGCTCTTGGGGAGCACCGCGAGCATGCCGTCGGGCGTGCAGAGGCCCACCACGTCGCCATCGAGCGTGGCCCACTGCATGCCGCACTTGCTCACCAGCGCATCGCCGAAGGCCACCGTGAGCGCCGAGATCATCTGATCGCTGGGTGGGCGGCCGATGGGGGCGTCGTCGCGCCAGGCTTCGACGAGTTTGTCGATCACGCTCGGATCGTCGCTGGGCTTGCCGCTGATGCCGTACTTGCTTGCGAGTTCGTCCCACGCGGTGCGTGCATCGCCCAGCGCCGCCAGCACAACCGCGGGCACGGCCGTCAGCACAAAGGGCGGGATCTTCGTCGGCTGCGAGTTCTGCGACGTACGCGTCCGCGGCACGTACGTCCTTCCCCAGCGACCACGCCGACACCCGCTCTGCACGACACATCCAGCCACCATCGCACCGATGAGCAGCGAGGCGACCAGACGTGACGAACGCGTGCGATGGATCGACCGCGAAGTTCGGTTCAAGCGAGATGATGCCGGCGCCGTCGCCACGGACGTTTCCCCCTTCGCGCAATGATCAAAGCCCCCCGAAACAGCCGCTGGATTCCGCATGACTCGCCCCTGTTGAACACGTTGACATCAACGCACGAGTGCGGAGCATAACAACCGCCGAGCGTTTGTGCAACGGGGAATGTTCAACTTCTTTGTCACGTTACGTGCCGGGGCCTGTCGGGCTCACTCGCCCCAGCGCGGCAGCTCGGCCTCCCCCAGCAGGCGGAACTCTTTTCGACGCAGGATCTGAGCCGCGAGCGTCGGGTCGTCGATCGCCAGCGCCAGCGTCTGAGGCGAGCCGTCCCACGCCATCAGCGGGTACATGAAGCGGATGCTCAGCTCGGCGCTCAGCAGGTACTGGCACATGCTGCTGAGGGTGTGCCCGCGGTCGATGCACACCGCCAGCACCTCGGTCTCCATGAACGGCAGGCCCTGCTGCTGGAGAATCCGCCGACCCGTCTCGGCGTTGTTGGGCACGATCCGCACCACCGCGTGGTCGCTGGCCTCATGAACCGCCAGCGCACAAATCCGGCACTGCGCGTCGTCGAAGCCCTTCACCAGCTCCAGCATCTTGCCCACCTTGTTCGCAAGAAAAATGCTGAACTGCGTCACCGAAGGGTTCGTGTAGCCCAACGACGTTTCCGTCCCCATGCCGGCCTGGCTCATCGGTTGCTCCCTGCCTGATTCACTGTCCCTGCGTTTGAGCCGTCAAGTCGATACCACCGCGGCTGACATGCTCCACGCGTGCGCCAGAGTCTAGCCCACCACGACCCCGGCGCACCCGTTGATGGACGCACCGGATTCATCGTGCGCGGTCACCGCGCCGAACCCCGTCGATCTCTTCCAACCACGCGCAATTACTTCCCGGCCGGTTTCATCGATGCCGCCAGGGCCCTTTCGCGGTCCGCGTCGCTCATCGCGTCCCACTGCTCGGGGCAATCGCTGCAGCAGAAGCCCACAACCTTGCCCTTGTACATGCGCACAACGGACTCGTCGAGCTTCTTCTTCACCGGATGCTCGGGCATCGCCGGGCACATCGCGTTCACCGCGACGATCGAGCCGTCGGCACTCCGCGGCATGCTCGTCTTCCCCGCGGAAGCACCTCCCGACTCGCCGCCGCGGCTGGCGCACCCGCCCACGCACGCCAACACACCCACCGTCACCGCCAGCATCCCAACGACCCGACCACGCGCCACTCGGTTCACCAGATTCATCGGCATCTCCTTGATGAGCTGTGCGTCCGCGAAGCCATCGGTGAGCTCGCGGGCGCCTTCGACAAGGAGTCTACCACGCACCAGAAATCACCGAAAGGCCCGTTCTTGTCGCCGCGGTTAAGGATCTTGCCTTCTCGCGGGGCTCGGGCCTTGGCGCGGACTAAACTTCCCGCTGGCTTGATCGGTCTGCACAACCAACCGCCCCGGGTTTTCTCATCAAACCCGCTCCCACTGGCTCTCGCTATGCCCAACAACGACCACGCCCACCACAACGACTCACCCTGGATGCAGAGCCTCGGAGCGCTCGTCTCCGATTTCTACGTCAACCAGCGGCTCAACCTCAAGATGGACCTCCCCAACAACCGGGAAACCATCATGAGCATCTTCGACCGCCTGCGCAAGGACCACCCGGAGCTGAAGCGATTCCGCCGGGGATCGAGCGTGCTGGCCTTGGAGTCCGACGTCACGGGCGGCGAATCCGCCGGTGCACAAGGCGCCGCGAGCGCCGGCGCGGGCGAGCAGATCTGGACCGAACTACGCCGAACCTCCGTCCGCTCCGGAACGGAGAACCCGCGCTCCGGCAAGCAGGCCTACACGCTGCACTCGCTGATCCTTGAGATCGCGCCCTACTTCCTGAGCATCTCGCCGCTGGATATCGATTACCTCGAACTCCTCTGGGGCTTCGACATCATCACCGGCGGCAACCACGACGCCATCGTCTTCGACGCACTCGTGGGCGGCTCGCCCCTGGCGCGGTTGATCGAGCCGACGGGGCGACGTCGCAAGGACCTGTTCGACGCGGGGATTCCGGTTGATTGCCAGCCGATCCTGGGCGTTGCGCTTTCGGAGAGTGCCGACCTCCAGGCCCACTATGAGATCCGCACCCGCACCCCCGCGCCGTATTCCGCCAAAGGCGGCTCATCGCAACGTCACGGCGACTACGACCGCGCGGGCGGCTCCGACGCCGACCAGGCCCCGCTGAGCATCTACCTGATCATCCGCCGCTACGGCGCTGTGGACGACATCTCGGATCTGCTCAAGATCCAGCGCACGCTGCGTGCGAAAGGCGACGAGATCATCCAGCAGCGCGTCATCCCGCACATGATCACCCCCATCCGCGAGGTCGTCAACGCCATCGGCGGCGGCGACTTCGGTCCAAACCTCGGCGGCGAACGCGATCGCTGATCCTCCCGCATCGGTTGCACTCACGTCGCAACACGTTCAACATCGCACGCGACCCTGACCGATCATCTTGTCTATCGCATGGTCACCACGCTCGCGACCATTTCGACGCTTGCCGAGACAAGTCCGAGGGAGATCCTGTATCTCACCGGCATACTCGTCGGCATCATCGTGGCCATGTCGACCTTCCTGCTCTTCCTGCGTCGCAAGACCAAGTCCATGGGCGGCGAGGTCGTGCAGTCGTCGTCGATCATGGATTCGCTGCGGCGCATGCACGCCGAGGGCAAGCTCAGCGACGAGGAGTTTCAAGCCGCCCGGGCGAAGCTGGTGAGCAAGATCCGCACGGGGATCGAGAAGCCAAGCGTGGCCGGGACTTCCGAGGGCTCCAACACCCCTGCACAGGGGGTTGATGGGCGGCCTGCCCGGGCGGTCAAGGCGCGTCCGGTGCCGGGTCAGCCGAAGCCGACCATCGCGCCGCCGCCCACGGGGAACGACGGTTCACCCGCCGGGGGAAAGCCCGAATAAGCCCGCAACGCGCAATAAACCCACCTTCTCGCCTCTTTTTGGTGGGAACCGTTCCCGCGTTCCAGACGCATCGCTCGTGGGCCGATACAGTTTGAGTTCCTATCGTGCCTCCTGACCCCGAATCGCAGGCTCTTCAGGCTGGAAAGACCAACCAATGGCCAAGTCCCGCAACGACTCATCCAACGAAACCCCAGACAATGACCAGTCAAACCAAGGCAACGCAGGCGGCGGCCAAGGCGGGCCAGGCAACGGCGGCTCCGGCTTCAAAGGCCGGAAGATCACCACATGCTCTTTCTGCGGCAAGACCAGCCGCGATGTCGGCCCAATGGTTGAAGGTCCGGGCGATGTCTACATCTGCGCCACCTGCACCGACCTCTGCCAGAACATCTTCAAGCAGGAGCGCCGCCGCGTCGGCAGCAACGCCCCGCTCTTTAGCGAGATCCCCTCGCCCCGCACCATCAAGGAGTTCCTTGACGGCTACGTCATCGGGCAGGTCTTCGCCAAGCGCGCCCTCTCCGTCGCGGTCCACAACCACTACAAGCGCCTCGCCCAGGTCGAGCGCGAAGAGTCCGGCGTGGAACTCGACAAGAGCAACATCCTGCTCATCGGTCCCACCGGCAGCGGCAAAACCCTCCTCGCCAAAACCCTCGCCCGCATGCTGAAGGTCCCCTTCGCCATCGGCGACGCAACAACCCTCACCGAGGCTGGCTACGTCGGTGAGGACGTTGAGAACCTTCTGCTGAAGCTCCTGCAGAACGCCGACTTCGACATCGAAGCCGCGCAGCGCGGGATCATCTACATCGACGAGATCGACAAGATCGGCAAGACCTCCAGCAACGTCTCCATCACCCGCGACGTCAGCGGCGAAGGCGTGCAGCAGGCCCTGCTGAAAATGCTCGAAGGCACCGTCGCGAACGTCCCGCCCCAGGGCGGCCGCAAGCACCCCGAGCAGCAGTACATCCAGATCGACACCAGCAACATCCTCTTCATCTGCGGCGGCACGTTCGTCGGGCTTGAAGACATCATCCGCCGTCGCATCGGCAAGAGCCGCATCGGCTTCACCGACATGGGCCCGGCCGCGGGCGACGAGGCCGATCGCGAGGCGCTGCTGACGCAGGTCCAGCCCGACGACATGGTCGAGTTCGGGATGATCCCCGAGTTCGTCGGTCGTCTGCCGGTGCTGGCGCCGCTGATGCCGCTGAACCTCGAGACGATGATCCACATCCTCACCGAGCCGAAGAACGCGCTGGTCAAGCAGTACCAGCACCTCTTCTCGCTGGAGGGTGCGAAGCTGACCTTCTCCGAGCCCGCGCTGAAGGCGGTGGCCCGCAAGGCCCTCGCCCGCCAGACCGGCGCCCGCGGCCTGCGCGCCGTCATGGAAGAGACCATGATCGACCTGATGTACGACCTCCCCGAGGCCAACGCCCGCGGGCTCGAATACATCATCGACGAGCCCGACGTCGCCGCCCGCCGAAAGCTCGCCGACATCCGGGTCAAACGCAAAGAGTCGGCATAAGCCGGCCACGGACGAGTTGATCGTCAAACCCGTTTTCACCCAGCGACCCACCGATCTCGGTGGGTCGTTGTGCATTGGGGCGGAGCGGGTGCTCGCGGGCGAACCGACCCGCGTAGGCATTCAACCTCGCCCCGACGGGATCAGCAAAAACCCTGATTGCGGGCATTCGTCAGCGTTTTTTGCTCGAAACGGAAACTCGATACCCATGGCTAGTGTATACTAACTTAGTGAACACTAGCGGGTGAGCATGCTCGGTTGGCTGGTCGGGACTGAAGCCGGTTCCCAAGCCGTTTGGCCGAGCTGAAGCGTTTCTTCGTCGGTGTTCGCGTGGGTGTGGCGGTGGTTCGTGGGCAGGTGGCGGCGGTCGGCCTGCTTCGTGCCCGGGCCGGTCGGTGAACGGGCAAGACACTCGGCACGAAAGGAGCCACACGTGGAACTTGGTTTGACGTTGGGCGTTCAGATGAGCCTCGCGGAGCTGTTCGCCGCCGCAGGGTCGGGTTTGATCGAGGCCTCAGGGGTTGGTGTGCTGGGTGAAGCGTTCGCGTCGTCGTGGGTTTTCGCTGCGGCATGGATCGCGCTGCAGTTCCTCCTCGCGGTCATCGCGGCGGACTTTGTCTCCGGGTTCATGCACTGGATCGAGGACAGCTACTTCTCGGAGAAGACGCCGCTGATCGGCAAGTGGATCATCGCGCCGAACATGCTGCACCACCGCGACCCGCGGGCGTTCGTGAAGAACTCGTGGCTGCGGAGCGCCGATGTGCCGCTGATCATCGCGGGGCTGGTGCTGCTGGGCGCGTGGGGGCTTGGGCTCTTTCACTGGACGCTGGTGGTCTTCGTGCTCTTCGCGGTGAACGCGGCGGAGTTCCACAAGTGGGCCCACCGCTCGCGGACCGAGAACGGGCGGCTGATCGTCTTTCTTCAGCAAGCCGGGCTCGTGCAAACCCCCGCGCACCACGCCGGTCATCACCGCGGCGGGCGCGATCGGCGCTACTGCACCATCACCAACTACGTAAACCCGGTGGTGGACTCGATCCAACTCTGGCGCGGGCTGGAGTGGGTGATCCTGAAGCTCACGGGCGTGGCGAAGCGGCCGGAAGAGGATGCCGAGCCGACGCAGACGGTGATTGTCAGCGAGCGTGAACTCGCCGTGCAAGCGACGAATGAGCCGTCGGGCACCATCGAAACCGCTGATCAATCTCGCAGTTCGAAGGACGATTCACCAAGCACGCCAACCCTCACCCAGCGCCTCACACGCTCCGCGGCGGAAGCACTCGCCAGCCCGATCCGAACCACCGCCGACGCACTGACCAACGCCGGCACACGCTCCTCAACCGCGTAAACGGCGAATCACGTGTTCATGATCATCAGCGGGCAAGAGAAACTCAGCGGGCCTTGGCCTTCTTCTTGACGACCTTCTTGGTTCCACCCTTGGCCTTCGCGGAAGCGGACGCCTTGGGTTTCGCGGCGGGCTTCTTCGATGTCGCATCCTTCTTCGCCGCCGATCGACCCGACGCGCTCTGCGACCGGATCGACTCGTAGATCTTCACGTACTCATCCCCCGGCACCTTCCGCACCAACTCCGCGATCACATCAAACGCGATGTCGTCCATCTTCTTCACACGCACGCACGATGCCCCCATGTCGAGCTTCCGCCCCGTAGAGGCCCACGCCTTGCGGAACCACGCGTCCAGCTCCGGGTTCATGTACGAGCACATGAAGTAGAACCCCACGTGGCTCTTCTGCGACGCGATCCCCGCGTAGGGCAGCGGCTGCTTCGGGTCGCAGTGATACCCCGCAGGGAAGATCGAGTGAGGGACGTAGTAGCCGATCATGCCGTACTGCATCCCCTCGACCAGCCCGCCGCGGATGTTGTCGTTGACAACCTTTCGCAGCGCCTGCACCATCTCCAATCGATCGGGGGAAAGGGCTTTGAGGTACGCGTCGACCGTGGCGGGTTTGGTGGTGGCGGGCATGTGGGCAGTGTACCGAAATCGGGAAGGGGCAAAGTGGCACAGTGGCAAAGGGGCAAAGGGGCAAAGGGGCAAAGGGGCAAAGTGGCAAAGCGTTCGTCAGGCTCAGCCACGCAGCCGCGCAGCCGCTTCGCCACTTCCCCCCAACCGCTTGCCAGCGGGCGGAGGGTGCGTACCATTCTCCCCAACCCCCTGCCGGGGTAGCTCAGCTGGTTAGAGCGGAGCATTCATAACGCTCAGGTCGGCGGTTCGAGTCCGCCCCCCGGCACTTCCCGTTTTCACGGAACAACCAAACCCGCCCGACGCGTCCTGACGCTTCGGGCGGCTGTGGGTTTGGCGACGTTGACGCGCTCGGCGTGTGAAGCCGGGGGGCTTTCTATTGAAACATCTGTTCCACACAAGCACGTTCGCTGATCGACGTGCCGCCGAATGCCCATCTTTGCGCGCAATGTTGCGTCCATCGCTGACGGTCAACCGCAATTCTCCGTGAAATCACCACATCCCCGCCGCGGCAACGTCGGCCGCGTGGTAATCTCCGTCCCGCGTAAGGCACGACGGCACATTCGGTGCTGGGGGCCGTGCGGGCGGGTGGGCTTTCAACAGCATTCTCGTGGGAGTTGTGTTCATCTGAATTTCTCAGCAGCACTCCGCGGCACCGTGTTCAAGCTCGCCCTCACACTCCTCGGCGCGGCGACCTTCACAAGCCACGCCCTCGCCCAATCCAAAACCTGGAACGGCTCGGTCAACACCTCTTGGACCACGCCCAACAACTGGACCCCCGCGGGCGTCCCCGGCCCAACCGACACCGTCCTCATCCCTGCCGGTGCAGGGAGTGTGGTCATCAACAGCGGCGATGTCACCGTCTCAACGTTGACAATCGCTCGTCCATTGACGATCAACGCTGGCCGAACACTGTCCGTCTCCAGCGCCAGCGCTTCCGCAAGCGTGTCTGTCTCTGGCACCATCAGCGGCGGCACATGGGAGTTCAACAGCGGCAGTGCGCTGGTTTTCCCCGCGCCGTGCGGGACGCCGGGTCGTTTGAGCAACGTGGTGAT
>JAVTWO010000045.1:0-6157 GCA_032229765.1 Phycisphaerales bacterium | reverse complement strand
CTCTTCCAGTCGTCGCCGGCCTGCCTGGGCAACACCGCGAGCCTGTCGGTGATCAACGCGGGGGTGATCGAGGGGACGGTGGCGTTGCGGCCGGTGGTGATCTCCACGGGCGTATCGGGCAACGGCGGGACGCTGAAGGGTGCGGTGCAGGTTGAATCGACGATCGATCTGGGCGGGACGGTGTGGAACTTTGCGCCGGGAACAACGACGCTGACGGGCGGGGGGGCGATCCAGAACGGGGTGATCAACAACACATCGGGCGGGACGCTGGTTTTCCCCGCGCCGTGCGGGACGCCGGGTCGTTTGAGCAACGTGGTGATCGCGGGTGATTTGCCGAACTTCTCTGGTCACGCGCGGTTCGCCGGGGTGACGGTGAACGGGACGGTGACGGCGACGAGTTCGACGTTCATCGTCTTCGAGGGATCGTCGAACGTGATCAACGGGACGCTGTTCAACAACACGTCGCAGAACATGCAGCTGAGCGGGTACTCGGGGGCGTCGACGCTGCTGATCAGCTCGACGGGGACGGTGAAGGGTGACAACATCCTCTTCCAGTCGTCGCCGGCCTGCCTGGGCAACACCGCGAGCCTGTCGGTGATCAGCACCGGGATCATTCAGGGCACCCAGCCAACCCGCCCCGTGATCGTGAATGTACCGCTGTTGAATCTCGGTTCAGTGCTGGGCTTCGTCAACACACCGGGTGGCTCGCTCGGGGTGCCGTTCGGTTCCGCATCGCCGACACAGACGGCCATCGCCAGTTCTCCACGTCCGGACCCCGGGTCGGGCAGCGTGCAGACACTCGCATTCCAGAACCTCTACGTCAATCAGGGGGTGCCCTTCACGCTCGGCTCGGGCGAGACGCTCAACCTCAACAACGGCAGCGGCACGCTCTACATCGCCGCCGGCGCGGTCTTCACCGGCAACGGGCTCATCAACGGCAACGTCTACAACGCCGGGCTGCTCATCATCCCCATCACCCGCGCGGGGCTCATCGCCAACGTCACCGGCCCGGGCACCGTGCGGATCGCGCCGCCAGAGATCTTGCCGCCGCCCGGCACGCCGATTGAAATCACACCGGTGCAGCCGCCGGTGGTTCAGCCCGGCGTGCTGGTCAGCGTGGGTGGTAGCGGCGGAGGTGGCGGCGGAGGCGGCGGAGGCGGCGGTGGGGGTGGTGGGGGTGGTGGGTACTACCGCTTCGTGACTTCGCAGGTCACTGTGCAAGGCGGAACCACTTGGGACGGCCTGCTCGAAGTCACCGGCTCGTTCACCCAGACCACCACCGGCGTCATGCGACTCTTCATCGCCGGGAACGTCCAAGGCGAAACCTACAGCCAACTGAAGGTCGGCCAGAGCGCCACGCTCGCCGGTGGTTTGCAGATCGTCCTTGAGCCCGATCTGCTCGGCTTTGTTCCCTCCGTCGGCGACAGCTTTGACATGGTCTACGCCGAGGGCGGGCTGGCGATTGATCCCGCGGGGCTCACGATCACCTCGCTGATGACCCGCGCCGGGGCGCAGCAGCTCGGGCTTTCGCTGCCGACGTTCAACAGCGGCTTCGCGGGCGATCCGAACAGCCTGGTGCAACTGCCCGGTAACATCTTCTCGTACCAACTCCTGCCCGACGGCAAGACGCTCCGCGTCACGCTCACCGCGCCAGTCTGCGGCACGGCGCTCTCCATCGGCGGCAGCTTCGTCTGCCCGCAGACCCCCGCCTCATTCACCGCCAACACCGCCGGCAGCGGGCCCTTCACGTACGTCTGGAGCTACCGCGGCCGCAACGGCCAACCGCCGACGGATTGGACCGTCATCAACGAAGGCACCAACACGCCGGGCGGTCCGGGCTCGGGCGTTGCTTTTAGCGCCGTCGGCGCGACGGTCAGAACGCTGACGCTCACGCGCACGGGTGGTTCCTGGCCGCTCTTTGGCAACGGCTCGGCGGGTGAGGTGCGGTGCGAGATCGTCGGCCCCTGCGGCCCGGCGACGGTCACAGGCCTCTTCGGCGTGGTGGGGAGCAAGTGCCTCCCGGCCGACCTCGCCCGCGACGACGGCACCTTCCTCCCGCCCTTCGGCCCGTGCGACACGCAGTTCCCCAACGCGGGGATTAACGAGGGCGATTACAACGCGTTCTTCTCCGCCGAGGGGTTCTTCTACCAAAGCTCAATCGGCCCCGCGGCGGTCGGCATGTCGTGCGACATCGCCGACGACCAGGGCGTGGCCCTCCCGCCCTTCGACATCGGCGGCACCACCGCAGCCAACAACGGCGTGAACGAGGGCGATTACAACGTGTTCTTCAATACGCTGTTCCTGCCGTGCCCGTGAGGGGTCAACCGTCATGGAGGCAGCGTGGGAGTGGGAGGGGTGGAGGGCGCAGGGCAATCGGGAATCGGCAACCGGCAATCGCAGAAAGAGCCGCCTACCCCTCCGCGATTGCCGACCCCTCATTTGCCCAATCCCCATTCCCACGCTTTCGCTCCTCCCCTCCCCCTCCCCTCCCCCTCCCCCTCTCTGTCTTCCTCGGCGTCCTCCGCGAACTCCGCGTTGAATCTTCCGCCCCCTCGATCCCCCGGTCACCCGGTCACCCGGTCCCTTGATCCCCTCCCCCGCCCTTCCCCGGAATACCATCGCCCCCTATGCCCGAACAAACTGCTTTTACCGTTCGCTGGGGGGGCGGCGACGTCACCCGTTGGTCGCAGACCCTCATTCCCACCCTTCGCGAGGCGCCGGCCGAGGCTGAGAGTCCCAGTCACGTGCTCATGCTGCGTGCGGGGTACATCCGCAAGCTTGGTGCGGGGATTTACGACTATCTTCCGCTGGCCACGCGCGTGCTCAGCAAGGTCAGCAACATCGTGCGGCAGGAGATGAACGCCGCGGGGGCCAGCGAGCTGCTTTTGCCCGTGCTGCTGCCGACGGAGCTCTACGCCGGGACGAAGCGCGACGTGGACTACGGCGAGCTGCTCTTCAAGATCCACGACCGCAAGAACGCCCCGTACGCCCTCGGGCCCACGCACGAGGAGCCGATCACCGAGCTGGTGAAGGGCAGCGTCACGTCGTACAAGCAGCTGCCGGTGAATCTGTACCAGATTCAGACGAAGTTCCGCGATGAGGCCCGCCCGCGGTCGGGGCTGCTGCGCGGGCGCGAGTTCATCATGAAGGACGCATACTCCTTCCACACCGCGGTGGAAGGCCCCGGTGGGCTGAACGAGACGTACGACGCGATGTACACCGCGTACAGCAACATCTTCCGGCGCTGCGGGCTGAGCTTTGTGCCCGTCGAAGCCGAGAGCGGGCCCATCGGCGGCTCGGCGAGCCACGAGTTCATGGTCACCTGCGAGAGCGGCGAGGACACGATCCTGCGTTGCCCGATCAGCGGGTATGCCGCGAACGTGGAGAAGTGCGAGATCGGTGCGCGCCCGCGCGGGACGTTCAACGAGCCGCCGACGGGCGAGCTGACGGAAGTCCACACGCCCAACCTGCCGGGGATCGACGAGGTCGGCAAGTTCATGAAGGTGAAGCCGGACCGGATGCTCAAGAGCATTGTCTTTGCGGTCACGTCGCCCGCGGGGGCGAAGGTCACCTGGGCCCTCGCGGTGGTTCGCGGCGATCACGATGTGAACGAGGGCAAGGTCAAGATCGCCGTGCGCGCGATCACGGGCGATGAGAAGGCCACCGTGGCGCTGGCGGACGAGAAGGCCGCGCGGGCGGCGGGCTTTGCCATCGGTTATGTCTCGCCGCGAACGGTCAACAGCGTGCCCGGGACGGTCCTGCTGGTGGACAACGACGCCAGCGGCGGCGGGTTCTGGGCCAGCGGCAGCGACAAGCCCGATCACCACGTCAAGCACTTCAACTGGCGACGCGAGGTCGGAGCGGCCCTTGACGACGCGAGCAAGGTCCGCGTGGTCGACGTGCGCAACGCGATCGTCGGCGATCCGTCGCCGCGGAGTGAAGGCGCGAAGCTCGAGGCCGCCAAGGGCATCGAGGTCGGGCACATCTTCAAGCTGGGCACGAAGTACTCCGAGGCGATGGGCTTCGAGGTGCTTTTGGCCGATCAGCAACGCAAGCCCGTGATCATGGGCTGCTACGGCATCGGTGTGAGCCGAACCATGGCCGCAACGGTCGAGCAGAACCACGACGCCGACGGCATCCGCTGGCCCATGCCCATCGCGCCCTACCACGTCATCATCACGCTGCTGCGCGTCGACGAAGAAGGCCCCAAGACCACCGCGATGGAGATCGCCAAGAAACTCGCGGCCATCGGGCTCGACGTGCTCATCGACGACCGCGACGAACGCCCGGGCGTGAAGTTCAAGGACGCCGACCTCATCGGCGTACCGATCCGCCTGACTGTTGCCGACAAGGCCCTGGCGGTCGGCGCGGTGGAGTTCAAAGTCCGCGGCGCGGCCGAGGGAGCCAACGGCGGCGGCAAAGGCACGCTCTGCCCGCTGGGCGATGTCGTGTCGTGGTGCGCACAAGCGGCCCGCGACGGCGGGCTCTGATCGGCGTGTGTCGTCTTGGGCGATGAGCCGAAGGCGAAGGCGTGAAGTCAGGTCGGCTTGTCCAGCAGCGGCTGCAAAGCCGCGGCGGTTTCTTTGCCCTGCGTCACCGGATAGATCGTGAACTCGACCAGGTCCTGCCACTGAGAAACCCACGCTTGAAGAAGCGTGATGTCGTCGCACTCCATGAGCTGGAAGCACGTTGAGCAGTCGGCCGTGACGTAGCTGGAGACGAACTTCAGCGCGTCGGGGGTCTGTCGGCCGCGGTCACGGAAACGCCGATAGACGGCCTTCGCGTCGCCCTGACGGAACTTCTCGATCACCATGAACAGCATGCGGGATCTCCCGGCGGTGCCTTGGCGCACAGAACTGTACGTCCGTCCATCACGCCGGGTTCATCGAGGATTTGGATGTGTGCGTGCGGAACTGCGGCGTGGGGGGGGCGGGGGGGCGGGGGATGAGATCTCCCCTCTCACCGCACCCAGCGCAGCGACTTCATGTCGTTGATCGGGTCGTCGTACGAGCACGAGCCGAAGCAGATGGCGAAGTTCTCGCGGGCTTCTTCGATCTGCGCGGTGGAGATGGTCTTCTCGCGCCAGCCGGCGCTCTCGTCGCTGAACCGGAAGGCGTCGGGGCTCGTTTCGCTGAGGATCTCGACAAGCTGCTTGGGCGTGATGACGCGTGCGTGCAGCATCGCCGCACCCAGGAACAGGTTCACAAACCCGTGCATGACCGCGCGGGGTGAGTTCGCCTCGTACGTAAGCGCCTGCTCGGCGCGCACCGGGTGGTGCAGCCCCGCGGTGGCCTTCATGGGCACCTCCGCCGCGTGCATGATCACGATGAACTCCGCGACTTTTTCCACGCTGGGGATGGCGTCCTTGACGATCCCGCCGGTGCGGATCTTCGCCCCCGCGCCGCGACCGGCCAGGCACGCGGCGAACCCGCGCAGGTCCGCATCCAGCGGCAGCTCAAAGAACGGGTACAGCTCTTCCGGGAGCAACTCGAGGGCATACTCCACCGTGTCCGGACTGGCGACCTTGATCTCCACCGTGTCGATGACCGCGTTGTGCGCGTGGTTGTGACCCTTCGCCCCGTTGCCGCCCCGGCCGCATTCGTGCTCGTTGTTGAACCGCTCGATCGCGGCGAGGTTGTCCTCGAGTTTGCCGTCGATCAGCACGCTGACGGGCCAGGGCTCGGGCGGCGCCGCGTCCTCAGCGTCGGGCAAGGCCGCGAGGTGCCGAGCCGCCGCTTCGCTGAACTCGTCGAGCTTCGAGCAGGAGACGATCATCCGCGAGAGCCCGCGTGCGTACGACCCGTTGCGGTGGGCCGCGAAGGCCTCAACCGCCTTGTTCATGTCGAGCTTCGCTGGGGGAAAGAGCCCGGCGTAGTCCACAAGCTGGAGCGTCAGGGCGGCAAGAGAGGCCGGTGCAACAGGGGCGGAAGTCATGCGCAAGCGTAGCCGCGGGCGCGAAGGAGGCAACGCACACGCGGTCGAAAACCCGCCTTCACTGAACGGAATCTTGGCTGACGGCGAAGGTCGGCGGCTCAGGCCTTCACCAGCGCCCCGCGGAACTTCGCGATCTTCTTGTTCAGCAGGTACGCGTGGTGCTCAAGGTGCCAGGTGTCGTACTCAAGGATCGTGCGGAGCGTCTGCTCGCCGCGCTGCGTGT
>JAVTWO010000044.1:0-14616 GCA_032229765.1 Phycisphaerales bacterium | reverse complement strand
TGAACGGGTTTACGATGAAGATCGAGCCCGACGCGAGCGGGTCGACGTACTTCGTCGGTGCGGAGCGGCTGGTAAAGGGCTCGAAGGTCACGATTGTCGATCTGCGACAGGACGAACCCGAACCCTTGCAAGCCGACGCACGCTTCGGCTCGTTGATGCCCAAGGGCGAGACACTTGCGGGCGTGAACGCCGATCTGCACGACCTTCCCGACGCTGCCATGACCGCGGCGGTCATCGCGTGCTTTGCCAGCGGACCTTCGACGCTCACGGGCCTGCGCACGCTCCGCGTGAAGGAAACCGACCGCATCCAGGCGTTGGTGAACGAGCTGGGCAAGGTTGGCGTGAAGGTTGAGCCGTTCGCGTATGTGGAGAAGGGCGGGCAGGCGGATGAAGGCATCCGTATCACGCCGCCGATGGGGGGGATCGACTGTTCGTCCAATGTGCCGATGGTTGAGTTTGAGACGTACGACGACCACCGCATGGCGATGAGCCTGGCGCTCATCGGCCTTCGCCGGCCCAACGTCATCATCCGCGACCCCGCCTGCGTGCGGAAGACCTACCCGACGTTCTGGCGCGACCTGGCCAAGGTCTACGGCGGCTGAAAAGCGCCGGATCAAGCCCTCGTTTGGATTTTGAATGGATTACTGGCCGACCACGCCTCCCCGCTCGCCCGCGGGCGGTTGGGCCTCTATCATCTTGGCCCTGATCGGACGACCCGGTCGGGCTGATCCCCGCGTCTCGTTTCGTTGAAAGGCCTCCCATGAGCATCGATCGTTCCCTCAAGTCCTCCGGCGGCATGGCGAAGAAGCGCTCCGTGTACACCCGCGCCGAGCGGATCGCCCGCCTCATCAACGACAAGAAGATGGACGTCAACAAGAACGGCAAGGCCCTGGGCCTCGCCAAGACCCGCGTCGGTAAGGCCTGATTTCGATCTGGTTGTACGCCTATCGGCTCGCTTAGAGCGGACGGCGTGTGACCGGTTGATCGGCCGCCGCGTTGGTCTGCGGTTGACCGCGGGGATGGTTTTCCCGTCCGCGCTGGTCCGAACGCCCGTGGGGAACTTCACCCCGGCGATCGGTTCGGCGCGGTCTTTGCTTTTGTGGCGCTCTACGCTCGTGGCTCGTATGTTCCGACTCGGGTCTTGGGCCCGTGGATTGTTCTTCTCGACAGGATCAACCCGTTATGAATCTCGCCTCGCTGGTCAGCGCCCGTTCATCCGCCATCAACGGCTCGGGCATCCGCCGGGTCTTTGACGAAGCCGCCGCCACGCCCGGAGCGATCAAGCTCTTCATCGGGCAGCCCGACTTCCCCATCGACCCGCTGATCACCAAAGCCGCGGCGGACGCGATCCTCGACACGTCGAGCGTCCCGAGCCCCAACGGCTACAGCCTCACGCAGGGCGTCAAGCCCCTGCAGGACGCGGTCCGCCAGCACATCAAGCGCGACCTGGGCTGGACCATCGACGACACCACCACCGACTGCCTCATCACCAGCGGCACCAGCGGCGCGCTCTTCCTCGCGGCGATGGCGCTGCTCAACCCGGGCGATGAGATCATCATCCCCGATCCGTACTTTGTGCTCTATCCGTACTTGGCGCACCTTGCGGGGGCGAAGGCCGTCAAGTGCGATACGTACCCGGACGGCAGCCCGGACTTCCGCATGACCGCGGCGCGGGTCGAGCCCTTGATCACCGAGCGGACGAAGGCGGTGTTGGTCTGCTCGCCCGGCAATCCGACGGGTGTGGTCTTGAGCCAGCAGGAGCAGCGCGAGCTGCTGGAGCTGTGCCGCCGCAAGAACGTGCTGCTGATTTCTGACGAGATCTACGACGAGTTTGTCTTCTCAGAATCCCTCACGGCCCGCTCGGCCGAGGGGAACAAGCCCGTCTGTCCGTCGGCGGGGCGCGAGCCGAACGCGTTCGACGCGACGGTGGTGATCCGCGGGTTCGGCAAGACCTTCGGCGTGACGGGCTGGCGGCTGGGCTATGCCGTGGGACCGAAGGCGATTCTGCACGAGATGCGGAAGCTGCAGCAGTACGTGTACGTGTGCGCGCCGACGCCCCTGCAGCTCGGCGCGGTGGCGGCGTTCAAGGCCGACATCACCCCGCACATCGCGGAGTATCAACGCCGACGCGACCTGGTGGTCAGCACGCTGCGCGAAGTGACGCACGTGGAAACCCCCGGCGGCGCGTTCTACGCCTTCGTGCAAGTGCCCAAGCGTCTGAACATGACGGGCGAACAGTTCTATCAGCGTGCGAAGCAGGACAAGGTCTTCATCGTGCCGGGGCACACGTTCTCAAGCCGGGATACGCACTTCCGCCTGAGCTTCGCCACACGGATGGACGACCTGAAACGCGGCTTGGACGCGATCGTCAAGATCATGAAGGGGTGAGAGAAGAAGGCACTTGGCACTGGGCATTAGGCACTGGTCTCAGGTCTCATTTGACCATTTGGCAATTTGGTGATTTCTCACCCATGCCCCAAGTACGCCTTGCGGACTTCGTCGCTCTTGGCAAGGTCGCTCGCCAGGCCCGTCATCGCCACCTTGCCGACTTCCAGCACCACCGCGTGGTGAGCCACTTGCAGTGCCATGTGCGCGTTCTGTTCAACCAAGAGGATGCTGACGCCCTGCGCGTTGATCTCGCGGATGATCTTGAAGATCGTCTGCACGAGCTGCGGCGCCAGGCCCAGGCTCGGTTCGTCGAGCAGCAGCAGTTTGGGCCTTGCCAGCAGGGCCCGCCCGATGGCGAGCATCTGTTGCTCGCCGCCGCTGAGCGTGCCGGCGTTTTGCTTCAGGCGCTCTTTGATGCGCGGGAAGAGCTCGAAGACGCGTTGTTTGTCTTTTTCGATCTCGTGCTTGTCGCTGCGGATGAACGCGCCGAGGTTGAGGTTCTCTTCGACGCTCATGTTCGCGAAGATGCCCCGCCCTTCGGGGCAGTGGCACAGCCCGCGGGTGACGAGCACGTCGGGGCGTGTGCCGGCGATTTCCTGATCCATGAAGCGGACGTTGCCGGTGCAGCGGACCATGCCGCTGATGGCGCGGAGGGTGGTGGTTTTGCCCGCGCCGTTGGAGCCGATGAGGGTGAGGATCTCGCCGCGTTTAACGCTGAAGGAGACGTTGCTGATAGCGCGGATGGCGCCGTAGCGGACGCTGACGTCGCGGACTTCCAGGATGGTCTCGTTCTCGCCCATGTGGTTCTGCGTGCGTGCTTCGGAAGAGAAAACTCAGGCGGTCGCGGGCTCGCCGAGGTAGGCCTCCTGGACCTTGGGGTTGTTCTGGATCTCGCTGGGTGTGCCGTGGGCGATGGTGCAGCCGTGGTCGAGGACGGTGATCTTCTCGCAGATGTCCATGACCAGGCCCATGTCGTGCTCGATGAGCAGCACCGCGAGTTTGAACTGCTCGCGGATCAGCTTGATCGACTGCGCCAGCGACTTCTTCTCGCTGGGGTTCATCCCCGCCGCCGGTTCGTCGAGCAAAAGCACCTTCGGCTCGGTCGCCAGCGCCCGGCAGATTTCCAATCGGCGTTGATCGCCATACGGCAAGTTCTTCGCCTGCTCGCCCGCGAGGTGCTGCAGCGAGAAGACCTCGAGCATCGCTATCGCCCGCGCGGTCATCGCCCGCTCCTGCGCCACGAACCGCGGCGTCCGCAGCAGCGTCCCCAGCAGCGTGTGCTTCCCCCGGCAGTGGCACGCCAGCTTCACGTTGTCCAGCACGCTCAGCTCGCTGAACAGGCGGATGTTCTGGAACGTTCGCGAGAGGCCGGCCTTGGCGATCTCGTGCGGGCGCAGGTGATCGACCTTCACCCCGTCGAGCGTGACCGAGCCCATCTGCGTGCGGTAGACCCCCGTGATGAGGTTGAAGGCGGTGGTTTTGCCCGCGCCGTTGGGGCCGATGAGCCCGTGCAGCCCGCCGGTGGGGATCTGCACCGTCAGCCCGTCGCAGGCCTTCAGCCCGCCGAAGGAAATGCCGATGCCGCGGACGTCGAGGAGGTAATCGCTCATGGCGTGATCACCTTCTTCTCGCTTTTCTTCGCGCGGGTGAAGGGCCAGAACTCCCAGATCTCGCGCACGCCAAAGAGCCCCTTGGGGCGCACGATCATCATGAGGATCAGCAGCAGGGCGTAGACGATCAGGCGGTACTCCGACAGATCGCGCAGGGCCTCGGGCAAGATGCTCAGGATGATCGCGGCAAGGACCACGCCGCTGATCGAGCCCATGCCCCCCAGCACGACGAAGATGATCACCTCGAAGGAGCGTTGGAACCCGGCTTCCTGCGGGCGGATGACCTGTCCGGTGTGGGCGTAGAGGCTCCCCGCCAAACCGGCAAGCCCGGCCGCGAGCACGAAGGCGCGGACCTTGTACTTCGTGATGTTCACGCCCATCGACCGGGCGGCGATCTCGTCCTCGCGGATCGACAGCAGCGCCCGCCCCGTGCTGCTCTGCTTCACGCGGTACGCGAAGAAGATCATCACCGCGACGAAGAACCACACCCACATCAGCGACGCGTACGCCGGGATATCGCTGAACCCCGTCGCACCGCCCATCGGCGGGATCACCCAGTCATTCGCGTCCGTCGTCGCCAGCTCATCGCGATCGAAGATCTGCGGCTTGGTCTGCGTCAGCAGCACCCGCGTGATCTCACCAAACCCCAGCGTCACAATCGCAAGGTAATCCCCGCGCAGCCGCAGCGAGGGCAGGCCGACGATGTACCCCAAACCCGCCGCCACGCACCCGCCGACGATCGAGGCGAGGATCATCCGCCATTCGCCGTAGGAGAAGAGGAAGTTCTGCCCGTCGTTCCAGACCAGCCACGCGCCGTTCGAGAGCGCCTGCGAGGGCTGCTGCCCGCTGGCCGGATCAATCCCCGCCAGGGCGGCGTAGTACGAAATCCCCGCGCCGACATACGCACCGACCGCAAAGAACCCCGCGTGCCCGATGGAGAACTGCCCCGTGTAGCCGTTGACGATGTTCAGCGAGACCGCCAGCATCACCGAGATGCCCACCTGCAACGCCACCGACGCGGGGTACGCACCGATCGCCGGCCCCACGACGAACTGCATCAACAGCCCCAGCACGAGCGCCGACGCCATAGGCAGCGCAACGCCCTTCAGCAGCGCCCGCGCCGCGCTGGGCATCATCGTCGGCACAAGCTGTTGCAGCGCAGCGCTCACGGTTTAGACCTTCTCCTTGAGCTGCGAGCCCAGGATCCCCGCCGGTCGCACCAGCAGCACGAAGATGAGCATCGCGAAGACGTAGACATCGCGCAGGTTCGTGCCCATGTTGGTGCCCAAGAGCGGGTCGAGGTACTTCGAGAAGCAGTACATTCCCATGAACTCGATGAAGGCGATGAGGAACCCGCCCAGCACGGCGCCGCGAACATTCCCAATGCCGCCGACGACCGCCGCCACGAACGCCTTCAAACCCAGCAGGACCCAGGTTTCGTGCGCGGTCTGGTTCAGGCCCGGGTATTTCAGTGCGTACATGAACCCCGCCGCCGCCGCGAGCATCGCCCCGGTCACGAACGTCACGGAGATCACCCGATCAACGCGGATGCCCATGAGCGCCGCGGTCTCGGTGTTGAACGAAACCGCCCGCATCGCGGCACCGAACTTCGTCCGGAAGACCAGGTACTGCAACCCCATCATCAGCACGATCGCCGAGACGAAGATGAACACGTCCACCGGCTGGATCAACACCAGCGGCTTCGCGAGGTTCGGATCCGGTGCCGCCGTCTCAGGCAGAAGCGAGGGCATGCGCTTGGGCGAAGGCCCGAACGGCACCGTGGCGATGGTCTTACCGTCCTCGTCCTTTGCAGCCGAAAACCCCGTGAGCTGCCCGACGTTCTGCAGCAGCAGTGATACGCCGATCGCGGTGATGAGCACGTTCAGCCGCGGAGCCTTCCGCAATGGCTTGTACGCCAATCGTTCGATCGCAAACCCCACCAGCCCGCAGACCACCATCGCCGCGATGAGCACCAGCGGCGCGATCCACAGAGGCGGCGCGCTCCCCGGCGCCAGCTTCAACGCCGAGATGATCATCACGCTGAGCACCAGCGAGACCCACGCCCCCAGCACGAAGACGTCCGAGTGGGCGAAGTTGATGAACTTCAAGATGCCGTAGACCATCGTGTAGCCCAGCGCAATCAGCGCGTACAGGCTTCCCACGGCCACGACCGCCACCATGATTTGCAGCAACTCAGCCACGAAGAACTCAGCCCAGGCCAACCGACCAAACCATCACCCGTCCACAGACCCGAACAGGTCACAATGAAAAACGGACGCGGAGTATACACGATGCCTCCGCGTCCGCTCGTTCGGATGTTGGTCTGTCAGATCCAATCCCTCAAACTTGTGATTATGGCTCAATCCGGGCCTTGAACTTCGGGCCCAGCGGGTCGCCCTTCATCTCCACGATCACCGCGCTCTTCTTCGCGTCGCGGTTCTGATCGATCGTGATCGTCCCCGTGACGGCCTTGAAGTCCTTCGTTGCCGCGATCGCGTCCCGCAGCGGCTTGCCGTCGGTGCTCTTCGCCCGCTTCATCGCATCAAAGAGGATGTTCGCGGCGTCATAGCCAAGGGCCGCCAGACCGTCGGGGGTCTTGCCGCCATAGGCGCTCTGGTACTTGCTGATGAACTGCTTGACCTGCTCGTCGGGCTGATCCGGAGCGTAGTGGTTGGAGTAGAACGAGCCCTCGATGGCCTTCCCGGCCGTCTTCCCGAGCTGCTCGCTGTCCCAGCCGTCGCCGCCCAGCATGGGGCAGGTGATCCCCAACTTGCGGACCTGCAGGGCGATGTTCCCAACGTCGGTGTAATACCCCGGCACAAAGAGCACGTCCGGCTTGCTCGCGGCGATGTTGGTGAGCTGCGCGGTGAAGTCCCCGTCGCCGCCGGAGTACGTCTGCTCCGCAACGACCTTGCCCCCCATCTTCTCGAAGGCCTTCTTGAACTCCTTCGCCAGATCCACCGAATACGGGGCCTTCTGGTCATACAGCATCGCGGCCTTGGTCGCCTTCAGGTTCTCGCTGGCAAACTTCGCGCACGCCAGCCCTTGGAACGGGTCGATGAAACAGACCCGGAAGATCATGTCCCCGACCTTCGTCACACGCACGTTCGTCGACGAGGGGCTGATCATGGGCACGCCGGCCTTCTGACACACCGGCGCCGCCGCCAGCGAAAGGCCAGAGGCCACCTCACCCAAAACCGCAACCACCTTGTCGCTCTTCACCAGCCGCGTGACGGCCAGGTTCGCCTCTTTCGGATCGCCCTTCGTGTCGTACTCCTTCAGCTCGACCATCCGCCCGTCGATCCCGCCCGCAGCGTTCAGCTCCTTGATCGCCAGACGGATCCCCTCGCTGGTGGATTGCCCGAACGTCGCCTCAGCGCCGGTGAGCGAGCCGTAGTGCCCGATCAGGATCGGGGCCTTGTTTTCGCTCTTCGCGGGCTGGGCGGCCTCGCTCGCGGCACTCGCCGCACCGATCGCCACCACACTCCCTGCAACCACCGACGCGGCCACACCCAACCCCAGCGACAAACGACGGACCACCGATGCGAATCTACCGGCCATAAAGCTTCTCCTACGGAGCGGTTTGCTGATCATCGAACCAACATCAACGCCGGGAATGAGCACAAACAGCCCGTCCCGCGTGCACGGGGCATGCTACCACGAACCTTGACAACCCACCATCACGCCAACCCCAATCGTCTTCGCCCCACCCACCCGGCGCGATTCACTGCCCCGGCCGGTGAAATCTCAGGCGCTGGCGGTCGAAGACGCTTCCGCCAAGCCCAACGCCCGCGCGATGTCCAACCGGGCGGTATGGGCCGAGGTGTGCATCATCGCCCTCGACCGCTTCAACCCGCTCCAGATCGCCAGCGGCAGCGAAACCACCGTCAACGGCAGGTACCACCACATCGTGTACTGCCACCACCCCGTCGGCCCGACCGCCTCGATGAGGTTCTCCGTCAAGGGCAGCCCAGGCCAGATCGTCACCAACAGAATCACCAACCAGACCAAGGGCATCTTGGGGCTCATCTTGGTGGCAAACCGCAGCACCGTCCGATCCCCCTCGCGCGCGGCGGATGCCTGCATCACCCCGGTGAAAGGCACGCCGAAGGCCTCGACCTCGAAACACCAAGGGCCCGACAGCCGCTCAAACCCCGGCAGCTTGCCCTTGCGGGCCTCCCGCTCCAACTGGTCCAGCATCGCCCCAACCTCCATCGGAACCGCCAAAGGCTCCAGGGGCCCGAGCGGTTCGGGAGTCGTCGCAGCGGTGGGGGGGTGTGCAGGCGGGGTTGGGTCGTTGCCGCCGTGGTGGGTGCTTGAATCCATGCCGGGTGGAGCTCCGTGTGCTCAGGGGGCAGGATCGGTCCTCCCCGCACACAGACTACCGACGAACCGTCCACAGGTCCTCACGTTTCGGGGTTTCACTCGTCCAGATGTTGCTCAGGTTCGGTGCTTGTGCGTGGTTATCGGGCGTAAACAACCGTTTGAATCCATCCCAAGACCCTGGCACGCCCCGTGCACGTATGCTGATTGGCCCGTCATGGACCGTTCCAAGACCCATCCCGTGTTGAAACTCGTCGACGACCGTCGCCCGGAGGCGGCGCGCGTGTCGCCGGCGACGGACCGTGAGCGGGGGGCGACGATCCCGGGGTTGTCCGCCGCCGCCCGGCTGTCGGCAGGGCGGGTCAGGCCTGTCAGCGACGAGGCCCGGCGAGAACTCTCCGACGGTCGCATGCTCCGCGGCGGTCCTTCGGGCGGATCAGCCGGTCTCTTGGGCAATGCCCGATCGGCCGGGCGGGGGTTCCAGCCTCGGCTTTCGAGCGCCGACGATCGTCCCGGCTCCGCTTCCCACGTTTCAACCCCCGCGGCGGGTGCGCTCTACGCCTCGGTCCTCCGCGTGCAAGCCGCCAGCGACGCCCCGGCCCTCCGCGGCACCATCGACACTGCGCCCGACGCACAGCTCAACCTCCAGCAACGCCAACTCAAACGCGAAGTTGCGCGTGAGAACCTCCTCGCCTCGGCCCTGCCCTCCACCGACGTGCGGTGGATCCTCGCCACCAAAGCCGCGGAAGCCATCGAGGGCGGCCGGGCGGCGTTGCTCCGCCCCGAGGCCCGCAAGCGACTGCTCAGCCAGGCACGTTCGATGGGTCTGCGACCCTTCGATGCCAACCTCGTGCTGGCGATCGTTCAAGACCAAGCCCGCATCGGCGGCTCAATGCGCCCCGACCAGCTCGCCCCGCGCCTCGCGATCGTCCCCGCGGGCGAAGGCTTGCCCGCACCTTCGATCAACCCCGGCGCGACCTCTACAGGCTCGCGGCTGTGGCTGCTTGCGGTGATCCTCATCAGCCTTGCCGCGGCGTGGGCGATGGTCACCCTCGCGGCATCGTGGTTGACGCACGCGCCGGTGCGCTAAACTCACGGACCATGAACGCACAACCCGGATCTGTTGGCGCCGCACGCGTGACCACCAACTCGTTGGCTGTCGGTGCAAACGCACTCGCCGTCGCGCCCGATGTCACCCTGCTCGATCCAAAGGGCAAACCGACCAAGCTCTCGAAGATCATCACCCGCCCGACGGTGCTGTTCATCTACCCCGAGGCCGGCACGCCCGCCTGCACCGAAGAGGCTAAAGGCTTCTCGGCTTCCAAGAACGAACTCGGTGCGCTGGGCTTGATGTCATGGGTCTCTCACCCGACGCGCCCGAGGCGATCGCGTGCTTCATCGACGACGAAGCCTTGAAGATCCCGATGTACTGTGACCCGCGCGACGACACGGGCGTGCCCCGCAGTTTGCAGGCTCTTGGTGCGTACGGACAGAAGTCGCTCTACGGCAAGACCGTGACGGCCGTGCTGCGCAGCACGCTGATCCTTGAGCCCAGCAGCAAGGGCCCGGTCGTGCGGTCGGCGATGATGAACATCCGCGCCAAGGGCCACGTCGAGCGCGTGGTGCAGATGCTCCGCGACGGCGCGAGCGATCGACACGGAACAGCGAAGCGCAAGCCGATGAAACCGAAGCCGACGACCCCGGCCAAGAACACCACGAAGAAGAAGCTCGCGAGCAAGTCGAAGCCCACGAAGTAGCCAGTGGGATGCTCGGATGTCTTTGCTGAGTTTGAATCAGCGCGATTGATCACGGTTCCAGCGACAAACGCGGCATGGATTTTGAGTAACTCGGTCTTCGGTGGCACGGCTCTCCAGAGCCATGCGGTTTTCGACTTGATGCACGGCTCTCCAGAGCCGTGCCACCGAAGGCACAGACTCCGCACGACAGAAGCCGTATCAACGAAAAACCCCCGGCGTGCGATACGCCGGGGGCTTTGTTTTTCTCTGCGTCAGCGGACGATCAGCGCTGGGCCTGATTGACCGTCAGCGGCGGGTTGATATCCGCGATGACCTTGTCGCCGATGGCGAACTGCTTGATCGTCGCGTTCATCGAGACGCGGAAGATCAGGCGGAGGTTCTGATCGGTTCGGCTCATGGTGAGGCTGGGCAGGCCATCCTTCGAATCGACAGGGCGGCTGGGGGTGTGACGCACGCGGGCGATGCTGTTGTCCTTGTACACGTAGCCGATGCAACTGAACCGCTGACCCTCCGCGGAGACGAGGACCGGTGCGCCGGTGGCCTCGGCCGCCGTGGGCAGCAAGAGGCTCAAGGGCGAGTCCTTGCTGACTTCGATCTGCACGATGGCGGTCTCGTTGTCGACAGCGAACTTGTCAACGCGGAGGTCGCGTTCGATGCCGCGGTTGGAAAGGTCGCGCGGGTTGAAGGCCTGCTCGCCGTCTTGGATGCGGTTCTTGTCGTCGACGGGGATCTTCAGGTCGCCCTTGTTCAGCGTGATTTGGAAGGGGAGTTGGTTGGAGGCGACAATGGCGGTCGACGGGTTGGCGGGGTCGAGCTTGATCTCGGTAGCGCCGGTGCCGTCGAGGGCCTCACCGCCGACGGTGCCCACGAGCTCCCCCGTGAGGATCTGCGTGTCGCGTTCCAGTGTGGATTTGAAGGCGATCTTCGCGGGCTTGGGCTGATCGGTTGAGGGGTCGATGAGGTCGATCCGGATGCCGCGGACGTAGAGCGCCAGCGGGACGAAGTTGCCCTGCTGCTTCGGCACGAGGAACTCGTACGCCATCGGGGTGCTGTCGGTGGCGCCGCCGACGGAGCCCAGGAACGTGCCCTTGGCGTCGAAGCGCCAGCGGGCGAAACGCACGGCGGCGTCGGGCTTGTCCTGCGGCGGCTTCGCCTGGCTGATCAGCGCGAAGGGCTGGATTGCAAGCGTCGTGTCCGTGTCACGGTTCCACATGATCAGCGTGGCGCTGCCCGGACCGACGGCGACCTGCCCCATCTTCTCACGGGCCGCGGGCTTGAAGTTCACCACGAACCCTTGGATCGAATACTGACCTTGGTTGAGGGTTTTCAGGTCCTCGCCGTCGAGGTTCATGACGGTCTGACGGTTGGGACGCAGCGAATCGACGACGAGTTCGTCATACTTCACCTGGTTCGCCTCGCCGACGGTGTAGTGACCCAGGAAGTCCACCGCCTTTTCAGGCAAGCCCAGCTTGAGCGTCGCGTTGTCGGGGTTCGCGCCCATCAGGTGCGGGCGCTCGGCAAAGTCGGGGTAGTACTTCGCGAGGTTCTCCGTCTCGTAGAGCGTGTTGATCGACATCCACTGGTACGCCATCGCGGTGAGACGATCGACGGGGACCCAGAGGCCCGAGCCGCGGGTCATCGAGCCGTTGGACTGCTGATCGACGGGTTTGTAGTCGGTGAAGGCGGTGTGCCCGCGGACGAAGCAGATGGACAGCACGGTGAACCCGCCGACGATCACGCCCGAGGCAACACCCAGAACGCCGCCGCCGATGTAGTTCGCCACGGGCGGGATGGTCAGGTTGCTGCGGAGCACCGCGGCTTGAATCCCCAGTAGCACCGCGAGGGTCAGCGCGAAGGGCAGCGCCAGCGCCGCACCCCAGGCGATATCGCAGATCCACTGTGTGTCGGCGTTCGTGCGCAGCAGGTAGTACGCCAGCGGCTCCCAGACGCCCAGCGCCACCGCACCGGCGACGATCACCGAGGCCAAGTGCAGAAGCATGGAGTAGAACCCGCGGGTGAAACCCAGGTACCCGAACCCCAGGATGATCAGAATGACGAGGCCGTTGATGAGCATGAGCGCAGATCTCCGAACGTTTTGCTTCAGCCTCTGGTGTAGAGGGCTGTCTCGGACAGGTGAACCGGGAAAAGCCTCGGCGGGTTCTGTTCAAACGCGCCGGGCGGTGTGTCGTGCGACGTGATCAGGCCTTGGGGGCGGCGGGCTGCGCCGCGGCGGCGGGTGCCGCGGGCGGGGCCGTGACGCGCTGAACTTCTTCGACGCTCGTGATGCCCAGCACGGCCTTGCGGATGGCCGACTGCTGGATGCTGGGCAGGCCGCGTTTCTTCAGGCTGGCGCGAACGCCCGCGAGGTTGCCCTGCGCGATGAGGTCGCGTTCTTCCTGACCGATCTGGAAGACCTCGAAGATGCCTTCCTGACCGAGGTAGCCGACGCCGCCGCAGACGGGGCAGACTTCGGGCTTGTTCTTGATGAGGACCTGCCCGCCCTTTTTGTAGAGCTGCTGGACCTTGCCCTCGCCCACGCCCAGCTTCTTGAGCATGTCGGCAGCGGGCGGATAACCGACGCGGCAGTTGACGCAGAGCTTGCGGAGCAGACGCCCGCAGACCACGCCGCGGAGGCCTTTCGCCGCCAGGGCGTTGTCGCCGACCGCCGCGACGTACTTCTCGATGGCTTCCATCGCGGAGCTCGCCCGCAGACACAGGTACGAACGCGTGCGCTCCAGGTCGCTCTTGGCGAGTTCCTTCGCGGTGTTGGCGTCGGGGAACTCCGCAACGGCCAGCACGTCCGGATCGCGACGCAGCATCGAGCGGGCGGTGGTGGCAAAGTCGGGCCCGTCGGCCGTCGCGTCGAACTCCTGATGGCGAACACCTTCGAGGTTGAGCTGTTGATCGACTTCCAGCGTCTGAACGCCCTGGGTATACGCGTCGTGCATCCCGACCACGGCGTAGAAGAGCGTCGAACGCCCGCCGTCGGGCGGGGCGGCCAGCAGCACGATCCCCCGCTTTTCGTCGTTGACGATCGCCTTGAGCTCGTCCATCTGGTTGTCGAGCAGGCCCAGGTCCGCGGCCTTGCGCTTCACGGCCGTATCGGGATCGAAGAGCATCGTCAGACGCATGCCACCCTGCACGCCGATGGACGTGATGCGAACGTTGTGCTTCGTGCCGGCTTGTTCGACGGTGGTGATGGCCTGCTGCTTCTTTCGGCGGTCGTTGATATCGAGCTTGGCGGCGGCTTTCCAGAAGTCCATGACGCGGACGGCGTTGGGGGCGGGCATGGTTTCGCCCGCGACGCCGACACCGTCGACGAGCATGCGGACCTGGTAGTTCTGGTCCTTGCCCGTCGGGGTGATCTCCACCTGCGAAGCGCGCGAGAGCATCGCCTTGATGTAGACATCTTCGCTGGCGGTGCGGACGGCGAACTCGGGGGTCTCGGCATCGGGAACGGGCACGGCGGTCTTGTCCGGATAGCGGACGATGAGCTTCGCGGTGCCGGCCTGCTTGGACTTCTTCTTTTCAGCACGGGCGGCCTGCATCTTTGTCAGCACGTCGATGCGGATCTTAAACTGCTCGGGGACGCGGTCGTCCTTCTTCACCGCGATGGCGTACGCGGCCAGATCGATGGCGAGGATGACGATCATCGCCCCGACGCCCGCAAGGATGCCGACATGTCCCGGGACGGGCATGAAGTACGCCAGCAGGAGCGCCACGGTGCCCATGACCAGGTGGAAGATGTTCCACTGCTCGCGCGGGAGGAAGAAGCGGGCGGCATGCTTGTCATAGACCGTCGCCACCACCCAGCCCCACAGGCCCAGGACGATCAGCGGGATCAGCGGCTTCCAAAAACTGACCAGAAAGTTCCCGCTCACGTCCGCCGCGGCAAGAACCATCGGCCCGTTCGGATCAATCAGCATCGCGGACATTCAATCTCCTGCCGCCGGGCGGCCCAGGGGGAAAGAGCCTTCGCTCGTCGAGTACCACGCCGCCCCCGCCTTGCGGGGTTCCAGCGACGTGGAGGGGAAGCATATCAGAAACCGGACCGCGACGATGAGGACGCTGGCTCGACGACGCGCGCAATCTGTTGTCCATTTCTGTGCCCTCTCAGGTTTTTCCCTTGACCGTGACGATTTGTATGCTAACCTATTGGTTAGCAATGGAAACTGAAGCCGTGGACAACCTGTTCGAGGCGCTTTCCAGCCCGGTTCGTCGGCGGGTGCTGGATCTGCTGCTCGAGAAGCCCGGGCAGACGGTCGCGGGGTTGGGCGCGTCGTTCAAGATGAGCGGCGTGGGTCTGCTCAAGCACGTGCGCGTGCTGGAGCGTGCCGGGCTGGTGATCGCGGAGAAGCGCGGGCGCGAGCGGTGGTTGTATGTCAACCTCGTGCCGATCCAGCAGATCTACGACCGCTGGACCACGGACTATGCGAAGTTCTGGGCGGGTCGGGTGGTGGACTTGAAGGATCGATTGGAGAACGCGGGAGGTGGGGGCAGGGGCGTCTCTTCGCCCGGAGCCGCGAACCAAGGAGTCA
>JAVTWO010000043.1:0-14776 GCA_032229765.1 Phycisphaerales bacterium | reverse complement strand
CGAGACGTTGGATCTCTTGGACGATCTGCTGGGGCGAGAGGTTGAAGGGTTGGTGGGGGGTGGGGGTGGCCATGGGGTTCTTCGTGTAAGGGGAGGGGGGATCACATGGCACATGGCACAGGGCCACATGGCACATGAAGATGGGAGCGGGGACAGGGCGAAGTGTATCGGGGGGCTGGGGTGTGTGTTGTGCGTGGGGCGTGGTGTGTGATGTGGTGCGGCGTGCGACCTACCCTCGCCTTTGGCCCCGCCTGTGCTCGGGGTGATCGCGTCTTCCGTGTTTTCTTTGGAAAGGTCATCCATGAGCTTTTCGCTTCGGTCGGTGTCGGGGGTGCTCGGGTTGGTGCGGGTTGGTGCGGCGGCGCTGGTGATGTTCGCGGGCTCGGCGGCGGTCTTGGCGGATGAGCCGGTTGGGGGGACGGGTGGTGGGGGTGGGGCGGGGAAGGTGGAGACGCCGGCTGCCTCGGCTACTCCGGCGGCGGCTGCTGCACCGGCCGGTGCGGCGACGACGACCGCGACCGCGGCGGCTTCGCCGAAGTACGCGGTGTGCGATGTCTACAAGATCGCCGACAAGATGCTCCAGACGCCGCGATACACCAAGGCGATGGAAGAGAAGACGGCGGAGCTGCGGGCGAAGATGGCCCCGAAGGCCGAGGAGTTTGAGAAGCTCCAGCAGCAGTTGCAGGGGACGCCGCAGGACAAGCAGGACTCGCCCGAGTTCAAGGCGGGCGTGGAGCAGTACCGCAAGCTGAACGAAGAGCTGCGGGCGATGGATCAGGAGGCCCGCAACGCGATGGTGGCCTTCATCGCGGAGAAGAACTTCGAGGTGTACAAGCAGATCCTCGCGAGCGTGGACGACATCGCCACCAAGCGCGGGTACACGATGGTCTTGAACTCGCGCAGCATCGAGGACATGGAAAAGCCCACCAGCGCCGACGCGTTCTTCCGCGGCGTGCTGGCTCGGCCCGTCGTCAAGGCGAGCGCGGCGGACGACCTGACCCTCGACGTGATGAAGGACCTGAAGCTCGATTGAGCGGGTTTGGGTTTGAGACAAACTGAAACGATGAGCACGGCCCTTCACGGGGCCGTGTTCTTTTGTGGCTGCGGGCGCTGCTGGATCATCGTGGTGAGCTGCTTGGTCAGCTCGGCTTTGACCTGCGGCATGGTCGGGCAGCGATTGCGGAGCAGGCCTCGGAGGCTCGTGACGGGTCGGCCGGCAAGGCCGCAGGGCACGATGAGGCTGAAGTGGTGCATGTCGGGGTCGACGTTGATGGCGAGCCCGTGCATGCTGATCCAGTGACGCACGCGGACGCCGATGGCGGCGAGCTTGGCCCACTGGCGGCGGTGAGCGGGGTCGGGCGGTGCGTCGAGCGGTGCGCCGGGGGTTGGTGCGATGCGGAGCTGATCGACCCAGACGCCGGTGGCGGGTGACTCGCCTTCGACGAGCGCGCGGTCGCGGAAGGCGGCGACATCGAAGGAGGCCACGGCGGCGATGATGGCCTGTTCGAGCGCGCGGATGTAGTCGTGCAGGCGGAAGGAGAGGAGGTTGAGATCGAGGATGGGGTAGACCACGAGCTGGCCGGGGCCGTGGTAGGTGATGTCGCCGCCGCGGTCGGTCTCGGCGACGGTGACGCCCAGGCGCTGGAGCGTGTCTTGATCGGCGCGGAGGTTGCCGATGGCGGTGGCACGGCGTGAGACGGTGATGACGGGGTCGTGCTCAACGAGCAGCAGCGTGCCGGCGTTTGGGGTGGAGCTGGCGGTGGATTGCTCGCGAGCGGCGAGGATCTCTTCGAGCGTGCGGGTCTGCAACGCGTACGCCTCGGCGTAGTTCATGCGTCCAAGGTCGCGGACGGTGAGCGTGAAAGGTGAGGCATTCACAGAGTTGGTGCTGGGTGCGTTCATCACGATGTGTTAGCCGCGCCAGTTCACACTGCGCCAGGCGTTCAGGCGGGCGTGGTCGGTCAGGTCGTATGTCAGCGGCGTGACGGTGATCTTGCGGTCGAAGATCGTCTGCACGTCGCTGCCGGGCTGCACGGCGTGGAACTCCATGGGCGTGCCGGCGGACCAGTAATAGGTTTCACCGAGCGGGTTGGTGCGTTTGTCGAAGGAGTCGACGACGCCGTGGGTGTTCATGGGGCAGACGACGATCTCGGGGAGGGGCGATTCGTGCTCGGTGATGGGGATGTTGATGTTGATGCAGGCGTGGGCCTTGAGCAGGCCGCTGGAAAGGACGCGGTCGATGACGGCGCGGGCGTGCTGAGCGGCGATGTCGTATCGCGGGCGGCTCTTGCCGTGGTGGAGGCTTACGGCGATGGCGGGGACGCCAAGAAACGCGGCTTCGAGCGCGGCGGCGACGGTGCCGGAGTACAGCACGTTGATGCCCACGTTGGCGCCCATGTTCATGCCGCTGACGACGAGCTCGGGGCGTGTGCCTTCGCCGAAGCGTTCGGGCCAGAGGGCGCTGACGGCGAGCTTGACGCAGTCGGCGGGTCGCCCGTCGACGGCGGTGCCGGTCATGCGCGGGTTGACGTCGACAGCGTGGGCGACGAGGGGTTGTCGGAAGGTGATGCCGTGACCGGTGGCGGATTGGACGGTGAGCGGCGCGACGACCATGATCTCGCGCGGCGAGGCGGAGCCTGGCAGGGCGAGGCCTTGCAGGGCGTCGTGAAGGGCGATGATGCCCGGGGCGTGGATGCCGTCGTCGTTGGTCAGCAGAACGCGCATGACGGAGTTTAGCGCGGGGCGAAGAGGAAGGACCGTGCGGGCGTGGCTGGCGTGGGCTACGCTGACGTGCCCATGTACCAGATTCTGCTGACACGCAAGTACCTGCTGAGCAAGATCATGCCGCTGTTGGCGGCCATCAGCTTGAGCTTGTGCACGGGGCTTGTGCTGGTGGTGTGGTCGGTGATGGGCGGGTTTCTCACGACGCTGCTGGATACGGGGCGGACCTTCGCGGGGGATGTGACGATCACCTGGCCGAGCGGGATTCCGCATTACCAGCGGCTGTTGGAGATCGTTCGGAAAGATGCGCACGTTCATGCCGCCACGCCGGTGATCGAGACATTCGCGCTGATGCGTCTGCCCGACGATCGGGTCGAGGGCGTGCAGGTGCGCGGGATCGACGGCCCGAGTTATGCCGCGACGGTGGGGTACGACAAGGCGCTGTGGTGGCGACCGATCAGCGAGCCGATCAAAACGGATGAGAAGGGGCTCGACCCGCGGCTGAGCGGCGAGAAAGACTGGAAGCAGATCTACGACGACGGCATGAGCCTGACGCGTCGCGCGGGCAGGAACGGCCCGCAGATTCCCGCGGCCGTGGTGGGGATCGATGCCTCGGGGTTCAACAAGCTGCAGGACGAGGGGTACTACGTCGCGCAGGGATTGGTGCGACCGACATCCGAGGGCGGCACGCAATCACTGCCTCGGTACCTGTTCGACAACTCCATCACGCTGAATCTGATCCCGCTGGATTCGCAGGGACGGCTTCAGACCTTGGTGAGCAAGACGCTGCCCGTGGCGAACGAGTTTCGCACGGGTGTGTCTGAGATGGACCGGCGAACGGTCTTCGTGCAGTTCGACGAGATGCAGCGGCTGATGAAGATGGACGCGGTGCCCAAGGTGGTGCCGAAGTCGGGCGGGGCGTTCAACCCGTACGAGGGCGTCGATAAGACTGGCGATACGAAGCTGCCCGAGATCCCGACCGGCGAACTCGCCCCCGCGCGGGCGAGCTCGGTGCTGGTCAAGGCGAAGCAGGGCGTGAGCGCCGACGAACTGCGTGAGGCGATGATCGCGGCGTATGCGCAGTTCGCCCGTGAGTTCCGCGATGTGCCGAGCGTTGAACGATTGACCGGCTCAAACCTCATCCGCACCTGGGCGCAGGCGAACGCGACGCTCGTGAATCAGGTCAAGCGCGAGACGGCGTTGGTCCTCTTCCTCTTCTGGTTCATCACGCTGGTCTGCTCGGTGCTGATCCTCGCGATCTTCTGGGCGATGATCAGCGAGAAGACCAAGGACATCGGTGTCTTGCGGAGCGTCGGCGCTACACGCTCGGGGATCGCGGGTTTGTGGATTGGCTACGGCTTGATCCTGGGCGTGGTGGGCAGCCTCGCGGGGCTGGCGCTGGGGTACTTTGTCGTCACGAACATCAACGCGATCCACGAGGCGCTGGGGCGGTACTTCGGGTTGTACATCTGGGAGCCGCGGGTGTATCTGTTCAGCGGGATTCCGGACAAGGTCAATCCGTGGCACGCGCTGATCGTCACCAGCGCGGGGATCGGCTTTGCGGTTCTGGGGGCGATCGTGCCGGCGTTGCGGGCGGCGCTCATGCAGCCTGTGCGGGCGCTGCGGTTTGAGTGACGACCGATTGAACGACTCAACGACGACGAAACAGCGACATGAAACTCCTCGAAGCCTCCAACCTGCACAAGACCTATTACCTGGGAAAGACGGCCGTGCCGGTGCTGCGCGGGGTGAGCCTGGATGTTCACGCGGGTGAGTTCCTGGCGATTCTCGGCGCCAGCGGCTCGGGCAAGTCGACGCTGCTGCACCTGCTGGGCGGGCTTGATGAGCCCGATGTCCAGGCGGCCTCGAGCTGGGTGAACTTCCGCGGGCTGCTGCTGCGGAGCTTCAGCCAGTCGCAACTCGACGACTACCGCGCGCAGAGCGTCGGGTTCGTCTTTCAGTTCTACCACCTGCTCCCCGAGTTGAACGTACTGCAGAACGTCTGCGTCGCGGCGATGGCGCGGTGGAAGTTCGGGTACTTCGCGAAGAAGGGCGAAGTCGAAGCCCGCGCCCGCGAACTGCTCACCGAGTTCGGTCTCTCGCAACGGCTGAAGCACAAGCCCGTCGAACTCTCGGGCGGCGAGCGTCAACGCGTCGCCATCGCGCGGGCGCTGATCAACGACCCGCAGATCCTGCTGGCGGATGAGCCGACGGGGAACCTGGATCGCAAGACGGGCGAGACGATCCTCGACCTGCTGATCAAGAGCCGGCGCGGCGGACGGGCGCTGGTGATGGTCACGCACGACGCGGAGGTCGCCAAGCGTGCCGACCGCGTGGTGAAGATCGTCGACGGGGTGATCAGCAAGGGCTGAACTGTTCAAGTGTCATTGGCGTGGGCGAGTGTCTTTCGCCCGCAGCATGAAGGGTGAAATGTGGGATCGACAGCCGAGTTGCAACGGGTGGACACGAAGAAGGTCAACGGGCATCGGACGCTGCGGTTTGCATCCGCCGCGGATGTGCTGAATCACGCAGAGAAACTCGCGGCGGCGCAGCGTGCCGGCACGCTGAAGTCTCTGGGCAACTGGTCGCTCGGCACGGCGTTCAACCATCTCGCCGCGTGGATCGACTACGAGTACGACGGGTATCCGAAGGAGTTTAAGGTCCCGCCGCGGATTCTGTGCTTCATCGCGCGGGTCTTCATGAAGAAGCGGTTTCTGTACTCGCCCATGCCGCGAGGTTGGAAGATCGCGAAGATCGACGCGGGGACGTTCGCGACGCAGGAAACGGGGCTGGAGGAAGGACTGAGCACGCTGCGAAAATCCTGGCAACGGCTGGAGAGCACGCCCTGCACGGTGCCGCACCCGATCTTCGGCCCGCTCACGCACGAGGAATGGATCGCGATGCACCTGCGCCACGCCGAGCTTCACCTTGGGTACTACGACATTCGCTGAGCGGGCAATGATGGTGCATGAGCCCGCACCAATCGGCGAACGCTGCGTGTGAAAACACCAAGTCAAAGGCCCTCGACACCATCACCGAGGCGGACCTGTCCGCGCTCGGACGCATGTATTCCCTGGCCTTCGGCGGCCCGAGCGAGCAGAGCATCGAATGGATCCGCAAAGGCGGTTTCCCGCGTTTGCGTGTGCTGCGCGAAGAGTCCGCGGCGATCGCGGCGGTGCTGCTGCGGATCGACGCGGGGCAGTTTTATTACGGACGCAGCGTGCGGACGTTGGGGATCGCGGGCGTGGCCGTGGCACCGGAGATGCGCGGGCAGGGGCACGCGTACGCGATGATGCGTGAGGCGATGCGCGAAGCGCACCGCTGCGGGTACGCGCTCTCGGGGCTCTACGCCTCGACTCAGAGCCTGTATCGGAAGGTCGGCTTTGAGCAGGCGGGGAGCCGATTCATCGCGAAGATCCCGGTGACGACGCTCGAGCCGTCGTCACGCGACGGGCGCGTGATCTCGCTCGGCGAATCGGACCAAGCTCAGGTTCTCGCGTGCTACAACCGCTTCGCCACACGCTTCCACGGCATGATCGACCGTAGCGATTACCACTGGAACCGCGTGAAGTCCCACCGCGACATGGTCTTCGAAGGCTTCGGCATCAAGCGCGACGACGGCACCATCGCGGGGTACGTCTACCTCGACCGCAAACGCAAAGACACCGGACGCTTGGACCTCATCGTGCAGGATCTGGCCTTCGACGACGCGCCGGCGGCGCTGCGATTGATCGGCTTGCTCCGCGACTTCGCACCCATGGCCGACGAGGTGGCGATCCCCATGGGCCCGTGGCACCCGCTGCTGATGATGCTCAGTCAGCAGCGCTACACGCTGAGCCTGAAGGACTATTGGATGATTCGCGTTGTCGACGTCGAGCGTGCACTCACGCAGCGCGGCTACCCGCACGCCGTCGACGCGACGCTGACGCTGCGCGTGCGCGACGAGCTGATCGCGGCAAACAACCGGCGATTCACGCTCCGCGTGAAAGACGGCCGGGGCGAGGTCACCGCCGCTGACGCAACCGATCCGACCAGCGCGGGCCGAAACAACACCGCCCCGGCGGCGGCGATTTCGATTTCGGTTCGATCGCTGGCGAGTCTCTACAGCGGCCTGTGCAACGCGACGCAGCTTCAACTCATCGGCGCGTGCGAGGGCGACGCGAACGCGCTGCACGTTGCCGACGCGGTCTTCGCGGCTTCATCACCCTGGATGACCGACTTCTTCTGAATCGTTCGATCGACGAGTCACGAGCAATGCGCCTTCACCGTCCGTTCGGCGATCCCGGCGTGCACCAGAAGGCGTTGGCGGTGTCGCTGTCGCGCAGCGCGAAGAAATCCTCGCGTGGCAGGGTGACGGACGACGCGTCGACGGCCATGCACGTCACGCTGGTGCCGTGGTGCCCGGGGACGATCTCGCGCGGGAAGCTGGCGCCGTCGTTGTAGGGCGGGCCGAACTCGGGCTGTTCGTTCCCGTCCCAAAGGACCACGGCATCGGGGCGGAACTGCCCGATGCGCTGCGGGATGGGGAAGCGCCCGTAGCCGATGACCGCGCCGTTCATGATGTAGCTGGTCATGCGCGCGGTGCCGTCGAACGGGCCCGTGTGGCTGGGGCAGCGGTAGACGTCGGCGGATTCGACGTACTGCCACAGCGAGCCGGTCTGACGATCGTCCTCGGTGCAGTTGGAGGTATTCACCCCGGGGCCGTAGAGCCAGCCTTTCGTCGCGGCGACGGGCCCCCAGTTCGGGTAGGGAAGACGCTCCTTGAAGTCGTTGCAATAGAGGTTCAGCGCCAGGCCCATCTGACGCATGTCGCTGAGGCAGCCGGTCTGCCTCGCGGCGGCGCGGGCCGAGGCGATGGCTGGCAGCAAAAGCCCGATCAGCAGCGTGATAATCGCGATCACCACGAGCAGTTCG
The DNA here is from genome assembly GCA_032229765.1 of Phycisphaerales bacterium. Taxonomy (GTDB): domain Bacteria; phylum Planctomycetota; class Phycisphaerae; order Phycisphaerales; family UBA1924; genus JACVCS01. The sequence continues at coordinate 7,141 of JAVTWO010000043.1, read as the reverse complement.
ATGAGCGTGAACCCCGCACGCACAGAGAACGACGACTTCGAACGGCGCGACGGACGATTCACGGTGCGAGCGATCGTCTGGCTCATGATGCGACCTCCTTGATCTTCGCGGACCACTGGTCAGGTTTGCCGGCGCGAGCGGTGTGCCACGCCCGGATGAACTTCGTACCCGTGAAACGGCGCTCCGGGTGCGGCGGGTTCAGAGATTTGTCGTTTTTTCTCAAAGCGCTCACATCGCCCGAGCGGGACTCTGATGGCAATCACCCCTTGAACAGCGGGGAGAACCCGGGGCCTAACCTCGAAGATGAACAGCGGTCAGCCTCAGCACCAGCCCAGCCCCGCACGTGTCCATGCGGGGGTCATCGTCATCGGCGGCGGGGTCATGGGCTCGGCAATCGTCCGCTCTGCCATCAGCACCGGCGCGGTCGAACCGCCTCGCGTCTGCGTGATCGACCCCGACGCGGGCAAGCTCGAGTATCTGCGGGCGCTCGGCGTACACACCCTGCACGCCCAGGGCGAGCAGGTCGGCGAGGATCTGCGGGCCTTCCGCATGGCAAACGCCCACTTCACCGGACCGTGCGTGGTGCTCTTCGCGGTCAAGCCGCAGCACTTTGCCTCCGCGGCGACGACGTACCCAACCGCCGTGCATAAAACCGACGTGGTGCTGAGCATCATGGCGGGGATCACCACGAAGCAGCTTCAAGCCAGCATGCCGGGCAAGGTCGTCCGCGCCATGCCCAATACGCCGGCACAGATCGGTCTGGGCGTCACGGGCGTGTGCCTGGGCTCAGGCGTCAGCGAAGCCGACACGCACGACGCGCTCGCCCTGCTGAACGCCTCGGGCCCCGTCCTCCGCGTGATCCCCGAATCCCGCATGGACGCACTCACGGCCCTGACGGGCAGCGGACCGGCGTATGTGTTCTACCTCGCGGAGGCCCTGGTCGCCGCCGCGATCCAGCACGGCTTCAGCAAAGAAGAAGCCGACGAACTGGTCAGGGGGACCATCCGCGGCGCCGCAGAACTGCTCACCGCCAGCCCCAAGCTCAGCCCCGAGCAGCTCCGCGCCGCGGTGACCAGCAAAGGCGGCACAACCCAGGCGGCGTGCGAAACGCTCGACGCGCTGGGAGTGGGGGAGGCGTTCGTGAAAGCCGTGGAGGCGGGCACGAGGCGTGCGGGAGAGCTTTCTGGGTCGATTTCACCGGGGAAAACTCAATAGTCGCGGCGCGAGAAGATCCAGGTCGCGAGCCCTACGCAGAAGAACTCGAACATCAACGACGTGCCGATGATCCACGTGAGCGAACGCTCGGCAAGCACGCGCCGGGTCCGGGCGTCGATCTCCTGCTCGCTCGCCCCGAAGCGGGCCCGTCGTCCGCGTGCTTCGAGCCCTTCGTCGCGATTGCCGGATTGAAACAAACCCTCCATCTCGGCGCTGGTGATCAGGGTGCGCTCAACGAGGGCGAGGGTCTCGCCGGTCTTCGGTAGAACCAGCCGGGCGGCGAGGATCATCCGGTGCCAGCGGTCGATGTTGTCGAGGTCGTACTTCTCTTTTTCCGCGTCACGCTCGCTTTGCCCCAGGCGGCCTTGGAGTTCTTTCAGGCCCTGTTCGTCCTTCGCGCCCGCTTCGCCGCTCTGCGCACGCTTGGTTTCGGCTTCGTATTGCAGCCGGCGCGTTGCGACGTCCTTCTCCGCCCGCTCGTACTGGATCTGGTTGCCAACGCCTGCGCGCAGCAGAATCACGTCGGCGAAGGAGAGCATCCCGCCCACAAACCACAAACCAGCCGCCGCCATGACCGCCGCGATGGTCGAGCGCGTGATTGTTCCCACCAGCACGCTGAGGCTGAAGAGAAAACTGAACGCGAGCGTCACGATCGGGATCGCCAACAGGATCCCGGGCAGCCATTCCTTCCCGCGCAGGCCAATGACGAGCATGCTCGCGACACAGAAGACCGTGACCTGAAGGAAAACAAACATCAAACCCGCGATATACCGGGTGACGAACAGACGCCATCGGGCAATCGGCCGCACCAGCGAAAGCTCCACCGTCCCCGAAGCAAGAAAGTCCGGCACCATGCTCGCGGTGGAAACCACCGCCAGCCCGACCGCCCCGATCGCCAGCCACACGCCAACGCCGAAGTTCGCAAAAAGAAACTTGTAGAAAAACGACTCGGAGACGATCGTGGTGTTGATCACCAGCGGCACCTCAAACCACAGAATCACAATCCCCTTCTCGTTGATCCCCAGTGCCGCGAAGATCAGCACCAACAGCAGCGACAGGGCGATGCTTATCCAGAAGAGCTTGCGGTGGCTCAGATCGCGGTACGAATCCACGATGATGGCGAGTGTCTGACGCATCAGGCGTTCCTCCCCGTGCTCGATCGATCACCCCCGCCGCCCGCGCCGACGCTCATCGTCTCGCCCGTCGTCGGGTCCGTCACCGCTTCCATGAACAGATCCTCCAACGATCGCCGGCTCTCACGCACCGAGCGGATGATCACCCCGCCCTTCCGCAGCGCATCGATGATCGGCTGCACCGCACGAACGTCCAGCGTGTGCACCGTCATCGCGTTGTGCGCGATCGCCAGATCAACACCCGACAGCACCGCGGGCTGATACATCTGATCGAGCCCCGCCTCCTGCCCGACGTGCAACGCTTCACCAAGATGCTCACGCAGCACACCCACCACCCGCTCGCGTGCGCTCGCACGCTCTTGGTCGGTCATCGTGCCGGCTTCATCCGGCAATGAGAACGTCATCTCGTGCTTTCGCCCCTCGCGCGTCAGCTCATCCAGCGTCCCCTGGCTCGTCACGCGTCCCTTGACCATGATCGCCACGCGGTCGCAGACGAGTTCAAGCTCGCTGAGCAGGTGCGAGTTGACGAAGACCGCTTTGCCGAGTTCCTTCTGTTTCAGCAGGACCTTGCGGATTTCCAGCCGCCCGACCGGGTCGACGCCGTCGGTCGGTTCGTCGAGGATGATCAGGTCCGGGTCGTTCATGAGCGACTGCGCCAGCCCGATGCGTTGCCGCATGCCCTTGCTGTACCGCTTGACCCGCACGTTTCCCCAGTCCTGCATCCCCACGAGCTTGAGCAGTTCTTCGCACCGTTCACGCCGCAGCGCCCGCGGCACGTTCGAAAGCGCCGCGAAATAGTCCAGCACCTGAGCGCCGGTGAGATACTCCGGGAACCGGTGGTGCTCGGGGAGGTACCCGACCCGCGCGAACGTGGGCTTGTGCCCCACTGGCATGCCCAGCACCGTCCCCTCGCAGCGCGTGGGGGAGACGACGGACAGGAGGATCTTCACCAGCGTGCTTTTGCCCGCGCCGTTGGGTCCGAGGAGCCCGAAGATCTCCCCGCGGTTGACGCGGAGCGAAACCCCGCGGAGGGCGTGGGTATTTCCCCGGTACATTTTCTCGACATTGCGGACATCAATAGCGGGTGCAAGCGTCCCGGTCGCCCCCGCCTCGCCGCCGTGTTCACGCACTATCGGGCCGTTCATGATCGCTTGGGGTGCATCCATGCTCTTGGAGGATAACGCCACCCCGCCCGGTGCGTTGCAGCACGGGGCCACTTGACCGATCCGCTGCATCGATCAGCGGACCCCGAAGTGACTTTTCCCACAAACTGACCCCCGCGGCCGGCCACCGCGGACCCTGTCCCCCTTCCGCGAAGCCTATTATCGCCCCCTTCAGACCGAGACCGACACCCCGAAATTCCGGGAGGCGAACGTGTCCAAGTCCAACGCTGCGAAGAAGAAAGCCGGTAAGCCCACGAGCAAGCCACAAGCCAAGTCGTCGTCCAAGTCGAAGCCCGCCGCCTCGGCGAAGAAGCCGAGCGCCAAGCCCGCCTCCAAGCCCGCGGCGAAGTCCTCCGCCAAGCCCGCCGCCGCATCCGCGAAGAAGCCCTCCGCTGCCGCCGCGACTTCGAGCAAAGCCGCCGCCCCGGCAAAGAAGCCCGCGCCCACGGCCCCAGCCCCGACACCGGCCGCCGCGCCGGTTGCCGGTGCGCCGGGTGATCGTCCGAAGCCCAAGGGCATCACGATCGTCAACAACAAGCCGATGCGCAAGCCCAAGCCGCCGAAGAAAGCGGTGGAGATGCCCTCCCTTGGCGCCCCGCTGCTGGGCGGCAATAAGAAGTGGAAGCCCCTGATCCCCTCGGGTCCGAACGCCAAGGCCGAGGGCCCGGTCTTCCACGCGGGATCGGCCGAACTGCCCAAGAGCCCCTTCAACAAGAAAGAGCTCGAGCGTTACCGCGACATCCTCTTGAAGAAGCGTTCCGAACTCGTCGGCGACGTGGCGAACCTCGAGGGCGAGGCCCTCAACGCCTCCAGCGGCTCGCTCTCGCACACGCCCCAGCACCTTGCTGAGCAGGGGACCGAGAGCTTTGATCAGGCCCTCTCGCTCGACATCGCCCAGGTCGACCGCAACCTCATCCGCGAGATCGACGACGCGCTCAAGCGCATCAAGGACGGCACCTTCGGCATCTGCCTGCTGACGCACAAGCCCATCAGCAAGGATCGCCTCGAAGAGCTGCCCTGGACGCGGTACTCCATCGAGGCCGCACGCGAGCGTGAACGCCGCGAGTTCATCCGCCCGTGAGCGAGCAGGCTTCTGATCAAGCCGCGAACTCTGCGTCGCCAGTCACCAAGCCGGTGATCGCGGGCGCAGGGGTCTTCGCCGCGTCATCGTCCAAAGCCTGGGCAACGCTGCTGATCACCGTCGTCGTTGGGCTGGTGATCGACCTCTACAGCAAGTACCTCGCCTTCGAGCGCGTCGCCGGCCGACCGGTCGTCATCGACCGCGAAGACGTTCTGCGCATCATGTCCAGCGGTTCCGGCACCCCCCCCCGTGGCCTCGGTCTCGGGGCCCTCATCCCGCGCCACGAACCTGTCCAGGTCGTCCCCTCGCTGCTGGATTTCACACTCGTCCTCAACCCCGGCGCGGTCTTCGGCATCGGCGCGGGGCAACGCATCTTCTTCATCGCCTTTACGGGCGCGGCCGTGGCTTTCGCGCTGTACGTCTTCACCAAGTGGACCCGCCCACGCGACCGCGCCGCCCACATCGCCCTCGGACTGCTCGTCTCCGGCGGGCTGGGCAACCTCTACGACCGCCTCGTTTACGCCTGCGTCCGCGACTTCATCCACCCGCTGCCGGGCCTGCAGTTCCCCTTCGGCCTTTCGCCCTTCGGCTCACGCGAAGTTTGGCCCTGGGTCAGCAACATCGCCGACCTCTTCCTGCTCATCGGCATCGTCATGCTCGCCCTCTTCCTGCTCAAGCGCGACAAGGCCATGCGCCGCGTGCAGATGAACACCGCTCAGTAACCACCCTTGCTTCACGCCTGAAATCCTCGCCATGACCGACGAGCCCATCAGCCAGCGTCCAACCAAACTCCGCCTCCGCGGCATGACGCTGGGCGACTACCAGACCAACGCGTACATCGCCTGGGTCGAAAACCCCGCCGCCCCCGAAGGCGAACGCGCGCCCTGCTGGATCTTCGACGCGCCGGGTAGCCCGGGGGGCGAAGCAAACGACGAGGGCGAGATCGGCCAGCTCATCGAATCGCTCAACGACCTGCGGCTCGAACCGACGCACATCCTGCTGACGCACTGCCACCTCGACCACATCGCGGGCCTGACGGCGCTGCGGGCCGCGTTTCCGAAGGCCGCCGTGCGCGTCCACGAAGCCGAGCGCGATTGGCTCACCGACGCGGTGAAGAACCTCTCGGCGTTTTCCGGTCAGCCCGTCACCGCCCCGCCGCTGGATCCGACCAAAGGTGACGCGACGGTCGTTGATGGGCAGCAGATCGTCATGACCGCGCCGCCCCCGCGCGACTCACAGCCCGCGCCGAAGGATCTCCTCTGGCACGTGCTGCACGTCCCCGGTCACTCCCCCGGCAGCGTCGCGTACCACTGCCCGCTTGCGGGGCTGGTCATCGGCGGCGACGCCCTCTTCGCCGGCAGCATCGGGCGAACCGACTTCCCCAACTGCTCACACCAGCAGCTCATCGCCTCCATCCGCTCCAAACTCCTCACGCTCCCCCCCGAGACCCGCCTCTTCCCCGGTCACGGACCATCCACCACCATCGCCGACGAAGCGCGCAGCAACCCGTTCCTGAACGCCTGACCGACCGCGCGAGCGTGCTCAGCAGCGTCGGCAAGTTCCCCATTTTCACAGCCCATCGCGCGAATCCCCGGGCAATCAGCGGATTTATCGCTCCGGCTCTGCACGTTTGCGGGCGGAATCCCCACCTTGGGCTACGATGGTTCGTCGCCCGCGGAGTCGTGTCCGTGGTCGGCAATCCGTCGCCCTCCGGTGCGTTCGGATCCACATTGGGAAGGGAAGGAGATCACCCATGAATCGTGCTGCTTTTTTGTCCGCGCTGATCTTCAGCGCCAGCGTGTCGTCGGTCGCGTTCGCCGTCACCCCGCCCGCCTCGGAGCTCTTCACCGCGAGCGCTTCGGGTTGGACGGTCGGCTCATCAGGCCCGGCCCTCGCAACCTGGAGCGCCGGCAGCGGGCCCGACGGCTCCGGGGCGATCTCCACCCAGCGTTCCTTCGTCAATGACCCCGTCTCGACGACCAACCCCCCGGTGCTCTTCAGTGCCCTGAGCGGTGCGTCGGGCAACACGCTCTTCGGCAACTGGATTTCTGCGGGTGTGACGCAGTTCTCCTTCGATATCCGCCACAACGCCCCGGTCAACCTTACCGCCTTCGCCCGCTTCGCCGGTGCGAACAACTTCCCCGGCGCAACCGCCGTGGGCTTTGCCCCGGTTCTGCCCAACACCTGGACGATGGTGACGATCTCCATCGCCGCGAGCAGCCCGAACTTCGTCTCCTTCGAGGGGACGAACTTCGCCACCGTCTTCGGCGCCAGCCCCCAGAACGGCTTCCAGGGCATCGGCCGCCTGCAGCTCGGCGTCTTCGTCCCGCAGGGCCTGGCCTTCACCACCCCGACGTACCAGTTCGAGATCGACAACGTGCGGGTGATCCCCACCCCGGCCACCGCGACGGCCCTGCTGGCTGTCAGCGCTCTGGTCGGTGCACGTCGCCGCCGTCGGTAAACCGAGTTTCGCGCATCCGGTAACATGATCTTCACCAACCGCCCGCCGCAAGAGCGTGGGCGGTTGGTGATTGTCTGGTTTTTGACAC
>JAVTWO010000042.1:0-14850 GCA_032229765.1 Phycisphaerales bacterium | reverse complement strand
CCTAACCGCCTCAGTTCTCACCAGACAGAAACGCCAGCAGCACAAGGGGATATCGGGGAACAGATTCACGGAGGGAGCCCTCGGGCCACGGACGGCCCACGAACACCGCAGGGCGCACGCAGCACTGGTGAAGTCAGGACCCTCCCCCTGACTCCACCGCGAAGGGCACACAGGCACGGACCGCCTTAAACGCCCCTCGAAAGCACCGCGTGCGCACGGTCAGATCAGCCAAGGCCGGCTGCCTGACGTGAGCGGGACGCCCTGCACCCCCCAACCCCCGCCGGTCCAAACGGACACGCGGGGACTTCTCGGGAACGAACCTTCGGTGCACGCCATGGCGCCGAGGCTCGCGCCCGAACAAGCGTCGGCCTTGGTCGCTCACGGACGAGCGTTGCACGCACTGATTGGTTCATTGAGGCCAGCCCCAGCGCACGGACGCGCCCGAGGCTCGCCTCAGAGACTCCCGCCCACGGACACCGCGAACACCCGAGGGTTTGAGAACAAACAGGCTGGGTACGAGGACGTGCAACCAAAGAACCAAGGCCGAACTCTCCGCCCGATGGGTTGATCCCCGTCGGGCGGCTTTCGTTTTTGCCGCTCGCACACCCTCCCGCCCTCCTCCTTCACTACGCCACCCCCCACCACCCCCCACCACCGCGCACGTTCACTCATGCAACGCCCCGCGGAGCCTGCGCACGCTGCCCAACCCCGCCCACCACGCCCGCGATGAGCAGCCGCTCGCGCAGGCGTGAACGCACCTTCTGCCAGCGTTTGCGGAGGCACTCGGGCGTGATCCCCAGCCGCCGGGCGCCGACGGCCCAGCTCGTTTCGTTCAACCACAGCGCCAGCACCTGCCGATCGTCCTCAGCGCACAGCGCCTCAAACGCCCGGCTCATCAGCGCCGGCTCGTCATCACGCTCATCGTGCGCCCAGCGTGAAACGCCCAACGTCGCCTCGCCGCGTCGGCCGACCGTCGCCAGCCCTGCGAGTTGCCGCTCCGCCAATCGCCGCCGCCTTGCCCGTCGACCGGCATCGATGATCGCGTGCTCGATGATCGTGTTCGTCAGCGCCCACAGCCCCGCGGGGTGCGTCGCTCGCAGCCTCCGCGTCCGCACAAGCGTGTCGAGCCTGCGGGCGACGGTGCTGAGGATGTCGTCGACATCCTGCACGCGTCTCCACGAAGCGGGCAGCGCAGGCTCGATCTTCGCCCGCATCGAGCGCGCGAACCGGACGCAGAACGCCGCGCACGCGTTCCGATCACCTTCGAGCATCTTCTTGAGCATGTCGACAACCGCCCCGTCGTCCGCCGCACGATTCTCCGATCGCATGGTCGTTCCTTTCCTTCGCACGAATCAACCCAGACCCGGACCGAGCGAAACTCCGCGCTCACGCCCGAAGCCAACGAAGGCACCACGCTAACGCTCACGCCCCGCGTGCGCGAAGGGGCAAAGACCCCAAACCTCATCAAGAACCGCCCCAATCCATCACGCACTCCCACCTTCAGAGCCCTCGACTTCAGTCGAGGGCGTCTTCACACCGCACCGCAGCGCCGCAACGATCCAACCATGACCACACCTCCACCAAACCGCCCCCACGTCGACGGCAGCGCAGGCGACGCCAACTACGCCGCCATCGGCGCTCGCTACGCCAACTTCCGCAGACCCGATCCGACCATCGCCGAACACATCCTCACAGCCCTTGGCAACGCGCAGCACATCATCAACGTCGGCGCGGGCGCCGGCTCATACGAGCCCACCGACCGCACCGTCACCGCCATCGAGCCCTCCGAAACCATGCGCGCGCAGCGCCCACCGCACCTGCCCCGCGCCATCAACGCCGCGGCCGAAGATCTCCCCTTCCCATCCAAGACCTTCGACGCCGCCCTCGCCAGCTTCACCGTCCATCAGTGGCGCGACCTCGATCGCGGCTTATCCGAACTCCGCCGCGTCACCCGCGGGCCCGTGGTCATTCTCACCTGCGATCCCGCGCTCCTTCGCACCTTCTGGCTCACGCACTACGCGCCGCGCGTCATCGAGGTCGAAGCCGCCCGCTACCCCACGCCGCAGCTCATCGCCCAAACCCTCCGCGGAACAACCCACACCTCCGTCCTTCCCATCCCGCGCCTCTGCCTCGACGGCTTCAACGAAGCCTATTACGCACGCCCCGAGATGCTCCTGAACCCCGCCGCCCGAAGCGCCTGCTCCGCATGGAGCTTCCTCTCCGAAAACGAAGTCCTCGTCTTCGAGTCCGCACTCCGTGCCGATCTGCAATCGGGCGCATGGGACCGCAGGTTCGGACACCTCCGCACACAACCAACCTTCACCGGCTCGCTCGTGCTCATCGTCAATCATCCAGATTGATCGGACAAAAACACAGAACCCTCGACTGAAGTCGAGGGCTCTGAATCGTTCACCGTGATGCTCTTCACCCGCACCGACAAACCGCCCCACCAGCCGAGCGATCAGTTCTTCACGCCGCCGCCCTTGATCAACTCCACGATCTGCTTGCCGTAATCATCCCCGCGGTTCTCGGCCCACTGCTTCGCATCCCATCCGCGCTTGTCCTTGATCTCCAGCGACGCCTTCTTCTCCAGCAGCACCCGCACGATGTCCGCGTTCCCACGCTCCGCCGCCCGCATCAGCGGCGTCATCCCGTCCGCATCCACCGCGTTCACGTTCGCCCCCGCGTTCAACAACGCCGCGATCACCAGCGAGTTGTCCGCCGCCTCCACCGCGTTGTGCAGCGCCGTCTTCCCTTCAAGGTCATAATCCTCAACCGACGCACCCGCCGCCAGCAGCGCCTTGACCTTCTCCGGATCGCTCGACCGCGCCGCGAGGATCAGCGACGTCTGGCGATACTTGTTCCGTCCGTTCACATCCGCGCCCGAGGCTGTCAGCAGCCGAACCGTCTCCGCCTTCCCGCGGATCGACGCGAGCATGAGCGCCGTCCAACCGTCCACATCCCGCGCGTTGGGGTTCGCCTTCGCTTCCAGCAGATGCTTCACCACCGTGGGCTCATCACCCAGCGCCGCGAACATCAGCGCCGTGCGCCCGTCGTTCGCCGCAAGATTCACCTGCGCCGCCTTACTCACCAGAATCGTCACCCCAGGCATGTTCCCCGCCCGCGCCGCGTACATCAATGGCGTCATCCCCGCCTCCCGCGGCACCGCGAACTGCCGCGCGTCCTTCTCCGCCCCAGCCTTCAACTCCCGCTCCAGCGAAGCGACATCGCCCGTGCTCGCCGCCTCAAGAATCGCCGCGGGCGAAACCGACGTCGGCCCCGCGTCCGAGATCGCCGACACCAACGACCTGGCGATAAACACCAGCCCGCCCCCGACAACCAGGAGCGCAAAGATCCGAGCGACTTTCACCGATGTGCTGGGGGTACTCATAGTCAGTTCTCCGTCCATGGGATTCCAGTCTACAGACTTTCAGCCCCGCCTGTACGAACATTCAAAAACGCACAACCCGCCCTGATTCCACCACGGATCAAGGGCAAACCCGCGGAACCCCGCCACTCAGCCACTTTGCCACTCAGCCACTCCTCCATTCCCCCAGCCCGCGCTGAGACTAAAGTTCCCTCCTATGCCACTGACCCGTGAACAACTCGCCCAGCGTGCCGCCAAGGAACTCCGCGACGGCTTCGTCGTCAACCTCGGCATCGGTATCCCCACCCTCGTCGCCAACTACATTCCCACCGGCATGGACGTCTGGCTCCAAAGCGAGAACGGCCTGCTCGGCATCGGGCCCTTCCCCACCAACGACAAGGTCGACCCCGACCTCATCAACGCCGGCAAACAGACCATCACCGCCCGACCCGGCGCCGCCGCATTCTCCAGCGCCGACAGCTTCGCCATGATCCGCGGCGGGCACATCGATATGTCCGTCCTGGGCGCCATGCAGATCAGCGAACAAGGCGACATCGCCAACTGGATGGTCCCCGGCAAAATGGTCAAAGGCATGGGCGGCGCCATGGACCTCGTCGCGGGCGTAAAGAAAATCGTCGTCGTCATGGAACACACCGCCAAAGACGGCGGCAAAAAGTTCGTCAAACGCTGCTCGCTCCCCCTCACGGGCGTCAAGTGCGTCCACATGCTCATCACCGACCTGGCCGTCTTCGAGATGAACCACACCTCGCAGCGCTTCCAGCTCAAAGAACTCGCCCCGGGCGTTTCGCTCGACGAGCTGAAGGCCAAGACCGAAGCCGCCTTCGACGTCCCCGAGTCCATCGCCCTGGTCACCGTGTAACCGCCGTCGTCACGTTCACGAACCGCGTCATGCCGCTCTTCCGCGTCACAGGCAAGGACATCTTCCACGAACAGCCGCGCGAGCTGTACTTCGACGCGCCGAGCCCAGATCTGGCGCAGAGCTACGCCGCCGACAAAGGTGTCCGCGTCGAATCGATCAGCGAGCTCTCGCGCAACGACATCCCCCCCACCGCCTCGATCATCCGCATCCAACCCCCGCCCGCGCCGTTGAGCGATGAGCAACTGATCGCCAAACTCCGCCGCCGCCGGTTCCGATTGGCGATGCTGGGCGTCGGGCTCGGGCTCTTCGTGATCGCGGGCACCTTCTTCGTCCTCCGCGCCAAAGAGCACATCATGAAAGGCCGGGGCAACGACGCGCAAACCCCAAGCTGGCAACGATGACCAAACACGCACGCAACATCAACCAGAGCCGACGACTTCAGTCGTCGGTGCACCCACGCCCCAAGAGATCTCGTGCCACCGATCGCCGTGCCACCGATCACCGTGCCACCGATCGCGCTCCGCGATCGGTGCACTGAACCACCAACACGCCATCGCCCTCACCAACCTCCAAACCAACCCAAACCTCTCCCCACGCCTTCCTCCGCGCTCTCCGCGCACTCCGCGTTGAATCCCCTCGCGCCTCGCGTCTCGCGACTTTCCCCTCGCGACTCTCCCCCCCGTTACCATCCCCCACCATGCCCCCCTCCGCCACCGCCTGGTTCGACGGCCACCTCGATCTCGCCATGCTCGAAGTCCTCGGCCGCGACATGCACGCCCCCGCCAACTCCGCCGGCGGGCCCGACCTCCCCGCCGCCGTCACCCTGCAAACACTCCGCGAAGGCCGCGTCTCGCACGCCCTCGCCACCATCTTCGTCGAAGCCGACGGCAAAGACCCACGCGGCTCATACCCCAGCGGTGACGCCCCCGCCGCCAAAGCCGCAGGCCTCGCACAACTCCGCATCTACGAACGCTGGGTCATGGAAGGCCACGCCCGCTTCCTCAAAGGCCCCGCCATCCACCCGCCCGGCTCCAACCCCCCGCTCACCATCGGCATCCTCATCGAAGGCGCCGACCCCGTCGAATCGCCCGCCGAACTCCGCTGGTGGAAAGAGCACGGCGTCGTCGCCGTCGCCCTCGCATGGTGGAAAGACTCCCGCTACGCCACCGGAAACGGGCACGACCTCACCGGACCCAACGCCAGCCTCGGCCTCACACCCCTCGGCCGCGAAATGGTCAAGGAGATCGACGCCCTCAACCTCGTCCACGACCTCTCCCACCTCTCCGACCCCGCCCTCGATCAACTCCTCTCCCTCTCAAACAAACGCGTCATCGCCTCACACTCCAACTGCCGCACCCTCCTCAACGACCCGAAAAACCAACGCCACCTCGCCGACCCCATCATCAAAGAAATCGCCCGTCGCGGCGGCATCATCGGCCTCAACCTCTATTCCAAGTTCCTCGACCCCAACTACGCCGAGGGCACCCGCGCACACATCGACACCTGCGTCCGACACATCGAACGCGTCTGCGAACTCGTGAGCGGCCGCGGCTGCGTCGCCCTCGGCTCCGACATGGACGGCGGTTTCTCCGCCGCCAAACTCCCCCAGGGCATCGACCTCCCCGCACACCTCGACACCCTCCTCACCGCCCTCTCCCTCCGCGGCTGGACCGACCGCGACCTCCAAGGCTTCGCCTTCGCCAACTGGCAACGCTTCTGGCGCTAACAGTTTCCGAGTAAATGATCCAAGGGTTTACCCCTAAGTCCCCGGACCTTGCAGTCAGGGATTCCCCATCCCGCGCGTCAAAATAGACAACCCCCACCGAATCCCGCGCCACCTCTTCGTGTTTTCCCGCCTCTTCCCACGCAAAATCTCAAGCTTTTGACCCGCTTCGGTGTATTGTTGAAGCGTCCCTGTCTTTGGGAGGAAGGACCCCATGAGACTTCGGTGCCAACCGGCGGCGGTTGCTGCGCTCATCGCAGCGCCTCTGACTTGGGCACAACCTGTGCCTCCGGGACACTCCGCGCGCACCCAAATCGGCTGGTCCGGCGTCACCGTCCCGGGCCTCCTCCCCCAGCAATCCACCCAAGACGCCGACCCCACCGCCGAAGCCATCACAGGCCCAACCTCCTACGGCTTCAACGCCTTCCTCGTCGGTGGCCTCTCCTTCTACAGCGGCACCGCCGCCGCACGCTCCACACCCGTCAACTTTGGGCCCCCCGGCGTCGGCACGGGCACCACCCTCGCCTCCTCCTCCTCCGTCAACGTCATCAACTCACGCGTCGCCGGCAGCACCTACTTCGCCCAAAGCACCTCCTTCTACAACGAAACCTTCACCATCCAGCCCATCACCGGCACCCCCGCCTTCATCGACCTGAACTTCATCATCGCCGGCACCATGACCCGCTCCGCCGCGAGCTCAAACCTCGTCTCGCGCGTCACCGTCAGCGCCGTCACCAACAACGGCCCCTCCACCACCCTCTACTCCGACGCGCTCGGCCAGGCCCCCACGCTCAACGGCACCCAACTCGCCCCCGCCAACCCCAACGAAACCTCCCGCTCCATCACCAACCAGCTCATCACCTACCGCCTCTTCCTCGACTCGAACTTCTCCCCCATCTCCGTCGCCTTCGCACTCAACGCCTCCACCAGCTTCGGCACCGGCGCCACCATCGGCACCGGCGGCCAAGCCTCCAGCTCCTTCGCCTCAGGCCTCCAACTCCAATCCATCGCCGTCCGCGACGCCAACGGCAACCTCATCCTCCCCGGCCGCTACGACATCACCGGCACCTCCGGCGCCAACTACTCCTACCTCTTCCTCCCCACCCCAGGCGCCGCCGCCCTCCTGGCCCTCAGCGGCCTCTACGCCACGCGCCGCCGACGCTAATCACGAACCCCGTGCCACCGATCCCCGTGCCACCGATCGCGCTTCGCGATCGGTGCAACCCGTGATCAACCAAACACACCTCCGAGCCGATGACTTCAGTCGTCGGTGCTTTCGCATCACCCGCACGCACCAAGCACCCACACCCAACACCATCGGCTGAAGCCGATGGCTCTGGAAAAACCACAGCGATCTCAACGCCTCAGAGCCGACGACTTCAGTCGTCGGTGCCTTGCACGCACGTGAACTCGCGCAGACTCACGCCCGACCCGTCCACGCCGCAAGGCGAAAACCCTCACCCCCGCCACGCACTCAACAGATAGGAGAACCGCCCCCGCCCAACCACCCCACCCTCATTTCTCTTTGGACTTGAGTGTAGGCACGGGGGCCGCGGGTTGATGGACGCGTGAGTGCCCACATTCATCGTCATGGCAGGGCGTTTGCACGGACCTGCGGAGCGGGTTAGCGGCGCGGGGAGCGGTTAGGAACACCTGGCGGTGCTAGACGCTGCGCTACACGCGTGGCCCATCAAGAGTTTGTTCAACTAACGGCACAAGCTCGCAATCAACACGATGAAGAGCAACATCGAGAAGATCACACACGGAATTTCTTCTTGAAGTACCCAAGTCTATTTGAAAAAACACGCGCAACACCCGAACATCCTCCAGCTTGCCAAGATATCGCGCAATCACCCTGCTCTCATTACTAAGAGAACCAGGACCCAACAGCAACATACCAGGAACATTTCCAGCACCAGAGCTCGATATCGCCGCATAAAGCAGAACGGGCAACTCGTGCTTGTCACCATTCCATAGATCATGAACAACATGAATATCTGACAGTGCACCACCTCTGTGAAACGATTGCTCCGAAACGTACCAATCAAATAGTGGCTGAGGAAGCAGATGCAGCAACCATTGTTTCGCGCGCTTATCAAAACTCGCCTGATCCCTAAAGTACGACAACGTTGCCAAAACATTGCCGTGCCGGTGCTTAACAGCCAAATTGATCAAATTATCGGCACACGATCGTATGTTATTAACAATCTCCCCAACGAAGAACCGCAAGTCATTTGCTGGCGGCCTCTTGCATTCGAACTTATATTCTATACACATGTCGCCGCGGTGCACACAACGGTGTTCTTTGATAACGACTGGATGTCCCTGAAAAAACGTGCCGATGTCGAACCGAAGCTGCGAGATACGGCTTTTTTTCCAGAGTATTTTATCTTTAATGTCAAGCAACTCTTGCGGGGGCATGTATCTACCCTGTTTTATTTTCGCAACACGAGCTAGCAGCATTCATTTGCATTCCACACGATCAACTGATCACTTGTGGCGCAAACACGGCACACTCGCATCTCTTTGCAATATCCGCATGGCTATCGCAAACACTTCGAAGACATCCAATATATTGCATTTTTCTATTCGGATGTCTCCCTGCTTTCAAAAACAACACGCAAAGCGATCTCTCACTCCTCCCCCTGATCCAAAACCGCCATAAACGCCTCTTGCGGGATATCCACCCGCCCCACGCTCTTCATCTTCTTCTTGCCTTCCTTCTGCTTTTCCAGCAGCTTCCGCTTCCGGCTCACGTCGCCGCCGTAGCACTTCGCCGTCACGTCCTTGCGGAAGGCCTTGATCGTTTCGCGTGCGATGATCTTCCCGCCGATGGCTGCCTGCAGCGGGATCTCGAACTGGTGCCGGTCGATCTGCTTCTGGAGCTTCTTGAGCATCAGTCGGCCGCGATACTCCGCCGTGGTTCGGTGGGTGAGGAAGCTGAGCGCTTCCACCGGGTCGCCATTGATCAAAATGTCCACGCGGACGAGGTCGTTCTCGCGGAACTCCTTCACCTCGTAGTCCATCGTGCCGTAGCCGCTGGTCATCGCCTTCAGCTTGTCGTAGAAGTCGTAGATGATCTCCGCCAGCGGCACATCGAACGTCACCATCTGCCGCGTATCACCGACCAGCGACTGGGCCTTGAACTCGCCGCGACGCTCGGTGCACAGCTTCATCACCGCGCCGATCGATTCGTTCGGCACAATGATCTCCACCTTGCAGATCGGCTCGAGAATCGCCTCGTACGTCCCGCCCGCGGGCAGTTCCGCCGGGTTGTGCACTTCGATGATCTCGCCGATGGAGGTTTTTCCGTCCGGGCCGAGGCCGCCGCTGCGCATCTTCACGCGATAGGTCACCGTCGGCGCGGTCTGCACCACGTCGGTGTTGAACTCGCGTTCGAGCCGCTCCTGGATGATCTCCATGTGCAACAGACCCAGGAACCCGCAGCGGAAGCCGAACCCCAGCGCCTCGCTGTGCACGGGGATGAACGTGAACGACGAGTCGTTCAGCGAGAGCTTCTCGATCGCGTCGCGGAGCTTTTCAAAGTCGCTCCCCTTCGCGTCGGCGCTCGTCGCCGGGTAGAAATCGCAGAAGACCATCTGCACCGGGGGCTTGTACCCCGCAAGGGCCTCGCCCGCCGGGTCGTTCTCCAGCGTGATGGTGTCGCCGACGCGCACGTCGCCCAGCGAACGGATCGCCGCGACGATGAACCCCGCCTCGCCGGGTCCAAGCCGCCCGACGCGCGTGGGCTTGGGCGTGCGCTTGCCGATGTCGGTGATCTGGAACGACCGCCCCGTCCCCATCATCCGGATCTTGTCCCCGACCTTCAGCGAAACCGTCTCGCCGTCCATCACACGCGCGTACACCACCACCCCGCGATAGTCGTCGTACTGCGCATCAAAGATCAGCGCCCGCGTCTGCTTCATGATCGGCTTGCGTGGCCCAGGAAACCGCTCGCAAATCGCCGCCAGCAGCTCCGGGATCCCCTGCCCCGTCTTCGCCGAAACCAGGATGCAATCCTCCGCCCGGAACCCGAGCACCTGCTCGATCTCCATCGCCACCTCGTCGCACCGCGCACTCGGCAGGTCGATCTTGTTGATCACCGGGATGATCGTCAGGTCCTCGTTGATCGCCAGATACGCGTTCACCACCGTCTGCGCCTGCACACCCTGCGTCGCATCAACCACTAGGATCGCGCCCTCACACGCCTTCAACGCCCGGCTCACTTCATAGTTAAAGTCCACGTGCCCCGGCGTATCGATGAAGTTCAGCATGTACAGCGACGAGTCGTCCGTCTGCGACAGCGCCGCCTCACCACCCTCCGGCGCGCCCGAGTCGTTCTCTTCCAGCGCGTCGGCCTTCTGCCCCTTGACGTGATGGTGCATCACCGTCACCGCGCTGGCCTTGATCGTGATCCCACGCTCACGCTCGATATCCATGTCGTCCAAAAGCTGCGCCCGCGCTTCCCGCGCCGACACCGCCTTCGTCGCCTGCATCAGGCGGTCCGCAAGCGTGCTCTTCCCGTGGTCAATGTGCGCGATAATCGAAAAGTTGCGGATGTTCATAACCAATCACAACCCAACCAGGCCGCCGTTCCGCGGCCTGTCCAAGCCCAGTGTCCACACCAACACCCGCCCAACCAAGCGTAGGAACGCCGCCCAACCCCTGACGCCAACTTCCCCCGCGAATTCAACACCCAAACCACCCCGCGCCCAATCCCCCCGTTCCCCGCCCCCTGCCGCACCGGCGCGCGTCGCCGACTCCGGACTTTGAGCTTTGAGCTTTGAGCTTTGAGCTTTGAGCTCAACAATCTCCCCTCACTTCCCCTCTTCCCTCGGCTTCTCATTCTCCCCCGCCGGCTTCGCCGTCGGCGCCAGCGCAAAGACCCGCTTGCGGTCCGTCACCACCACGCCCCCCGCCTGCTCAACCGTCACCGCGAACGCCGCCGGGTTGCCGCGCACCAGCAGCTTCGGATCAATCGGGATCACCATGTCCCCCGTGCTCGCGTCCGTGAACGCCTGCCGCGCATCAAACACCCCGCCGTCCACCGGATACTCGCTCGGCCTCGCCGGATCGAAAATCCACAACTGGTACTGCTCCGCCGAAGGGTTGTTCACCGCCAGCCCCTTGAACCGCAAGAACCCCTTCTGCAGCCGCTGATTCCAAACCACATCGCCCCCCGCGAGCGTCTTGCCCACCGGGTCATCCGTCGCCGCAAAGCTGAACACCGCCGTGTCCTTGTGCTCATCGATCAGCTTCTGCCGCTGCACCCACGAAGGCGCCGCCGCCTCCGTCCCCACCGGCGTTCGCAACCACCCAACCGCCGCGATCACCACCGCCGCCGCCGCCGCAACCCACCCCGACACAAACCGCAGCTTCGCCGTCGCCGACGCCGTCGTGGTCGCCGACGACTTTGACTCCGCCCCACCAACCACCCCGCCGCGATCAACATGCATCCCCCGCACCAGCGCCACACCCTGCGCAACCAGCGCCCGCTTGAGCCCCGCGGGCACCTCCGTCGGCGTGCCGTCCTCACCCACCGCGATACTCGCCGCGAGCATCTCCACATCGCGAATCGTCCCCACCGCGAACCCCTGCCCCTTCAGCGTCGTCAGCGCGTTCTGCAACTCCGCCAGTTCCGCCGCCGACAGATCGCCCACCGCGTGCGCCGCCAGCAGTTCATTCACCCGCTCGAGGAGCGCCAGTTGATCACTCACGACGCACCCCCTTTCGCGTTCAGCGCCCGCATGATCGTGCTGCCGCCGATGAGCTCACGCACGCGCAAAAGCCCGCGCCGCAGCCGCGTCTTCACCGTCCCAATCGGAATCCCTACCAGCTCCGCGATCCGCGAGTGCGACAACCCGCGGTGCAGCGCCAGCAGCAGGATGCTGCGCTCCTGCTCTTCAAGCTGCGCCAGCGCCGCCGCCGTGCGTCGAAGGTCATCCGCCTGAATCGTCGATGCAACCCCGCCGACACCTTTCGCCCCTTGCTCACCGATCCCACCCTCAACAACCTCCCCCACCATCCGTGGCCGCGCACACACCCTCCGCTGCACATCAATCAGCCTTCGATGCGCAATCGTCGCAATGTACGCCGCCTCGCTCCCAAGCCCCGCGTCATACCTCCCCGCGCACCGCCACACCTCAACAAAGATCTCCTGCACCGCATCCTCAGCATCCCCGCCCACCGGCTCCAAATACCGCTTCGCCAGCGCGTACACCATCCCCGCGTACTCATTCACGCACGCCTCAACCGCGCCCTCTTCCCCACGCGCGATCCGCGGCAACAGGTTGGCCGGCTTCTGATCAGTCATGTGAGAAAACTCGAACCTCAAACCTCAAATCTCCGCACTCCGCACTCACCACTCACCACTCACCACACCCAAGGCTTTCCCCAGCACGTATCCCCACATCATCACCCAGCCCTTGCCCACTCTACCAACTGGCCACCATCTCCTCCACCCCGCAATCCCGCCCACGCACAGTACCTCCAAAAAATCTCCCCGCCACAAAAACCAGCCACGCTCCCCGCACGATGGTCTTCCGTCCAGAGCACCGCTCAAGGGAGATCCGCGGCACTCGCCGTGGGCGCGGTCGCTCGCCCTCCTTCAAAGGGTCTTCACCCCACAGAAAGGTCAGGCCTCATATGCGTCCCCTCAACTCCAACCCCGCTCGCGCCCTCGCTCTCGCCGCCCTCGCACTCCCCTTCCTCACACCCGCCCTCTCCAACGCCGAGCTCATCTACGCCGTCACTCAAGATCAAACCCTCATCTCCTTCAATAGCTCAACCCCCGGCACCATCCTCTCAGGCATCGCCATCTCAGGCCTCGCCACCAACGAATCCGTCCGCGGCATCGACCTCCGCCCCAGCACAGGCGAGGTCTACGCCCTCGGCTCCTTCAGCAACCTCTACCGCCTCAACATCACCACCGGCGCCGCCTCCCTCGTCACCAACGGCCTCACCTCCCCGCTCAACGGCTCCTCCTTCGGCTTCGACTTCAACCCCACCGTCGACCGCATCCGCATCGTCTCCGACGCCGACCAAAACCTCCGCACCAACCCCACCGGCGCAACCAACACCATCACCGACGGCCAGCTCAACTACGTCGCCGGTGACCCCAACTTCGGCGTCAACCCCAACATCGTCGCCGGCGCTTACACCAACAACCGCCGCGGCGCCACCTCCACCACCCTCTACGTCCTCGATACCAACCTCGACATCCTCGCCATCCAAAATCCCCCGAACGCCGGCGGCCTCATGACCGTCGGCTCCCTGGGCGTCAACCTCAGCGACATGGCCTCCTTCGACATCTCAGGCCAGACCGGCATCGCCTACGCCGCCGTTCGCGATATCAACCTCGCCCGCACCACCTTCTGGACCATCAACCTCTCCACCGGCGCCGCCACCATGATCGGCGAAGTCGGCGGCGGCAGCATCCTCACCGCCATGACCGTCGTCCCCTCCCCCTCCGCCCTCTCCGCCCTCGCCCTCGCAGGCCTCGCCTCCACACGCCGCCGTCGCGGCTCCATCTGAACCGCTCTCTCCACCACACGCACCCTCGGCCCACACCCGATGGTGCGTATTCAAACCAACCAGAACAACTGTGGGCCGGGGGCGTACGCAACGTAGCGCACGCCCCCGCATTTTTTTTGTTTTTGCATCGCTCACACACACGCTCGCTCCCAAACTCCACCACGTCCGCGCCCTCAAACCTTCGCGAGCGAACCCTCAACATCGCCAAAACGAAAAAGGGCCCCGCAATCGCGGAAGCCCTGTGTTGCTGTGTGTACGTCTACTTTCAACTCAGAGCTTTGCTGCGTTGCTGCTTTGAGCGTTGCTGCTTTGAGCTTTGCTGCTTTGAGCTTTGAGTTTTCCCAGTGCCCAGTGCCTAGTCCCCAGTGCCTACTACTTCAACATCCCCAACTGCCACATGATAAAGATCCGCTGATCCGCCGCATCACGCAGCCGCAGGTTCAGCGGCTTGCCCTGCCCGTGACCCGCCTCGCGGTCCACCCAGCACAAAATCGGCGTCTGCGTCTGATCGCTCCCCGTCGCCTCGCGCAGCGCCGCCGTCATCTTCCGCGCGTGCAGCGGGTGCACCCGCGAATCATTTTCACCCGCCGTGATCAACACCGCCGGGTACTTCGTCCCCTTCTTGATGTTGTGATAAGGCGAGTACGCCAGGATCGTCTTGAACTGCTCCGCGTCCTCCGCAGAGCCGTACTCAGGCACCCAGTACCGCGCCATCAGGAAGTTCTGATACCGCACCATGTCCAGCAGAGGCACCGCGCTGATCGCCGCCGCGCACAGCTCCGGGTTCTGCGTCACGAACGCGCCGGTCAAGAGCCCGCCGTTGCTGCCGCCGACAACCGCCAGCCGCTTCGGGTTGCTGTACCGCTCCGCGAACAGAAACTCCGCCGCCGCCTTGAAGTCATCGAAGACATTCTGCTTGTTCTTCAGCCGCCCACCCTCGTGCCACGCCTTGCCATACTCGCCGCCGCCGCGAAGGTTCGCAACCGCGTACACCCCGCCCGCGTCAAACCACTGGAACAGCGCCGCACTAAACGTCGGCGTCATCGGCACATTGAACCCGCCGTACCCATACAGAATCGTCGGGTTGTTCCCATCGAGCTTCAGCCCCTTCTTGTGCACGATGAACATCGACACCTTTGTCCCGTCCTTCGACGAGTACCACTCCTGCTTCACCTCCACCGTCGAAGGATCCACCGGCACCGCCGGCCGCTCCCACAACACCGGCTCCATCTCCGGCTTGCTCAAATCCACCCGGAAGATCGACGTCGGATAGTTGTAACTCGTAAAGCTCAGGAACGCCTCCGTCCGGTCCTGCTCAGTCGAAAGCCCCGCCGAGCCAATCCCCGG
>JAVTWO010000041.1:0-2700 GCA_032229765.1 Phycisphaerales bacterium | reverse complement strand
GCGTCGCAAAGAAACTCACATACAACTCCTCGAACACCTCATCATCAACCCGATGCGTCCGCGCCTTCGGGTCCGCCACATTCGTCCACCGAAAATGCATCGTCCCTGCCGCCTCCCCCTCCTCTCCGCGTGCACGCGCCTCCGCCGCCATCAGCGCACGGTCATACGCCGACCGCTTCCCCGCATCGCTCAAAACCTCGTACGCCGCCTGCACCGCCGCGAACGCCGCCGTCGCCTCGGGGTTCGGATTCACGTCCGGGTGCGTCCGCCGCGCCAGCGCATGAAACGCCCGCTTGATCTCACCCGCCGACGCCAACCGCGACACGCCCAACGTCTGATAGTGCGACTTCACACCGCCTCCACCACCATCACGCCGCGACGCAGACGCAGACGCACCGCCACCCGCCGGGCCCGCGCCCTCTTCCCGCGCACGCGCCCCCCGCGTCGATCGCCCGGCCTTCTTCTCACTCATCACGGCTTCTTCGGCTGCACAGGCTGCGCCTGCGCAGGCTGCGACTGCCCAGCCTGACCCGCAGGCGCCGCCGCCGGCGCAGGTGCCGGCACAACCGCCGGCGCCGCCGGCTCGCCCACATACACCGCCTCAATCTCAAACACCAGCGTCGCCCCGCCCGGAATATTCGCCCGTGGCCGACCCGACTCCCCATACCCCAGCGCCGCCGGAATGACCAACCGCCGGAACTGCCCCTTCCGAATCCCCGGCAGCCCCTCATTCCACCCCTGAATCAACGTCGGCGGAATCCCCGTCACCAGCGGCTCTCGCCCCTCACGCCGCGAACTATCAAACTGATACCCATCCAACAACCACCCCGTGTACTGCACCGCAACCTGCTTCCCCGCCGACGCAACCTCACCCGTCTCCGGCGCGTTCATATCAATCACAATCAACCCGCTATCCCGCCGATCCGCCTTCACATCCGTCGCCTTCGGCCCAAACACCACGCTCTCACCCTTCCCCGGCCCCCACACCTGCGCACCCTTCGCATCAAACCCCCGGTCCGTCCACGAAATCCCACCCGCCCCGATCTTCACCTCACTGTCAAAGCTCACCGCCCCACCAACCAGCGTCGAAAGCCCGCTCGCCGAACCCTCAAACCCCGCCCCGTCCGCCGTCGGCTTCAACGCAATCTGCGTATTGACCACAAACTTATCAAGCCCCAAAAGCGGGAACGCCTCCGGCGCCGCGAACAGCCCCGCCACCGCGTTGCCAAACCCCGCGTTCACCCGCGCCGGGTCGAGCACCCGCATATACAACGTCCCCTTCGCGTCCTTGAAAAACGTGATGATCCCCTGCCGGAACGGCGCCCACCCAGAGTCCTCACGCGCAATCTCAAAGTACACCGCGTTATCCAGATCCTTCACATTCACCACCGCACTGCGGAACACCAACGCCGGCAGCGCCCCCACCGCCTTGCTCGCAAAGCTCCCCGAAACCAGCTTCACCGCCCTGTTGATCTCCGCGTCCGTGCTCGTCACCGCCGCCGCCGGCAACGCCACAGGCACCACAGCCTTCGGCGCCTCAGGCATCGGCACCGCCGGCGGCTGCGCCACCGCAACCCCCGCCAACCCCAACGAACCCGCCAAAACCAACGCGCCAGTCTTCGTGCTCAACATCGCAAGCTCCGAATCAAATTGAATCCAAGGAATCAAGCCAACCCAAACGAAGAGTCAATCAACCACCGAAGAGCAACAAGGCAATCGGGAACGGGCAACAAGCAATCGCAGAAAAACGCATCAACAGACAACCCAGCCACTTTGCCTCTTTGAGCTTTGAGCTTTGAGCTCTGAGCTCTGAGCTTTGAGCTCCGCTCAAGCCATCTCCGGATACAGCTTCTTCACCACGCCCACCAGATCGCGCACGTGGCTGATCGACTCGTCCATGAACTTCTTCTCCGTCGCGTCCATCTTGAACTCGATGATCTTCTCCACGCCCTTCGCCCCAAGAACCGCCGGCACACCCACGAAATACCCCTTCCCCTTCTGCCCCGGCGCCACGCCGTACTGATCCTCGCAGTACGCCGCCGACGCGATCACACGCTTCTTGTCACGCACGATCGCCTCCACCATCTCGATCGTCCCGGCGCTCGGCGCATACCACGCGCTCGTCCCCATCAGCTTCACCACCTCACCCCCGCCACCCTTCGCACGCTCCACGCACGCGTTGATCTTCTCCGCGCTCAGCAAATCACTGATCGGGATCCCGTTCACGCTCGTCCGGTTCGGCAGCGGCACCATGTCGTCCCCGTGCCCGCCCAGCAGCAGCCCCTGAATGTCCTCAACACTCACCCCAAGCTCCCACGCCAGGAACGTCTTGTACCGCGCCACATCCAACGCCCCCGCCTGCCCGATCACCCGGTGCGCCGGGAACCCCGTCGCCTTCCACATCACGTACACCATCGCGTCCAGCGGGTTGCTCACCACGATCACAATCGCGTTGGGCGCAAACTTCTTGATGTTCTCCCCCACGCTCTTGACAATCCCCGCGTTGATCTGCACCAGATCATCCCGGCTCTGCCCCGGCTTCCGCGGCACCCCCGCCGTCACCACCACCACATCCGACCCGGCAATCGCCTCATAGTTGCTCGTCCCCACCATCTGCGCGTCAAAGTTCTCAATCGACGCACAACACGCCAGGTCCAACGCCTTCCCCTTCGCCACCCCCTCCTTCTCCGGAATATCCAA
>JAVTWO010000040.1:0-15047 GCA_032229765.1 Phycisphaerales bacterium | reverse complement strand
AGGCGATGTCGGCGGGGTTGCAGCCCGCGGCCGCGCCGCCCGCGACGGTGAACTTGACCCAGACGACCTGGAAAGGCTCGGTCTTCGGGGTGCCGATCTCGATGTTGTTCAAGGTGCTGTCGACGAACTTCAGACCCATCGCCGCCACGAGGGTTGTGGATGAGTTGATGACCGCGTTGGGGTTATCGAATACGCCGCTGCTGCGACCGGTAGACTCCGCCGGGGTCGGGCGGCTGTCGGCGGTGTTGACGTTCGAGACGCCGACGTAGTACGTCCCCGGGGCGAACGTGCGTGTGATCGACGTTGTGCCTTCGTAGAGGAAGTCGCTCAGGGCGGTGAAGGTTGAATCGTAGAAGACGTAGTCCATCGAAGTGGTGACGCCGGCGGCGCGGGAGATGGTGATCGAACCGGCCTGGAGCGGGGTGGTCAGTTCGATGGGGGTGACGGCTTCGGTTTCGAGGGTGGAGGTGTAGTCGGAGGTGGTGGAGGTGCCGCCTGTGACGCGGTAGTAGATCTGCTCGCCCTTGCCGAAGCCGTACCACTGATTGAACCGGGGCGGGGTGGAGCTGGTGCTGGAGGTTTGGAGTGTGGAGTCGGTGCCCGGGTTGATGTTACCGCTGGTTTGAGTCAGGCCGCGGATCGTACCGGTGTGACCGGCGGTGCCGATGGTGTTGATGACCATGCGGTGGCGGTAAATGCCCGGTGCGGCGTTGCCGGTCTTGATGAGGTAATAGTCAGCGCTGGTGTCACCCGGCACGGTGGTGCTGGTGCCGGTGGTGTAGCCGAAGACACCCGAGCCCGGCGCGAGCGTGGCGGTGTTGGCGTTGGCTTTCGAGTCGTTGGGTTCGACCTCAGCGGTGAAGCCGGAGGGCGGGCCGCCGCGGAGACGCACGGCGACCTCAGCGCTGCCGATTCGTCCCTGGGCGTCGGTGATGGTGATGGGGAAGGAGTAGATCCCGGCCGTGAGCGTCGAGAGCGTGCTTGTGGTGAGGGAGAAGGTGTTGTTGGGTCCGGCGGTCATAAGCACCGATGAACCGCCGCCGACGGAGGAGAGATTGGCGGTGGCGAAGATGCCCGTGGAAGGGTTGGCACCGGCGACGGGCAGCGCCCGGACATTGAGGGTGACGGAGTTGCCCGCGATCGTGTTGTACGGCGTGACATACCCGGAACCGTTGGGAACGGTGGGCTCTGCGCAGTCGCTGCTGACGTACGCCAGACCGAGGATGTTGTTGGTGGGGATGTCGCCGACACGGTTTGCAACGCCGGTATCGGTGTCGATCAGGTACAGACCATCGGTCCCGGTGTCGATGAGGTAGAGCCCGCCGTTGTCTTTGTGATAGGCGAGGGCGTGGGGGTTGCTGATGCCGCTGCCCAGGACGGAGAGGAGCGTGGCTTGTCCGGTGGCGCGGTTGATGGTGTAGATCGAGTCGGTGGTGCTGCTGGTGCCGAAGAGGATATCGAGTCGGCGGTGATACCCGAGGTTGAAGAATGAGGTGGTGCCGGAGGGGCCGATGGCGGTAGCGAGCCCGGTGGTGCGGTCGATGGAGTAGAGGGTGCCGTCGCTGCCGCCGTAGAGCGTGCCGGTGGAGTTGTCGAACTCGATCCCGTGCATGACGACGGTGCTGCTGCCGTAGAACCCCACGAGGGTCGCGGTTCCGGTGCTGAGATCGAGCGTGTACAGGTTGTCGTTGCCCGTGGAGGTGACCCAGAGGGTCTGGGTTGCGCAGTCGAAGGCGAGCCCGCCGGTGGTGCCGGCGTTGGAACTCACGGTGCCGATGTTCGTGCCCGCGCCGGTTGTGGGGTTGATCTCGTAGAGCGTGTTGCCGCTGGTCACAGCGACAAGGCGGTTCTGCGCGATGGCGCTGCCGGTTGAAGCGAGCAGCGCGAGAATGGCCAAACGAACGGTGTGGTTTTTCATGATCGATCTCCTTGACGGTTGTGCGGTCAGCGCGAGCAGAAAAACATCGAACCCACCGCGGAAATGGGGAACCCGGCGCACACAAACAGAGCCATTAAAGAGAATACTGCAAACGCGCGGAGCCGCAAGGGAGATCCACGGAGTATTCCCCCTTGGTTTTTGCGAGAATTACCGTGTTCTGCCTCAACGACGAGGCAAAGCACCGATCCACGCTACCCCCCACCCGCCACCACCCCAGTTGATTCCTGTGCCTTTGGGTGATGAAACGACAGGCCCCGGACTGAAGAAGCCCGGGGCCTGGGGGTTTGATGACAACTTCGTTGAACTCTTCACAATCCCGACCCGGCTTAGCCAGAGCGGCGACGTTTCACGAGCCGCCTAGGTGTCGGTTGGCCTTCAGCTCGTACGTGTTCATTCCAGCGGCGTTCATCAGATGCATGAGAGGAAGAGGTTGTTGAAGAAGCAGTTGTAATCGCCTTCGTTGACGCCGTTGTTTGTGCAACCGGGGTTGCCGACGAGCGGGTCGCCGTTATCGCAGGCGATGTCGCAGGTGCCACCGACCGCGGCAAGACCCTGACCGGCTTGGAAGAAGAAGCCTTCGGCGCTGAAGAAGGCGTTGTAGTCGCCTTCGTTGGGCCCGAAGGTGCTGTTGGTGCAGCCCGGGGCATTCCCCAGCGGCGTGCCGTCGTCGCAGGCGATATCAGCCGGGTTGCAGCCCGCGGCGGCATCAACGCCCAGGATGCCGGTCTTGGTGATGCGCTGCACGAAGATGTCGGCGTTGCCGGAACGACTCTCGTGCCAGGCGGCGACGACCGCACCGTCGTTCCCGTCACGTTCGATCGCCAATCGGCCTTTGACGTTCACGTTGCTGTTGACGTCGATGATGCTCGAGGGCGACCACGTGTCGGTGCCGTCGGGGTTCAGTCGCGTGGCGCGAACGGTGAAGTTCACCGCGTCGCTGTAGTTGAACCACACCACGGTGTACCCCGTCGGGTCGGCGAGGCCTTGCACGAAGCTCTTGGGGAAGGAATCAAGGGCGAGGATCGTCCTGCCGTCGGCCCCCCACTGCGGGTTGCCCGAGGCGTCGAACTTCTGCGCGCTGACTCCCTGCTGGTTCTGCGAGCCGTTCGCCGACTGCAGGCACATATACGTCTCGTTGTTCGACGTCAGATAGCTCATGCTCGCGGCGAGCTGGTTGATCGAGCTGCCGAAGAGCCCCGGAGCGGCATAAACGGGCGAAGCCGAATCGTTGAGCCGTGTAGTGCGTGCGCGGAGCGCCGAGCTGCCGCCGCTGTACCACGCGGTGACCAGACCGCCGTTGCCGTCGCTGACCGCGGGGGGGTAGAACGCAATCGAGAGTCCGTCGGTGGTCCAGATCGGCTGCGCGAGCGGCGCGCCGGGATTAGGCAACTGAGGCTGACCGAGAGCGTCGAACCTCTGCACATAGACATGGCGTGCGTTGAAGATCTGCGTGCCCGCGCGGCGTTGGATCGTGATCCAGAACCCGTCGTTGTTCGCCCGGCACAGATCGCCCGTGATGTACGGACGGCTGGCCTCCGAGAGCGTCACGCGCCCCGAGCCGCCCCAGACGTTCGTCCCGTCGACATTGTTCAGCCGGTACAGCTCGATGGTGTTGCTGACGTTCGAGGCGACCACGATCGAGTTGTCGCTCATGATCAGCAGCTTCGGGTCGGCGTTGAAGGTCCCCGCGCTGGCGAGTGTGCGCTGCCAGGCGATGGTGCCGTTGGAGTCGATCCGAGCGACGGTGGTGAGCAGCCCGCCCTGACGGTCATCGCCGAAGGCGAGGATCGCGTTGCCGTTGTTATCGACTTCGAGGTCGTAGTCCTGTGTTGAAGACTGATTGCGATCAGCAACGAGGATGCCGTTGGTTGTCCACTGCGGCACACCCTCGCTGTTGAGTTTCTGGATGTACACGTCGTTGCCGCCGTTGCGGTTGTCGAACCACGACACGTAGAACGAGCCGTCCTGCGCCCGCTTGATCTTGGGTTGAACCTGATCACCCCCTTCGGTGCAGACGGGCGTGTTCACCGCCGCGTCGCTTGACCACTGCGCCATCGAGATCGATTGGCCGCTGAGCAACGTCAATGCGGCGATACCAAGCAGACGGGCGGGAGCGTTCTTCATGGTGTGGGTCTTTCTGCCCCGACTTTGGGGCGGTGTTGAAGCGTGGGCACGAGTGACCCGACGCTCGGTTCAACAACAGTTCAGAGAAAGACTACCACAGTGAGATGGGTTTCAATCCAAAGTCCGCACAAACGCGGGAAAATCCTGAATCTCCGCATCCATGTTCTTCCGCTGTTTGGGGAAGTTCCCCGTATGAAACGCTTCAACGGGCCGGCACCTTGTGCCGCGCGGTGCGTTGTGGTTCATCGATCGGCCGCAAGAAAGCCAGACAACACGACCGGCCCACACGTTGGCGTGGGCCGGTCGAGGAGAGACAAACTCCGTTGACGCGTCGCGATTCACCGTCTCGCGCACGCGGTTGTCGATTCACGATTCACCGACCTTCATTCATTCAGCAGCCCAGGAAGAAGCTGTTGAAGAAGGCGTTGAAGTCACCCTCGTTCACACCCGAGTTCTCCGGGCCCGGGGGGACGGTGCCCGAGTCGTCGGCGATGTCGACGAACGAGCCGATCGCCGCGGGGCCCTGCGCCGCTTGGAAGAAGAACCCGTCGGCGGCGAAGAAGGCGTTGTAGTCGCCCTCGTTCACGGCGCCGTCGGAGCCCGGGATGCCGGCGCTGGTGGCGATGTCCGCCGGCGAGCAGCGCCCACTGAGGACGTAGAGCTCTTGCCCGGTGACGCCGTCGGTGGCGGTGAAGTAGAGCGCGTTGTTGGAAACACGCAGCTCGGTGACGTTGCTGGAGCCGCGACCGGGGTTGATGTCGGTCAGGCGGACGGTCCCGCCCTCGGTCCCGTCGCTGGTCCACAGCTCGATACCGAACGAACCGTCGTCGGCCGCGAAATACAACCGATTGTTGAAGATGACCCAACGCGAGCTGGTGATTGAGCCCTCGGCACCGGGGTTGATATCGCGGACCATGCGGGTGCCGCGATCGGTCCCGTCGGTGACCCACAGCTCGCGCCCGTTGACGCCGTTGTCGGCAGAGAAGAACGTCTGCCCGTTCGGACCGGCGGTGATGCGTGAGATGCGCGAGCCGCTGAGGCCCGGGTTGATATCACTCAGCATGAACGTGCCGCTGGGGTTAGCGGGGTTGCCGTCAGAGACCCACAGCTCCGGCCCGTTCACCGAATCATCAGCGACGAAGTAGAGCTTGCCGTTGGAAACCACCGGGCCCGGGGCGGCGGTGGTGGCGGCGACGATGCCGTCGAGCCCGCCCGGACCGATGTTCGCCACAAGCTGCGCCGCGCCGCCGACGGGGTTGATGCGGTAAAGCTCACGCCCGAAGGCGGCGTTGTTCGCGGTGAAGTACAGCGTGTTGTTGAACGCGGTGAACTGCAGCGGGTTGGACGACGCGGTGCCCGGGGCGATATCGGTGATGCGTGAGGTGCCCGCGCTGGTGCCGTCGGTCTTGTAGAGCTCAACGCCGTTGGTGGAGGTGTTGGCACCGAAGTAGACGGTGGAGCCGACGCTGGCGACGGAGAAGTTGCCCAGGACGCCGATGCTCGAAGTCGAGCCGGGGTTGATATCGCGGACGCGGAAGGTGCCGGCGTTGGTGCCGTCGGAGCGCCACAGCTCGGTCCCGCCGAGCGTGTCGGTGGCGGGGAAGTAGACGATGTCACCGACGGTGGCGTAGTTCTGCGCGGCGGTCATGCCCGAGGCGGTGAGCGGACCGATATCGCGCGGCAGGACGGTGCCGGCGGGTGTGCCGTCGGTGGTCCACAGCTCGCGCCCGTTGGCAACGGTGGTCGCGGGGAAGTACGCACGGGCCTGCGCGACGACGAAGAAGTCGCCCGTTCCCATGCCGCTGGCCTCGTCGGGGTTCACGTCCTTCAGCCGCTGCGTGGAAGCGCTCGTGCCCGTGCTGACGTAGGGCTCGCGCCCTTGCAGGAACTGCCCCAGCCCGTTGTCGGCCGAGAAGATCAGCTTGCCGTTCAGGTCGGAGAGATTCGCGGGGTACGAATCGCCGTTGCCGTTGTTGATGTCTTTGATGAGGACGCTGCCCGAGGTGGAGCCGTCGGAGCCCCAGAGTTCGATGCCGTTGACGCCGTCGAAGGCGGAGAAGAGGACCTTGCCGTTGCTGATGGCGGTGATCTCTTTCGGATAGCTCGACCCGCCGCCGACGCTGTTGATGTCCTTCAGAAGCACCGCGGAACCGTTCTGATACTTGTAGAGCTCAAACCCGCGAGCAAGGTCGTTCGCGGAGAAGTACAGCGTCTCGCCCACCGGCGTGATGAACCGCGGCACCGAACCCGCCAGGCCCACGATGATGTTCGCGGCGATCTCCGCGCCCAGCCCCGTGCTCTTCAAGCGGAAAAGCTCTTCGCCATCCGAAGTGGTGTACGCGGCGAAGTACATCGTCGTCGGCGTCGTCACGATCTCGCTGAACCGCGTGACCTGCTGACCCCAGTCATACCCAGCGGCGGGCTGAACCACCGTCCCGTTCGTGCGGTACATGCTCTGCGCGTTCGGCGCGGGGCTGTCGACCACGAAGTAGAGCCAGCCCTGGAACTGGGTGAAGAGCTTCGGGTTCGATGAGTCGATCCCCGTGCGGATGTTCGCCAACCGCTGCGTGCCAGCCTCGGTCCCGTCGCTGACCCACAACTCATTGCCCGTCACGCCGTCGTCGGCGGCGAAGTAGAGCTTGCCGTTGTACGCCGTGAGGTTCTGCGGCTCACCACCCAGATCGCCCGGGTTGACGTCCTTCACCTGCACGGTGCCGGCCTCGGTGCCGTCGCTGACCCACAGCTCGTTGCCGAGTCCCGTGTCAGAAGCGGAGAAGAAAAGCTTGTTGCCCACCGCACGCAAGTTCTTGATGTTCGCGCCAAAGGGCCCGGGGAGGATGTCCTTCACCAGGACGGTGCCCGCGGCCGTGCCGTCGGACTTCCACAGCTCCGCGCCGGTGTCGTTGGTCCCCGCGACGAAGAAGATGGTGCCGTTGACGTTGCAGATCCACCAACGCTCGGGGGCGGCGGTGCCTTCGACGGCGCCGGTGATGGCCTTGACGCGCTGCGTGCCGGCGGAGGTGCCGTCGGTCACCCAGAGGTCGGCGCCGTCGCCGTTGTTGGCGATGAAGTAGGCCTTGGAGCCGACGATGGTGAACTCAGCGGGGTTGGACCCGACGGGCCCGGGGTTGATGTCCTTGAGCATGGCGGTGCCGGCGGTGGTGCCATCGGAGCGCCAGAGCTCGGTGCCGTGCGCGGGGTCGCTCGCTTGGAAGAGGACATAGGAACCCATCGAGGCGAACTTGCTGGGGTTGCTGCTGTTGCCGATGGGGTTGAGCGAGTTGTTGATGTCGGCAATGCGAGTGGCGGTTTGAGCGTTCAGCCCGTGGGCAGCGCTCAACGAACCGGCGATCGCCGCGAGCAGCAGAACAGACGAGCTGCGGTTGCGCGAGATACTCATGAGCGAAAGACCTTTCTCCCCGTCAAGCGGGAATGGGCGGACAGCGTAACGGCTCGGGGAATCCCGAGAAACAAAAACACACCGACATCCGGCACAGAGACAAGGATGCGTCGGTGAAGACCACTGACGCGAAGGAACGGCGGGCGGCCGGTGGGCTTTCGGCCGATTCACTGTTTCCTTCACGCCAAGCGATCAACGCTGATTGTTCGATGCGCCTCCAAACGGTCCGAGAAAAGGATACCCCAGATTGACGTGTGTGCCAGCCGAGATTTTGGACAGATCAGTTTGACACGTGCGGCGATCATCTGAATATTTGGATCGATCTTACGCGAACATGCACAGAAAAATGCCAGTATTATACCCAAAAGCCGCGATCATGGGCGATTGTGCTGTCAAGGTGAGCCGATCGTAGGCGAAATCATGCACACAGATCGAGGTGTTTCTCTGAGGGGTTTCCCTTGTAAGACATGAGGTTGCGGTTCGGACCGGCACGAAAAGGCCCCGGAGCGATCGAACGCGCCGGGGCCTGTGTTGCTGTCATGCATGCCGGAGGAGGTGAACCTCCGCGGCGAGGGGTTGGTTTAGAGGCAGTTGCAGGGGAGGAAGAGGTTGTTGAAGAAGAGGTTGTAGTCACCCTCGTTGACGCCGTTGTTCACACCGGTGTTGGCGCCGAAGGGCGGGAGGGCGTTGCCGTCGTCGAAGGCGATATCGCAGGAGAGGCCGATGGCGCCGGTGCCCAGGCCCGACTGGAAGAAGAAGCCGTCGGCGGCGAAGAAGGCGTTGAAGTCACCCTCGTTGACGCCGCCGTTGACGCCCGCGAGGTTGCCGCTGATGACGGTGCCGTCGTCGTAGGCGATGTCGGCGGGGGAGCAGCGGAGCCACGAGTTGCAGATGTCCAGGTCGGCCTGGTTGATCAGCCCGTCGCCGTTGAGATCACCGTTGGCCCAGGACTTGACGGCGGGCGGGGTGGCGATGGAGTTGGTGATGATGGTGCGGTCGGCGCAGGTGGTGCCGCCGTCGAGGTTGGCGTCGCCGAGGGTCGTCTTGAGGATGCCCTGGACGAGTTCGTTGACGTCGGCCTGATCGATGACCAGGTCGGAGGAGATATCGCAAGAGAGGTCGCCGCCGACGGCCTCGGCCTCGTTGGACCAGTTCAGCGCCCCGTCGGTCACGCGGGCGTTGGTCTTGAACTGCTTGTAGACGTAGTCGATGTCGAAGGCGTCGATGCGGTTGCGCTGCGCGACGGGGACGGAGTTGGTGCCGGTAGAGGGACCCTCGGCGCCGATGGGCTGGAAGCCCGGGGTCACGCGACCGGTGGAGTTGGCGACGTCACCGCGGCTGTCGCCCGGGGCGTAGTTCGCGCCGGTAGCCAGGACGGTGCCGAAGAAGTTGTTGTTGGTGCCGGTGATGGAGGCCCACTGTGTGTCAACCGCGGTGAAGCCGGCCTTGCGGTCGAGGCGACCGATGTTGGAGGGGCTGGAGTTGACGGCGGCGGTGGCGACGGCGAGGCCGTCGGCGAAGTAGCGGACGTCGTGGCGGTCGAAGTTGCCGTCGCAGTTGAAGTCACCGAGGATCTCGATGACGGCTGAGGTGCCCGGAGCGCCGGCGATGTCGCCGGTGCCGTTGGGGGCGTTCCACGCGGCGCCGCCGCTGCGCTGACGGAAGGCCAGGAGCATCTCGCGGGTGTCGGCAACGTTGCGGAGGGCGTTGCCGTCGAAGTCACCGCTGATGCGGTTGCGGCTGGTGGGGAGGTTGACGTTGTAGTTCAAGGTGTTGCCGGCCTGGTCGATGAAGTTGGCGCCGTTCGCCACGCCGTCGGTGTAGACGATCCCGACCTGACGGGCGGGGGTCTGCCCGTTGAGGGTGACGGTGCCGAAGGTGGTGTAGGCGGCGGAGCCCAGGGTGCTGTTGCTGAGCAGGTAGCTCTTCAGCGTCTGGTGCAGCGCGGGGTTGGGGATGAGCTGGGTGGGGTTGAGCGGGTTCTGGATGAACTCCGCAGCGCCGACGAGGATGAAGCGGTCGGCGAGGTACTCGGCCGGGGTGAAGACGGTCTCACCGCCGCCCGGGACGCTGACGAAGGCTTCGATGGAGCGGGTGATGTTGTTGAGGTAGGCGGCGGCGGCGGGGTTGCGCATGCGGGGGTTGGTGTTGCCGGGGGTGCCGCCGATCTCGTTCTGGTTGCGCGGGTCACCGACGGAGACGAAGGTCTGGACGCCGGAGATGTTGAAGCCGTTGGCGTTGTTGTTCAGGAGGTTACCGATGGAGGGGCGGGCGTAGACGGTGCCGCCGATGATGTCGTTCTGAACGGCGAGGAACTCGAGGCGGCCGCCGGAGATGTAGCTGCCGGGGGCGCTGCCCTGGGTTGCGCGTTCAGCGCCGGAGTAACCGATGCCCAGGCGGCTGTTCAGGACGGTGCTTTCGAGCTGCCCGGTGCCGCCCTTGAAGCTGGGGAGGTAATCGGGCCCGGTGATGAAGTTGATCTGGGCGGTGTTCTGCACGCCGATGTTCTCGCCCGCGCCCCACGAGGGGTCGTGGCCGATGGAGTTGCAGAAGCCGTTGCGGGTGCCCGAGCCGGCGTCGCGGGTGACGAACATGAGGTTCTCACCGCTGGGGAGGCGGCCGGTGACGTTCAGGTGGCGCAGCTCAGAGACCTTGATCTGGCGCATGCCGGTGCCGAAGTTGGTGATGGCGGCGATGGGCGAGATGGCCACGGGGGTGTCGAAGACGGTGTTGGCGTCGGGGAGCGCGGGGGGCGCGAAGAGGTTGAGGTTGTACAGCGGCGCGACGGCGGCGTTGGTGTTGGAGATGGGGGTCAGCAGGCTGGTCTGCGTGCTGGCGGAGCCGTCGCGGTTGCGACCGAAGCCGGGGTTCTGCCCGTAGCCGTTGGAGCCGGGGGTCTTGTTGAAGTTCGCGGCGCTGGAGCTGCCGAAGCGCACGGCGAAGGAAGCGGGAACGTCGGTGATGCCCAGATCGATGCGGATGCCGCCGCCCGAGGCGATGCCCGGGGCGGAGTAGAGCCCACCGAAGGGCGCGACGGTCTGGGTGGTCATCGGGACGCTGGCGGGGTTCGCACCGTTGGCCAGCCCGTTGAGCACGCCGTTGACGGAGTACTGGTTGCGGTTGAAGTAGGCGGCGGAGAGGGCGTTCCCGCTGGGGGCGAGGGCGCCGGGGGCGGTGAGGGTGGTCTGGAAGGTCTGGCTCCAGCGGAAGGTCTCGGTGACGCCGTTGCCCGAGCCGACGACGCGGTAGTTCACGTTGAAGAACGAGCCGCTGGGGATGGAGCCGGCGCAGAGCTGGTCGGGCCCGTTGCCCGCGAGGGCGGAGATGCCGTCAGCGTCGACGTCGAGGAAGTCGTTGGTGGAAGAGGGGGAGATGAAGAAGTTCTGGAAGAGGGTTGCGCCGGTGACGTTGACAACGTTGTCCTGAGCCTGGGCGATGCCGCAGGCGAGGCCCGAGAAGGCCACAAGGGTGGAGGCGATGAGACGGTTCTTCGCGTTCATGAATCTCTCCTGAAAAGGGGCGGGGTGATGGCGAGTGACAGCGGGCACCGCACGGCACGCGCCGGCGGGTGAGGGACGTCAAGGTCTGAACGGACCGATCGCGGTGGGCGTGTGCCTGCGCGATCGGTGGCATGATGTGGAGCGGTCGGAACCGGGATGTCGCCCGCGGCCGTGCGGGCTCGGAATGTCAGCACCCGGGGTTGCCGGGCGCTTCAGTGAGAAACGATTACGGACGGACCTTCGTGCCGGTGCCGGTGAGGCTGTAGACACGATCGCCCCAGAGCTTCTTCTCGACGGTTTCGAGGACCTTCAGGCGTTCGACGTGCCCGTCGACGAAGGCGAAGTTGACGGTCCCGCCGTAGCGGTCGTTGCTGCCGGGGTGGTGACGCCCGACGGCGTTGAGCGAGCTGTTGTTGTTGGCGATGGCGTTGGCGCCGAGCTGATCGGAGGGGAGGATGGCGGAGAGCTGGGGATAGGCGAAGCGGGGGATGCCGCCGCCGCCGTTGGGCTCGTTGTAGACATCGGCACCGGAGGAGAGGCCGACGAAGGGCATGATGGAGCGGTGGCTTTTGATCTTGTCGCCGTCGTCCTTGAGCGAGACCCAGTTGGTGGTGTTGAAAAACTCGGTGACGAGGATGGTCTTGCTGCCGTTGGAAACTTCGCTGTCCTTGACGAAGCGGTTGAGGCGCGAGCCGCTGCCGTTGAACTTGTTGCGGGGGAAGATCGCGGCGTTGCCCGTGTAGGCCATGCGTTTGACCTGGCGGTCCTTGGGATTCTCAGACGGGGCGTTATTGCCGGTGTCGTTGACCTGACCCGACTCCCAGTCCTCGGCGTTGTTGCCGGGGTTGGTGCGGGGCGCGCCGCCGTTCCAGACCTCGGGGCACTCGAAGGCGTTCTCGGGGATGTTGCCGCCGCTGAAGAGGGCGTAGGACCAGTGGACGTAGCCGTTGCCGGGCTGCGGGTGTGCGTCCTGCTGATCCTGCAGGCGCCACGCGCCGCTGGTGGTGTCGCTGCCGTAGACGTACGAGGCGGGGTAGTTGCCCCGGGAGTCGGTGAGGTAGATCGTCACGCCCTGCACGACGGAGCGGGCGTTGGCGGCACACTTGATCGCGCGGGCTTCCTTGCGGGCCGAGCCCAGCGAGGGGAGCAGGATCCCCACCAGCAGCGCGATGATCGCGATGACCACGAGCAGCTCGATGAGCGTGAACGCGGCGCGGGCGGAGAGGGCGTTGGCGTGCGTGCGTGAGGGCTTCGAGATCGACGTCGTGGGCATGGACGGCTCCGTGGTGTGTCTCTCCGCTTACTCCTTGCAAGCGGAAACAACATTACTTGGCAAAGCGCGGGTTTGCGCCAAGACGGCGCGTTGGTTTGGTGAAGCTTGTGTGAGTGAAGACACGATGAAGACCACGCGAAGGCTTTTTGTTTGCTCGCAGAATCGAACCGGTGCTTTGAGATCGCACGCGGATCCACGCGCGTGTGTGCTTCTCGTGAACGCTTCGTGACAGTGACGAGCACGCTGAAGATCGATATCAGCCTGAATGGCTTGGTTTGCCACCCGGCGTGTCAACATGAACGGTCAAGTTTGTGTGATGAGAAACTGCCGCTTCTCAATGCATCACCGCGCGGCCGTGCATCGCTTGAAGTGTGAACGCTTCTCGAAACGCGCGGGCTTCGCTCTCAATCCGACGCGCAGTGACTGCGCAACAAAAGCCCCGTCGGATGGTCCGACGGGGCCTGGTTGTTGATCGGTTGTTGATGGTCGGTTGATCGTGCCGGTGAGGCGATCACTCAGCCTCTTTTACACCCGGCACACATCACTGACACGACGTGAAGAACGCGTTGAAGAAGCAGTTGTAATCGCCCTCGTTCACGCCCGAGTTGTTGCTGACAAACGTCGTCGCGACCGTCAGGGGCGTGCCGTCGTCCGAGGCGATGTCGCAGTTGATCCCGCCTTCGAAGAAGCCGTCGGCGGCGAAGAACGCGTTGTAGTCGCCCTCGTTCACGCCGCTGTTCTCGCGCCCGTTGCCGAAAGGCGGCAGCGGCACGCCGTTGTCCGCGGCGATGTCCGCCGGGTTGCACGGCGCGGTGAAGCACCCTGCGCTGCCGCAGAAGAGCGTCGCGCTGACAACATTTGAGCGGGCCTGACCCAGCGGGGCGGCGGGGTCAACGACGAACCACTGCATGTAGATCGTCTGCCCGGGCTTCCACTGGCGCGGGTTCAGCGCCCAGTGCGCGGTGGCCATCCCGTTGCCCGCACCAAGACCCGAGGTGGTGTTCAGCGATGCGAAGAAGCTCGGGTTGATCCGCCCGTTGACCGGGGGCTGATCGGAGATCGCAAGCTGAGCGGCGGAGCTTCCCAGCGCGTTGAAGAGCCCGACGCGGAACTCCAGGTTGCCGATCATCGGCGGACTGACGGCGATCATGACGGGGAGGATGTTCCCGCTGCCGTTGACGCCGCCGCCGAGGCTCGTGGGACGATCGCCCGGGCGCTCGCCGAAGAGCGTGGGCTTATCGAAGGGGAACGTCTGGTTCGCCACGCGCGGGTCGGTCAGCGCGTTCTGGATGAAGTCCTGCAACGCGGCGGCGGAGGTCGGCGCGGGCGGCGGGGGCGATGGGGGCAGGTTGATGTTCGCCACCACCGGGTCGAGGTTGTCGGCAAAGCGCGGGGCCGCACCGGGCAAACGTGCATAGAAGCGGATCACATCGGTGAGGTTACTGAACTGCCCGTTGTGCATGAAGTTCCGCCGAAGACCCGCGTTGCGCAGCGAAGGAACCTTGAACCGACCGCGATCGGCGGGGTTGTTCGTCACAAGCTGACGCCCCAGATCCTCCGCCGGCGGGCGCAGACCGATGTTGCGGAACGTGAAGTTCGAGAAGATCCCCGAGCCAACGGTCCCCGGAGGGGCGGGCGGGCCCTGGAAGGCGGTGTGGCAGACGTTGCACGCCGCACCGGGCGAGTTGAAGACGTTCATGCCCTGGATCTGCGCCTGCGTCATCGCGGTGGTCTCTCCCGCGACGAAACGGTCGAAGGGCGACTGATCGCTGATGAGCGTGCGCTCGTAGGTCGCGATGGCCAGGGCGATCCGCGCGGGGGTGATCTGGCGATCGCCGAAGGCCCGCAGGAACAGATCGGGATACGAAGGCCGATCCGTCAGCGCCGTTGCCACGTCGCTGGGGATGCTCGTCGCCAAGTTCAGCGGCATGCTCCGCGAGAGCTTCTCCGTCACTTCGGCCCAGTTCACGTTGTCGTGCGCCATCTCGACATCGCTTAAGGGCGGGCCCACGGCCTGACTCTCGAGCGCGCCGCCGTTGTTCAGGATCACCGCGTTGGTCAGCGGATCGCGGAACGTGCCCGTCGCCCGCCCGTCCCAGAACATGGTGGGCGAGTAGACCGCGTTGATCACGGGCATCGCGGTGCGGTTGGTCACCTGCGCGTTGATGCCGAAGATCGCGTCGCGAACGTAGTCCTTGTCGGAGTTCGAGTTGATCACGCCGGGTGAGCCGAGAATGTCGTCGGCGGTGTTCAACACGCCGTCAACGCCCGGGTGGCGGCCTTCACGCGCATCGGCGCCCGCACGGTTCGGCACGTGGCACGAGCCGCACGACATGGTGTTGCCCGTGGAGAGCTGCTCATCCCAGAAGAGGATCTTGCCCAGCACGCGCTTGTTCTCGGTGATCGGGTTGCCCGGCGGAACGGGCACAGGCGGCAAGGCCGCACTCACGCTCGAACCCGCGAGAGCGAAAAGCGTCATCAACCCCGCCGACATTCCACGCACCAAAGAGACGGTGGTCATTCCGACCCGCGGTTCACGATTCATCGTCTCACTGTTCATTCGGCGGCACTCCTTGTTCTTCGACTCCGGAAACCCCGGCCGAGCTGTTGTTCGCTTCAGCGGTTGCCCCCCCCCGAATCTCCACACCCCGCTTCGCCCTTTCACCCAGTTCCCCCAACATTGAAGGCTCCTCGCATCAGTGACCGGGCTCTTCACCGATGGTCGAGTATCGAAACGCGGGATGACGCCCCTTTATTGCTTCATCAACGAAAAAGCCCCGGACCAAGGGGGTCCGGGGCTTCGTGATTCTC
>JAVTWO010000039.1:0-15120 GCA_032229765.1 Phycisphaerales bacterium | reverse complement strand
CCCCACCCACCCCCACCCGCCGGGCAATCCCTCGGCCGACGCCCATGCACACGCACGCGTCACACCCCCTTGGATGCCGATGAGGTCAACACGTCACGCCCACAGACGCACCGCGAGCAATCTTCACACACAACGCAGCTCAAGCAGTGACGAAGTGCGCACCGACAAAGAATGAAAAACGCGGCCCAAAGCCGCGTCATTCATTCCGCCAAAGATCAACCCAGTGCCCAGTGCCTACTTCTTCTCTTCCGAAGCCGCCGCATGCTTGATCGCGTGCCGAACCGCATCGAGCAGTTCCTTCGGCACATGCTCATCGCCAGCGACCTCGCCCCCGCGCCCTCCCGCGCTCTCGCGGCTGAGCCGCACCGTCTCGCGGTACGAGTTGAGATAGTTCACGCACGACGGGCACACCTTCAGGTGCGCCTCGAAGTCCTCGCGCTCGTCGTGTCCCAGCTCGTTGTCGATGTACGCCATCAGAAAGTCCAGCACTTCTTTGCAGGTCAGCATCGAGAACCCTCCTCCCGCAAGTGCGGGTCCAACAGGGCACGCAACGCCTGCCGCGCCCGGTGCAACCTCGTTTTCACCGCGTTCTCCTTCATGCCCAGTACCTCCGCGGCCGCCTCGGTGCTCAACCCCGCAATGTCCCGCAACAGCAACACCTCCCGATATCCCTCCGGCAACTCGTCGATCCGCTCTCGCACCAACGCCCTGATCTCTTCGTTCGACCCGCTCTGCCCGATTCCTTCCCGATCCCAAGATTCACTGCTCCTGGTCTGGTGCCCGTCCTCGATGAACGTCGGCAGCAGATCCTCAATGCGGCGCTCAGGCCTTCTCGATCGGCTCCGCCTCTTCATCAGGCACGCGTTGACCACAATCCGATGCAGCCAGGTGCCGACCTGCGAGCGTCCGTCAAATGTGTCGATGTGTTTGCAGCACGCGAGCATCGCCTCCTGAACCGCGTCGCGTGCGTCTTCCTCGTTGTTCAGCATCCGCCGGGCAACCGCCAGCATCCGCCCGCCCAATCGCTTCAAAAGCTCGACATACGCATCCGGATCCCGGGCGCGCAACCGCTCTACGAGCGCCGCTTCCAGCTCCGCTTCGATCGTCAAACCCGTCCCAACCCCGCTCCGCACGGGTTCACCCGGTGCTTGGGGCATCATTCCGAATGCTCCGTCATCAGTGTATTTGATGCCAGCCCCTCCGCTCAGGTTACACCCTTCCACCGATTTCTGGGGATCTCTTCCGGTTATTCCCTGACCTGCCAGATCAGTTTGGGCTCTCCAACCGCGTACCCCTCCATCGCAAAGTGCAGCATCCCCAGCACCGCAACCCCCGCCCGCTGGCGGATGTCTTCGCGGTCCCCGGTGATCAGCAGCCGCCGAACGTCCACGCGTTCTTCACCATTCAGCCGCGAAGCCAGCGCCACAAAGACTGTTCCAACAGGCTTCTCAGCACTCCCGCCATCAGGCCCTGCCACGCCCGTGATGCTCGCGCAGTGCGTGGTGTGCAGGGCTTTGAGCCCCCCAAGCGCCATCGCCCGCGCGACCGGTTCGCTCACCGCACCGTGCCGCTGAATGAACTCCGGATCCACACCAGCCAATCGTGCTTTGAGCTCGTTGCTGTACGTGATCAGACCGCCGGCAAAGGCCTTCGACGAACCGGGGATGCTCGTCAGCAATGCGCCCAGCCCGCCTCCTGTGCACGACTCAACGCACGAGAAGCTCTGTTTGTTCGCCGAGAGTTTCTCGATCATCGCCCGCGCGACTCGATCGATCCCGCGCCCGTCGCCTTCGCAGACAACGTGTTTGCCCAGCTTTGCGCGCACGCCGGCGTCCGCCGAGTCGATCGCTTCTTGGGCCTGAGCTTCTGAAAGCTCGCCCTCAACCCGTATCCGCACGGTGATCACCCCGCCCGAGGCGGTCATCCCCACCAGGGCCTTGCCGTCGACGCGCTGGCGTGCGGTGAGGTCTTTCAGAAAACCCGAAACCTCCGCTTCGGGCATCGCCACCACGTGCAAAAGCCTCGTCCGCACGAGAAAGCCCGGCCTGGGTTTCATCCGGTTTTCCACCTGCTTTGCCCACATATCCCGCAGCTCGCCCGGCGGCCCGGGCAGGCACACCACCTCGCACCACCGACCATCCGCACGCTTCACA
The DNA here is from genome assembly GCA_032229765.1 of Phycisphaerales bacterium. Taxonomy (GTDB): domain Bacteria; phylum Planctomycetota; class Phycisphaerae; order Phycisphaerales; family UBA1924; genus JACVCS01. The sequence goes on along the minus strand of JAVTWO010000039.1, from coordinate 12,967 downwards.
CGGGCAAAGAGCCCCGGCGCGGTTCCTACGCCGTTGGGCAAGCACACCGCCGATCGCGGACGCTGGGCTTGGCGGGCCTGCCGCTCGGACATCTCGCGCCCGCGCCGGGCCATAAGCGCGCGCAGATCACCCAACGCTCCATCATCGACCACCAGATCATCTTTCAGAACCTTCGCCAGGGCGTGGCGGGTCAGGTCGCCGTCGGTGGGCCCGAGGCCGCCGGTCATGATCAGCAGGTCCGCCGAGCGGGCCAATCGCTCGATCGCCTCGACGATGACCTCCAGCTCATCCGGGACCGCGGCGTGCTGCACCGGGACAATCCCTCGGTCCATGAGCTTCTCCGCGATCCACCGCGCGTTGGTGTCGGCGATCTGCCCGAGGACGACCTCGTCGCCCGTGGAAAGGATGGCCGCGTGGACGTGCGTGGTTTCGAAAGAAGGATCGGAGGCCTGCGGGGCGATGGACATGCGATGAACGTAGGCCAGAGATCGACAGCGTTGAGCGGGGGATGTCGATCTCCCGTGAATCGGGGATATGTGGATGAATCGAGGCGAGGGCAAGATCGTGTGTGTGAACGATCGCGTGCGTACGTGACTCAATCGCGGACGTAAGCTCGATGATCTTGCGTTTTGGCGTACCTTTGTCAGAACAAGCCCGCCGATCCTCGGCGTGGGGCGGGTGTGGGCGGTACACTGGCCCCTGCTGCGCCGGTCGAGGGTGTGCCTTTGGGCACGGTTGAGGTGTTGGGGGTGCCCTGCGGGGGGGTGGTGTTTCGATCGGCGTGCGACGTATGGCGGGTTTGATTGTCAGTCAGAAGCGTCCTCGGAACCTCACGCACTGGCACGCCGGGCCTTTGTTGTTCGGGGACTGGGGGACGAGCCGGTTGTACGTGCTGGGGATCGCGGCCGTCACGCTGGGCTTGGCAGCGCCGTACTACCTGGTGGCGCTCAGCGTGCTGATGGCGGTGGTGGCGTGGGCGTACACGATTGTGTGCCGATCGTTTCCGGATGGTGGCGGGGTGTACTCGGCCGCGAGGCAGTTGTCGCCTTTCATGTCGGTCATCGGCGCGACGTTGCTGCTGGCGGACTACACGGTGACGGCGTCGTTGTCGCTGGTGGAGGCCTTCGCGTACTTCGGCGCGGGGGATCTGAAGATCTTCGGGCTCGCGGGCGATGGGCAGGTGCTCGTGGTGGCGATGTGTGCCGTGACGGTGGCGGTGCTGGGGGTGATCAACTGGTTCGGGGCGCGCTCGGCGGGTGAACTGGCGAAGTGGATCGCGGTGGCGAGCATCGCGCTCTCGGCGGTCGTGGCGGTGCTGGTGCTGCCTTGGGTTCCCGATGGCTTGCGGGCCATGAAAATGGACAACGACCCGTGGCTGACACGGTGGGTGAACTTCACGGGGATCATCCTGGCGCTGTCGGGGGTTGAAGCGGTTGCGAACATGACCGGCATCATGAAGGAGCCGGTGGAGAAGACCAGCAAGAAGACCATCTGGCCCGTGCTGGGTGAGGTGGCGATCCTGAACATCGTCTTCGGGATCGCGCTGGTGGGGTTGATCGGGTTGAACGCGGCGAACCTGCCCGCGATGAAGGGCGCTGAAGAGTTGCACATCGCGGGGCACGACTATGCCAAGAGCGAGATCAACACCCACGCGATGAAGGTGCTGGCGATCGAGGGCGGGCAACGTTGGTTCGGTGAAACCGCGGGGTTCTGGTTCGGGAAGGTCACGGCGATTGTCTTCGGGCTCTTGCTGATCTCCGCGGCGAACACGGTCATCGGCGGGATTGTCAGCGTGCTCTACGCGCTGGGGCGTGACGATGAGCTGCCCAAGGGCTTGACGAAGCTGAACTATTCGGGGATGCCCAAGTGGCCTTTGATCATCGCGTGCGTGGCGCCGGTGCTGCTGCTGTGTTTTTACTACCAGCTTGAGCCGCTGAGCCACCTGTACGCCATCGGCGTGACGGGGGCGATTGCGCTGAATCTTTCGTGCTGCGCGCTGAATAAGAACCTGAAGGTCCAGTCGTGGGAGCGGTGGGGTCTGTTTGCGATTGCGGGGCTGATCACGTGCGTCTTTGTGACCATCGCGGTGACAAAGCACGAGGCGGCGATCTTCTGCGGGCTGCTGGTGCTGGGTGTGCTGACGGCGCGGTTCGTTGGCAAGCGACTGGCGGCGAGCGAGAAGGCGATGCCCGAGCCCGAGCGCGGCTGGCTGGCGGAGCTGAGGCACCAGCCGGTGCCGATGGACGCGAGCAAGCCGCGGATCATGCTTGCGGCGCGCGGGCGTTGGCAGGCGGAGTTTGCGGTGGACATGGCGCGGCGTCGCGGGGCGAACCTGTTTGCGATCTATGTGCGGACGCTGAGGGTTTTGGACGCGAACCCGAACCACGTGCCGCGGATTGAGGACGATGCGGCGGCGCAGGAAGCGCTGGGGACGGTTGCGGCGCTGGCGCACCAGTATCGGGTGCCGTTCATTCCGATCTATGTGAGCAGCCCGGACATTGTGGAAGAGATTTTGGACAACACGGTGACGTACGGGTGCGACACGCTGATCATGGGCAAGACGAAGCGGTCGATGTTCGCGCGGAAGCTGGAGGGCGACGTGGTGTCGCGTGTGGCGGTTGGGTTGCCGGACGGCACGGCGTTGATCACGCGGGATGCGGCGCCGCACCCGCTGCCGCCGCCGCCACCTTCGGTGCATGCGGACGCGAAGGGCGGCGAGGGGAAGAGTGCGTCGGCGGCTGAGGATCATGGGTATTGAGAAGCTCAAAGCTCAAAGCTCAAAGCTCAAAGCTCAAAGCAGCGAAGTGGCTGAGTGGCTGAGTCGCGGCGTTGGTGCTGGTGTTGGTGCTTTCTTCGGGATGGCATTGGCTCTACAGTGGGCGGATGAGCGAGGCCGGGCGAGATGATGTTGAGCTGGGTGGTGGTGGGGTGCCCACGGGCGATCCGTTCGCGGACCCGTTCGGCGATCCGTTTGCGCCCGCGGCTGGTGGTGCGGGGCCTGTCAGCGGCGGACTTCACGGCTCGAACGGACCGACGGGGCCGCGGGGTTTGGGTGGGTTTGGTGATGATGATCTTGCGGGGCTTGGGCAATCGAGCGGACCGGCGGCGAGTTCGATGGGCGGCGGCGGTGCGATGGGTGCGTCGGCGGCGCGTCCGATGAGCGGGATGGCGCGGTCGCCATTCGGGCCGCGTGCGGAAGGTGTGCAGAACTATGGCGGCGCTGATGACGAGCTGCTGCGCGGGCTGACGCCCAACCAGAAGGCGGCGGCGTTGCATGTTGACGGACCTTTGCTGGTGCTCGCGGGCCCGGGCTCGGGCAAGACGCGGGTGATCACCCGGCGGATTGCGCACCTGGTGCGGACGGGTGTGCGGCCTTGGCGGATTCTGGCGTTGACGTTTACGAACAAGGCCGCGGGAGAGATGCGGCACCGCGTGGCGGATCTGCTGGGCGGGGCGGATTCGCAGGCGATGCGCGGGCTGACGGTCACGACGTTCCACTCGCTGTGCGTGCGGCTGCTTCGGCGATACTGCGAGCTGGGCGGTTTGGCGCAGCAGGGTTTGCTGAAGCCCGAGTTTTCGATCTATGACAGCGACGATCAGGCGAAGCTCATCAAGCGGGTGATCAGTGATCTGCAGTTGAATACGAGCAACTTCCCGCCGCGGACGGTGTTGAGCACGATCTCGCAGGCGAAGAACGAGCTGATCGACGCGCGGGAATATGCCCAGCGTGCACAGGATTTTTACACGCGGTCGGTGGCGAAGATCTACGCGACGTACCAGGCGGCGTTGCGATCGGCGAGCGCGTGCGACTTCGATGATCTGCTGCTGCTGACGGCGCAGATGCTCCGGCAGAGTGAGGCGGTGCGGACGGAGTTGAACGCGCGGTACCGCTACTTGCTCATCGACGAGTATCAGGACACCAACCGGGCGCAGTTCTTGATCGCGTCGTTGATCGCCGGGAGTGGTGTGGGCCCGGGCGGGGTGAGGCAGCCGCAGAATATCTGCGCGGTGGGTGATCCGGACCAGTCGATCTATGGCTGGCGCGGGGCGGACATTTCGAACATCTTGCAGTTCGAGCAGAATTTTCCGAACTCGAAGGTGATCGCGCTTGGGGAGAACTTTCGCTCGCGTGCGCCGATTCTGGCGGTTGCGGATCGGCTGATCAAGCGGAACCTGCAGCGGAAGAACAAGCCGCTGGTTGCGACGCGGGGCGATGGCGAGAAGATTCGGATCACGCTGTGCCGCGATGAGCACCATGAGGCGAGGCTGGTGGGCGATTGGATCGCCTCGCTGACGGAGAAGGGCGAGAACGGGCAGAAGCCGGCATGCGAGTACAAGGACTTCGCGATTTTCTATCGTACGAACGCGCTGTCGCGTGTGATCGAGGACGAGCTGCGCAAGCGGGGCATGCCGTACACGATCGTGCGCGGCACGGCGTTCTTTGACCGCGAGGAGATCCGCACGGCCCTGGCGTATCTGCGGGTGATCGCGAACCCGGCGGACGATGTTTCGCTGGAGCGGGTGGTGAATACGCCCGCGCGGGGGATCGGGGATACGACGTTCGAGAAGTACGTGCAGGCGGCGGGTGAACGAATGCAGCCGGTGCTGCAGACGCTGCGCGATCCGAATGCGGTTCCGGGGCTGGCGGCCCGGGCGACGGGCGCGGTGGCGCGGTTCGTGCAGTTGATCGACGCGTGGGCGGGGAACAGCAAACCCGCCAGCGATCAGTTCATGGGCGCCAGCGTCGAGCGCGGCGAGGTCTACGGCTCGCTGCCCGATCTGGTCGAACGCGTGATCCGCGAGAGCGGGCTTGAGAACATGTACCGCGCGCCGGGTGAGGAAGAGCGCCTTGAGAATCTCGCGGAGCTTGTCAGCTCGGCGAAGGACTTCGAGGACACGCTCATCGCCGACGCGGATATCGATCCAGAGACGGGCGAGGCACGCGTTGACGAGCACGGACGGGCGGCACCCGAGAAGCTCAGCCTCATGGCGAAGCTGCAGCAGTACCTCACGCAGGTGGCGCTGGTGGCGGATGTGGACGGGCTGGATCAGAGCCGGGGCGCGGTGACGCTGATGACCCTGCACGCGGCGAAGGGGCTGGAGTTCCCGTGCGTGGCGATGGTGGGGCTTGAGGAAGGGTGCCTGCCGCACTCGCGGGCGCAGACGAGCGAGACCGAGCTTGAGGAAGAGCGGCGGCTGTGCTTCGTCGGCGCGACACGCGCGATGGAGCGGCTGCACATCACCAGCGCGACGTTCCGCACGATCCGCGGCCTCTCCGAACGCACCATCGCCTCGCGGTTCCTTGAGGAGTTGAACGGGCCCGAGGTGCTCATCAGCGATCAGTCCGATCCGTTCGCGTCGCACGACGACGGTGATGGCGATCAGGGCGGGTTCGATGATGACTTTGGCGGCGGTGTAAGTGGTGGATTCGGGCAATCGAAGGCGTACGGACGATCGAGCGGAGGCGGTGGCTTTGGTGGTGGAGGTGGCGGCTTTGGTGGTGGTGCATCGCGTGCGGGGAAGAGTTCGTTCGCGTCGGGTGGGGCATCGCGATCGGGCTCGGCGAGCGGTGGTTCGACCAGCGGCGCGAGCGGCAGTGGTGGGGGTGCGGGGGGTGCGGGGGGTGGTGGGGGTGGTGAGTGGGCGAAGGGTGTGAAGGTTCGTCACCCGCAGTTTGGCGTGGGTGAGATCAAGGCGTACATCCCCGGTGCGACGCCGCGGGTGACGGTGGAGTTCAAGGGTGTGGGGGTGAAGACGCTGGTGATCGAGTACGCCCGCCTCACGCGGATGTGAACGATCAGACCTCGCGTCGGCCTTCGATCGCGTCGGTGAGCACGGCCTTGTTGGCGAGTTCGAGCTGTCCGCCTGTGGGCAGGCCGCGGGCGAGGCGGCTGACGCGCAGCGAGGTGATGCGTTGCAGTTGATCGGCGAGGAAGAGGGCGGTGCCGTCGCCTTCGAGAGTGGGGTTGAGGCCCAGGACGATCTCGCGGACGCGGACGCCCTCGAAGTTCTCTTGCGGCGAACGTGCGCGGTCGAGCAGAGCCGGGATGGTCAGGTCGGTCGAACCGACGCCGTCGAGGGGCGAGATGCGCCCGAGCAGGACGTGATAGACGCCCTTGAAGACGCCGGCGGCTTCGAGCGCGAGCAGGTCACGCGGCTGCTCGACGACCATGATCAGCGAGCGGTCGCGGGTCTCGTCGGCGCAGACCTTGCACACGCGGTCCTCGGTGAGGTGGTAGCACACGGCACAGTTGCGGACCGTGGCCTTGACCTGTGCGATCGCGGAGGCGAGGGCCTGGGCTTTGGTCTGTTCGGATTTCACGAGGAAGAGGGCCAGGCGTTCGGCGGATCGCCGCCCGACGCCCGGCAGGCCCGCGAGCTCGTCGATCAAGCGTTCGACCGCGGCGGGGTAGCCCGTGCGGTAGGGACCTAGCGCGTCGCGGACGGGCTTCTTACCGGGTGATCCGGAGCGTGCGCCGGTGCGGGCGGGCTTGCGTCCGGGTTGGTCATGGCTCGGACCTGTGGACATTGAGCGATGGTAGCAAAGTCGCGGCGCGGGCCATCCCTTGCTGGGAAAGGTGCTTGCGCGGCGTGCGACTACAATGAAGCGTGCAGACCAATGAGACCAGCAAGAACAAGCCCTTGCGCCCGCTTTCGCTGGTGGTCTTCTTCGTGCTCATCGGCATCGCGGTGGGCTGGGTGGTTCGCTACAACTTCCGCGACAACCTCATCCCGCGGAACTTCGCGGTGGTCGACGAGGGCAAGCTCTACCGCTCCGGGCGGCTGACCCCCGCGGCGACGAAGAGCGTCGTCGAGGCCCACGCCATCAAGACCATCATCGACCTCGGCGCGTACGAGGGGATCCCCACCGACGAAAAGCTCGCGCAGCAGACGGCCGAGGCGCTCGGCGTTCGGCGCATCACCTTCACGCTCGACGGCGACGGGACCGGGCATCCGATGGGGTACGTCGAGGCGCTGCGGATCATCCGCGATCCGGCGAACCAGCCCGTGCTGGTGCACTGTGCCGCGGGCGCACAGCGGACGAGCGTGTGCGTGATGCTCTACCGCAGCCTGACGCAGGGGGCGTCGTACGAGCAGTCGCTCGACGAAGCGATGGACCACAAGCACGACCCGAAGAAGAACCCGAAGCTCTGGCCCTACGTCCAGCAGTGGGGCAAGTTGATCGAGCAGGCGGTGAAAGACAACGGGACGATCGACGCTCCGCAGTTCCGGGCGTATAAGCCCGCGGTGACGGCGACTTCGCCCGCGATCTTGCCCGCGACTTCGCCCGAGGCCAAGCCGAGCGCGACGCCCGCGATCAGCACACCCTGAGCGTTCCTTACGCAAACTTCACGCAGATCGAAACGAAGCGCCGGCGTGGCGGACGGTCGTCGCAGGCTTTTCGTTGCGTCCGTCTCACGCGGCCGCGGAAGGGCCTCCGCCCGCTTTCGGGTGCGACCAAGCGCGCTGGCAAGGTCCGTAAACATCGCGGCGCGGACGTCGACGGGGGAACATTTGTCCACAGTCCGCGTAGAGATTGAACGGGGATGCTGATTTTGCGCGGAGTTTGTATTCTCCGCTCATCACCCGCGGCAGATCTTGCCGAGAACATTCCGGACACGGATCGTCCTCGGAGAGAGAGCCACAGGCACCCGCGTTGCCCGTCGCGGCGCACGCGGGAGAGAATCGGCGGGGCCATCGGGGTGCCAAGCCGCCCGGCCGCCCGGGCGCTTCGGAGCGGAGCGAGTCGATGACCGATCCAGGACGGACAACGGGCTCTTCGACACGGAGCATTCCACACGCATCGCACTCCTCGCGGTTTGTGCCCGAGACGACGCAGGGCGCCGCGACCGGACCGAGCCAAAGTGCCGGCTCATCGCGCGAGCGGGGCACCTCCAGCGAGGGAAGAACCTCAACGCGGAAGGCCGCCGCGGGCTCGAACGACAAGACGATCAAGCATTTCGTGCTCGACACAAACGTGCTGCTGCACGATCCGAACGCGCTCTTTGTCTTTCAAGAGCACGAGGTGATCATCCCGCTGGTGGTGGTTGAGGAACTCGACACCTTCAAGCGTGATTCGGGCGACCGCGGGCGCAACGCACGCGAGAGCATTCGTCAGCTCGACCGCCTCCGCGGCATGGGTCGCTTGGTCGAGGGTGTCGCCTGGGGCGAGCCTGTCGGCGGCAAGAACGCCGACGCCGCCCGTCGCGCGGGGACCGGTGGCGGCACCGTCCGCATCGACGTGAACAACCACGACCGCCCGCCGGTCCTCTCGGCCGACAAGCCGGACAACCGCATCATCGCCGTGGCGTACGACCTTCAGCAGCAGGGCGTGCAGAACGTCGTCTTCGTGTCGAAGGACCTCAACGCGCGGATCAAGGCCGACGCGCTGGGGCTGAAGACCGAGGACTTCGAGAACCAGAAGGTCGACGCGGGTCGCCTGTACACCGGGTTTGTGAGCCTCGATGTCGAAGGCTCGCTGATCGACGAGCTGTATCACGACCGCATGCTGAGCCTCACGAGCCTGGGCGACACGCCCGGCGGCATCTCCCCCAGCGGCGAACCCGTCAACCCCGAGATCTACGCCAACCAGTTCGTCATCCTGCGCGATCAGGACGACGACAGCCACACGGGCCTCGCACGCCGACTCGCTGATACGGACCACCTGATCCCCGTCACGGGCCCGCGCAAGCCGGTCTTCGGGATCATGGCCCGCAACGTGCAGCAGACGATGGCCCTCGACCTCTTGATGGACGACGAGATCCGCATGGTCACGCTGCTCGGCAGCGCCGGCACGGGCAAGACGCTGCTGGCAGTGGCCGCGGGCATGGCGAAGGTCTTCACCGAAGAACGCTACGACAAGCTGCTGGTCGCTCGCCCCATCATGCCCATGGGGCGCGATATCGGCTATCTGCCCGGGACCAAGGACGACAAGCTCGGCGCGTGGATGCAGCCGATCTTCGACAACCTGGGGTATCTGCTCTCCACGCGCGGCGCGACGATGGGCTCGGGCAATAACCAGCACGCCGAGAGCCTTTCGACCGAGCAGCGGATCGAGAAGCTCATCGCGGGCGGGCAGGTGGTGCTCGAGCCGCTGACGTACATCCGCGGGCGCAGCATCCCGCACCAGTTCATGATCGTCGACGAGGCGCAGAACCTCACGCCGCACGAAGTGAAGACGATCATCAGCCGAATCGGCGAAGGGACCAAGATCATCCTCACGGGTGACATCGGGCAGATCGACAACCCCTACCTCGACGAAGCCTCCAACGGCCTCTCCTACGCCATCGAAAAGATGAAAGGCCTCCGCATCGTCGGGCACTGCACACTGACCAAGAGCGAACGCTCCGAACTCGCCAGCCTCGCGGCGAACCTGCTGTAATCGCTGCTTCACCGCCTCAACATCGCACCTCTCTTCAAAGCCCCCGGTTTGTCGCTGGGGGCTTTGTTCTCTTGCACTGAGTGCTTGTTTATGCGTGCATCGTGCGGGCGTGTGAGCCGCGTCGCGCACGCCGCCCGCGACGGATACCCTCCGTTCATCATGGTTTCACCGAAGCTCACCCTCACCAGCATCGTCGCGACCGTCGGCCCAGCCAGCGACTCGCCCGAGATGCTCCAGAAGCTCATCGACGCCGGGGTGAGTGTCTTCCGCCTCAACTTTTCCCACGGCACGCTCGACGATCACCTCCGCCGCCTGACGGCCATCCGCGAAGCAGCGAAGCGCGCCGGCCTGCCCATCGCGGTGCTGGGCGATCTGTGCGGGCCGAAGATCCGCGTTGGGCAAGTTCCCGAGCCCGGGATCGAACTGCTGGCGGGTCAGGACGTGATCCTCGACCCATCCGCGAGCGTGGCGCGGGTGGTGAACAACGGAGACGTACAGGCGGTTTTGCCCGTTTCGCTGCCGCAGATCGCGCGCGATACCAAGCCGGGCCAGCGCGTGCTGATCAACGACGGCGCGATCCGCATGCTGGCGATCGAGTCCGACGCGTGGGACGAGGGCACGCTGCGCTGCCGCGTGACGGTGGGGGGGGTGGTGACGACGAAGAAGGGCATCAACCTGCCTCAGACGGAACTCAGCGTGCCGGCGATCACCGAGCGTGACTGGGAGTGTGTGCGTTGGGCGGTGCAGCACGGGCTGGATTACCTGGCCCTGTCGTTCGTGCGCAAGGCGGAGGAAGTGCTGGAGCTGAAGGCGAAACTCGCGGAGTTGTGTGCCGTGGGGCACGAGGGCGACACGACGGGCGAGGGCAAGCAGATCCCCGTGGTCTCGAAGATCGAGAAGCCCGAGGCGCTGACGAATCTCGAGCGCATCGTGCAGGCCTCCGACGCGATCATGGTCGCACGCGGCGATCTGGGTGTCGAGATGGACATCGCGCAAGTCCCCGCGACGCAGAAGCGTTTGATCGATATCGCCGACGCGTGGGGCAAGCCCTGCATCGTCGCAACGCAGATGCTCGAATCGATGACCAGCAGCGCGATTCCCACGCGGGCCGAGGCCTCGGACGTGGCGGCCGCGGTCTTCGACGGCGCCGACGCGGTGATGCTCAGCGCCGAGACCGCCTCGGGCAAGCACCCCTCGCTCGTCGTCGAGACGATGCGGCGCATCATCGAAGCGTCGGAGACGTACCTCCGCACGCTGCCGCACAACCCCTCGCCGCCGCGGAGTGTCGTCCAGACCGGCTACCGCACCGCCGCCCTCGCCCACGGCACATGGCACGTCGCCCGCGACGTCAACGCCAAGCTCATCATCTGCTGGTCACAGCACGGCGGCGCCGCCCGCTACCTCTCGCAAACCGGCTTCCGAATCCCCATCATCGCCTATAGCTCGTCACAACGCCAAACGCGGCGCATGTCGCTGCTCAAAGGTGTGCGTGCGCTGCACATGCCCATCGCCGCGAGTGAGAAACTCTCCCTCTCGGCATGGAACGAACGAGTCGACACGCAACTGCTCGAACTGGGCTGGGCCACGCCGGGCGATGCGGTGGTCCTCGTCGCGGGCGAGCCGCTGGGCGTGCAAGGCGCAACCAACACGCTGGCGGTCCACTTCGTGGGCAACCCGCAGACGGGCTTCAGGGCGCGCGGGTGAGGTCTGTTGATTTCTCCGTTCCCAGTTCCCAGTTCCCAGTGCCCAGTGCCTAACTCCCCAACATCGCCTTCACCATCGCGCTGATCCCCGCGAAGACCTGCGCGGGCGTGGCGCCGTCGTCCATGTACGCCGGTGCGGAATAGACCTTGCGTTTCGTGTCTACGTGCGTCTCTTCGACGCGTTTCGGAACGCTCACCGAGCCCCAGCTTTCGATCGCGGCCGAGACGCCGCCCTTGCCGCCCGGGCCTTGTTCGATGCCGATGGTCACTTCACACCCCGGACCGCCGTTGTTCGTTCCCAGCACCTTCGCGCCCATCACCGGCGCGATGCACACGAGCCCGACGGGTTTGCCCGCGTTGTGGAAGCCGCGGATCACCGCCGCCACGTCGTCGCTGACGCTCATCTGCGCGCCCTGCTTGGCAAAGGTGCATAGGTTCTTCGCCGCCCCGAAGCCACCGGGGAAGATCACCGCGTCGAACTCGCTTTCGCGGAGTTGATTCAGGGGCGAGATCGCCCCGCGTGCGATGCGGGCGGCTTCAACGAGGCAGTTGCGCCACTCGTTGGGCACAACCTCGCCGGTCAGGTGATTGACGACCTCCGCCTGATCGCGATCGGGCGCGAAGCAGCGGTACGCCGCGCCGTGCTGCGCAAGGGCGATGAGCACGCTGACGGATTCGTGGATTTCCGAGCCGTCGCCGCGTCCGCAGCCGCAGAGAACCACCGCGACGCGTTTCGCCTTTGAACTGCCGACGTTGGACGCGGACGAATCGGACCGGTTGGTTCCTGTGCTCATAAAAAAACTCCGCAGGGTGAGCCCCGGCGGAGTGTACCAGCGTGGTGAGATGTCACGCAGAACCGCCGCGGGTAAGCGACGGTTCGACGGGAAATCAAATCCTCAGGGCAGCGGCTGCCCGGGCATCGGGAGGAAGAAGTAGTACGATTTGGTCATCGTCGCCCGCGGGGTCATCTCGACATAGTCGGTGTGCCCGTCCAAGAAGCTCATCACCGACTTGTTCAGATGCCCGAACTCGCTCTTCCAGTTCCGACCCTGCGGGTCGTGCGCGATGATGTCGCCCGTCTGGTCGTGCACCCAGACAAACTTCGACGGGTTGAAGTTGGCCGCGGTGTTCATCCGCTTCATCCCGAACTTCAGCACGCGGTTCCAATAAACCAGGATCGACTCACCCGCCCGCTGGCCCTGCCCGCGCTGCTCCATCCACAGCTTCAGCGGGTCCCACCAGGCCATGTTGTTGTGATAGCTCGTGCCAACATCGTCGAAGCTGGTCTTCAGCAGGTCGATGGCGGGATAGGGCGTGAGCCACTGGTAGCTGCCCTTGTCTCCCGGGCTGCGATAAACCTCGAGCTGCGCAGAGGTCCGCGTGCTCGGGTCGCCCGCGGTGTACGTCTTGGGCAAACTCAGATCCGGGTACAGATACGCGTTCAGAGGCCTGATCCCCGGCGGCGTATCAAAGACCCCGCCGCTGCGTCCCGCCCAGCGCACGTCGGTGGCCTTTCCGCCGAAGGACCAGGTGCTCCAACCGACAAACCCGCCGTTGTTGCTGATGACCATCGGCAGATTGTCTTTGAAGTCCGTGCGATAGGTCGTCATGCCGTTGAGCAACGTGCGGTTGTTGCTCATCGAAATGGTCATCTTCGCCAGCTCGCGGGCCTTGCTCAGCGCGGGCAGCAGCAGCGAGATGAGCAGCGCGATGATCGCGATGACCACCAGAAGTTCAATGAGCGTGAAGCCTGCTTTTTGATGCCTAGTAATGTTCATTGTTAGAATTCCAAGTCTATAAATCATGTGCACGGGTTGAAAAACTCATTAAAAAACAAGTTGTAATCACCTTCAGTTATCCCGTTGTTTGTGGTGTTGCCGCT
>JAVTWO010000038.1:0-2756 GCA_032229765.1 Phycisphaerales bacterium | reverse complement strand
GGGGGGGGGGGGGGGGGGGGGGGGGGGGGGGGGGGGGGGGGGGGGGGGGGGGGTACGGGCGGGATGGAGTTTTCGCCCGAGAAGGCGAAGCGGTTCTTCACGCACGCGAAGAACGTGCACGAGACGTCGCAGTATGAGTACGCGATGAGTCTGTGGCTGCAGGGGCTGCGGTTTGAGCCGAGCAACCTGGAGGCGGTGCAGGCGTACTTCGCGTCGTCGGAGGGGTTTTTGAACTCGGGCAAGACGGCGGTGAGCAAGGACACGATGTCGGCGATCGCGGGGTCTTCGCCGGTGCATCGGTTCGTGGCGGGGCTGCTGAACTGGTCGCTGCGTTTGCGCGATGCGGAGGCGGCGGTGCGGGTGTTTTTGATGAGCGTGGAGCTTGGGCTGCGGGACGTGGCGCTGTGGATCGCGCCGCGGGCGCTGAAGGTGGCGGCGGGGTCGGAGCGGCCTCGCAAGGACCACTTCGTGCGGATGATGAAGGCGCTGGCGTCGATCGAGGCGGCGGATTTGGGCGTGCAGGCGGGTGAGCTGGCGATGCGGCTGGATCCGTCGGACAACGCGCTGGCGGCGGATGTGAAGAACCTCTCTGCGCAGGCGACGATGAACAAGGGCGGGTACGAGTCGACGGGGCAGGAGGGCGGCTTCCGCTCGAACATCAAGGACGCGGAGAAGCAGCGGCTGATCAACGAAGAGCGGCAGATGGCGAAGTCTGAGGAGGGTCAGCAGCGGGCGATCCTCGCGGCGAAGGCGGAGTACGAGGCGAACCCGTCGGACAAGCCGACGATTCGAAAGTACTTCAAGGCCCTGGCGGAACGCGGGACGGCGACGGACGAACAGACCGCGATCGACGTTGCGGAGCGGGCGTACAAGGACACGCAGGAGTTTTCGTTCAGAGCGCTGGCGGGTGAGATGCGGATGAAGCGCGGGCGGCGCGGGCTGGTTGCGCTGCGGAAGGCGAAGGACGCGGCGCCGAACGACGCGGCGGCGGTGGAGGCATTCCTCAAGGCGGAGCAGGCGCAGCTTGAGCTGGAGATCAGCGAGTATGAGCCGCGGGTGACGGCGTATCCGACGGATCTGGCGATCAAGTTCGAGCTGGGCAAGCGGTACTACTTGAACAAGCAGTACGAGCAGGCGATCGAGCAGTTCCAGCGTGCGAAGGACGACGCGAAGCAGACCGTGCAGGTGCGGCTGTACCTCGGGCAGGCGTTCATGGCGCTTTCGTGGCTTGACGAGGCGGTGGAGACGTTCAAGCAGGCGCTGGAGATCAACGGCGATCAGAACGACGAGGTGGCGCTGTCGCTGAAGTACAACCTGATGCTGGCGATGCTGAAGCAGGCGGAAGAGCAGCGCGATCTGAGCAAGGCGCTGGAGGCGGACAAGCTGGCGGGCGCGGTGGCGATGCAGCAGATCGGGTACATGGATATCCGGGCTCGGCGCGATCAGGCGAAGGCGCTGATTGCACAGCTTCGGCAGAGCGGTGGTGGTGGTGGTGGGTGAAGAGCATACAGCTCAAAGCTCAAAGCTCAAAGCTCAAAGCTCAAAGCTCAAAGCTCAGAGCTCAAAGCTCAAAGCTCAAAGCTCAAAGCTCAAAGCTCAAAGCGCATAGAAGAAGTGGCGAAGTGGCTCAGTGGCTTAGTGGCTTAGTGTCGAGGTGGGGGTGTTGTGAAAGCGGGCGTTGATGAGCGAGTTGGCGGGTGAAGATGTTGCGGGGCGTGCGGCGGGGGACGTGGTGGCGGCGTCGGCGGTGGTGATTGTGCCGGCGCGGCTGGCTTCGACGCGGTTCCCGGAGAAGGTGCTCGCGAGCGCAACGGGCAAGCCTTTGGTCCAGCATGTTGCGGAGCGGGCGGCGGGGGCGAAGTGCTGCCGACTGCTGGTCGTTGCGGCGGATCATGCTCGGGTGGTGAATGCGCTGAAGCCCTTTGGCACGCGGGTGATCCTGACGCGGGATGATCATCCCAACGGGACGAGCCGACTGGCGGAGGCGGCGACGGCGCTGAACCTCGAGCCGGATGAGATCGTGGTCAATGCGCAGGGGGATGAGCCGGAGCTTGACCCGTTGGTGATCGATGCGGCGGTGTCGGCGCTGGTGAATACGCGCGGGGCGGTGGTGGGGACGGTGGCGAGCGTGATCGACGATCCGACGCAGATCGAAGACCGCAACATCGTCAAAGTCGTTCGGCGGCTCGACGGCTCGGCGCTGTACTTCTCAAGGGCGCCGATCCCGGTTGATCGGGACAAAAGGGGCGCGGGGGGTGGGGGGGGTGAGGTCGGTGTGCGGGCGCTTCGGCATGTAGGGGTGTACGCGTACCGGAATAGTTTTTTGCAGAGGTATGCGCGGATGGAGCAGACGCCGCTGGAGCGGAGCGAACAGTTGGAGCAGTTGCGTGTGCTGGAGCACGGGCTGACGATCGCGGTTGGGTTGTGCGCGAGCCCGGAGCCGGGGATTGATACCCCTGAGCAGTACGAGGCGTTTGTGAAGCGGTGGCGAGCGGGGGGGCGAGTGGGGGGGCGATGACGTGGGGCGGTATGATGGGTGACGTCGGCGGGTGAAGAAGTTCACGCGTGGGCGGAGATCGCTCCGGTAGCTCAGTTGGATAGAGCAACGGTCTTCGAAACCGTAGGTCGTGCGTTCGAATCGCACCCGGGGTATTTTCAAATGGCCAAAGAGCCAAATGGCCAAATGGCCAAATGGCCAAATTTGAAGGCGGAAGTTCTCGATTTGGAGAGATGGGTGGCGTGAGAGATGGCGGGTT
>JAVTWO010000037.1:1052-2805 GCA_032229765.1 Phycisphaerales bacterium | reverse complement strand
CTCCCGCCCCCCCCCCCCCCCCCCCCCCGCCCCCCCCGCCGCCCCCGGTTCCATGGGGGATTGCTCAAATAGCAAATTTGCAAATTTGCAAATAGCAAATAAGAGGGAAGCGATCTGAGTTTTCGAGCGCGATGGGAGCTGAGAGTCGCTGTTGGTCAGGCGTTTCGGCGGATGACGTTGGCGGTTTGGTCGTCGTCGTATGGGCGGCCTTGGACGAAGGCTAGGGTTTCGCGGTTGATCGCGTCGATGACGGCGGAGGCGGGGGCGTCTGGGGGGAGGGCGAGGACGGTGGCGATGACGCGGTCGAGGCCGAAGTGTTCGTTGGTGGGGGTTTGGGCTTCGTAGTAGCCGTCGGAGAGGAGGAGGAAGGTGTCGCCGGGCTGGAGGGCGAGGGGTTGGACGGGGTCGACGATGAAGTCGGTGTCGAGGCCCAGGGGCATGGCGGAGGCGTCGCGGATGTCGTGCTGGCCTGAGCGGCGGACGAGGACGAGGGGTGCCTGGCCCGCGGCGACGTAGTCGATGGTGTGGGCCATGGGGTCGAGGTTGCCCATGAAGGCGGTGACGAAGCGGCCCATGGGGAGGTCGGCGCAGAGTTGGGCGTTGATTTGGGAGGCGAGGTGGGGGAGTTCGGCGTCGAGGCGTGCGCCCATGCGGAACATGGCGCGGAACTGACCTGCGGAGAGGGCGGGGCCGATGCCGTGGCCGGTGGCGTCGCCGAGGGCGAAGAGGAGGGGCGCTTCGGCTTCGGCGTCGGAGCCTGGGACGGCGACGCCGGGCTGGAAGAGGTCGTAGGCGTCGCCCCCGGTTTCTTCGGCGGGCTGGGAGTATGCGGCGAGGGTGTAGCCGGAGAGTTGGGGGAGGCGTTTGGGGAGGCCGGCTTGTTGGATTTTGCGGGCGATAGAGAGGTCGTGCTCGATTTTGTTTTTGCGGGCCTCGGCGTGGAGGAGCTTGGCGCGGCGGAGGGCGATGGCGGCCTGGACGGCGAGGATGCGGGCGATGGTTTCGTCGGCGGTGTCGAAGGCGGCGGCGGCGTTTTTGTTGAGGACCTGGGCGACGCCTTCGAGGGTGCCGCCGGAGGAGAGGAGGGGGATGGTGAGGATGTTGCGGGTGCGGTAGCCGGTGCGTTTATCGAACTCGGGGTTGAAGCGTGGGTCGGCGTAGGCGTCGGGGATGTTGAGGATTTGGCGTGTGCGTGCGGCTTCGCCGGCGATGCCTTTGGTGATGGGGAAGCGGATTTGGGGAGTGGGTGCGGAGGATGAGCCGTGGGCCTGGGTGGCGAAGAGCTCTTGGGAGGAGTGATCGAACTGGAAGACGGTGGCGCGGTCGGCGCAGAGGCCGTCGCGGAGGGTGTCGATGATGAGGGAGAGGACCTCGTGGAGGTCGTTGGTGGCTTGGAGTTTTTCGAGAACGTCGAAGGCGCGGAGGAGCGCGTCGGTATTGACGGAGACGGGTTGAGCGGGGGTTTGTGCCAAGCGTGGGGAGTGTATCAGATTGTTGCGTGGGATTCTGGCTTTCGTGGAGGGGAGGGCGTGGTAGGATGGGCGGTATGGACGAGCATGTGCGGGTGTTGCGGGCGGCGATGAGCGCGGCGGAGGCCGGGCGCGAGCATGTTGTACTGACGGTGATTGGTGCGAAGGGGAGTACGCCTCGGGAGGTGGGGGCGAAGATGGTTGTGGAGGTGGTGGGTGAGGAGGGGGAAGTGGATGGGGGCGTGCGGTTTGTGGGGACCATCGGCGGCGGGTGGTTTGAGCAT
>JAVTWO010000037.1:0-1042 GCA_032229765.1 Phycisphaerales bacterium | reverse complement strand
CCACCCCCCCGGCGGGGGCCCGCGGGGGGGCCCCCCCCCCCCGGCGCCCCCCGCCCCCCGCGCCGCCGCCCCGCCCCCCCGCGCCCCGCGCGGCGGGCGGGCGGTTTGTGGGGACCATCGGCGGCGGGCGGTTTGAGCATCTGGCGATCGATGACGCGAAGAGGTATCTGAAAGAGAAACGCAGCGGGGTGGAGCGGTATGTGCTGGGGGCGGAGGCGGAGCAGTGCTGCGGCGGGGTGATGGAGGTGTTCTTTGAGTATCGATCGGCGGCGGTGACGGTGGTTGTCTTTGGGGCGGGGCATGTTGCGGCGGAGCTGTCGGCCGTCTTGACGCGGGCGGGTGGTGGTGGGGCGGTGCGGGTGGTCGTGTGTGATGATCGCGCGGAGTGGGCGCGGGAAGATCGGTTTGTCGGGGCGACGATCGCGCGGACGTGGGAGTTGGGGCTTGATGAGGTGAAGCGCGCGGGAAGACGGGCGGTTGCGCTGGTGATGACGTGCTCGCACGAGACGGATTATGCGTTGGTGCGGGCGATGTTGAAGGAGGAGCGGATGGCGGGGTTTGTGGGGTTGATCGGGAGCAAGAGCAAGCGGGCGTGCTTGTTTGGCAGGTTGGCCGGTGAGGGGATTGATGCGGAGCGGATCGCGCGGGTGGTGTGCCCGATCGGGGTGGGGAACATGGGGAAGGAGCCCGCGATGGTGGCGGTGAGTATCGCGGCGCAGGTGCTGCTGGTGGTGCAGAACATTCGGCGGGGTGGGAAGGTGGTTGGTGCGGCGAGCGGCCAGGGTGATGCGGGGAGGAGCGGGGGCGATGAGTGAGGCGCGGGCGAGCTTGGGGTGGTGCGTCGTGCTGGCGGCGGGTCTTGGACGGCGGATGGGCGGGAGCAAGGCGCTGATGCGTGTGAAGGGTGAGGTGTGGTGGCGGCGGCAGATGCGGGTGATGAACGCGGTGGGTGTGCGGGCGGTTTGGGTGGTGAGTGAAGAGACGTGGGCGGAGATGCGGCGCGAGGGTGCGGCAGAGATGCTGCGCACTGACCGTGGCGGTG
>JAVTWO010000036.1:0-16200 GCA_032229765.1 Phycisphaerales bacterium | reverse complement strand
TGCCGCGGGCCGAGGACGTTCCTCGGTACGCGGGAGACAAGGTTGATCGGCGTATCGCTCGGGAACACACCCGCGCGAAACGTCGGCACGTCGGAGCAGACTATGGACACCCTCCCGGTGATCGGCGGATTCATCAGCTACCTGACCAACGAGCGGCACTTCAGCGCATACACCGCGCGGTGCTACGGCGCGGACCTGCGCCAGTTCATCGAGTTCATGACGCAGCGCCTCGGCGCGACCGTCAACGAGCGCGCCGAGCAGGACCTCTACGAGGCACGCCTCGCCGCCGCTCAGGCCCGCAGCTCGGGCAACCTCGGCGCCGTCACGCCCGGGGCGAACAGCACAAGCAAGACCCTCAGCGCCGCGATCCTCGACGCCAACGCCGAGACCATCCGCGCGTACCTGGCTCACCTGGGTGAGAACCAGTACTCCGCCGCGACAATGGCCCGCAAGATCGCCACGCTGCGGAGCTTCTTCAAGTGGGCGGAGCGCCGCGGCGTCGCCCCGAGCAACCCGATGACCGCCATCCGCACGCCCAAGCAGGGTAAGCGCCTGCCGCGGGCGATCACCATCGAGCAGATCGAAAAGCTCCTCTCAACCCCCAACGAGCGCGAGGTGCTGGGCATGCGCGACCGCGCGATGCTCGAGACGCTCTACTCCACGGGCATCCGCGTCAGCGAACTGGTCGACCTCAACGTCGACGACATCGACCCCACGGGCGAGGCCCTCCGCGTCCGCGGCAAGGGCAAACGCGAACGCATCGTCCCCCTGGGCAGCCACGCCACCGCGGCGCTCCGCAAGTTCGTCGGCATGGTCAAGGACGACGGACGCTTCGCACCGCTCTGGAGCGACGGCGGCGCGGGCAAGCCGCTGTTCATGAACAAGCACGGCGGCCGCCTCAGCAGCCGCAGCGTCCGCCGAAAGCTCGACAAGTACCTCAAGAACGCCGGGCTGGATCCGAAGATCTCGCCCCACACCCTGCGGCACAGCTTCGCCACGCACCTGCTCGAGAACGGCGCCGACCTCCGCAGTGTGCAGGAACTCCTCGGTCACCAAAGCCTCAGCACCACGCAGGTCTACACCCACCTCACCGCACAGCGCCTCAAACAGGCCTACGACCAGGCCCACCCCCGCGCCGAGGCGAGCTGATTCGATAGGCACTGGGCACTGGGCATCAGGCACTGGTGCAGGACAAATCAAGGACTCTTCAGAGCCGTGGGGGGGGGGCCCCCGGGGTGTGTTTTTGGGAAAATAGGAAAAGGGCAACCACCCGCCGCGCCCCGCCCCGCACCACGGAGACAGCCCACGGTTCTTTGTTTTTGCATCAATCGCAAAGCGTCACCACCCGTCCGCGCCCGTCCGCTCACCTGCTTCTCTGCACGAAAGAAAAAACCGTGGGCTGAAGCCCACGGCTCTGATCTCGTGCCTTCCGTTCTTCACCAGCACAAACGCTTACGCGCCCATCTCGTCCGCGATCGCTTCCAGCGTCTGCGGCCCATCGCCCTCGCTCCCCGGGATCGGCGCGTTGGGCAGGGGCTTGCCGTCGCTCCCCGTAATCGCCGTGCCGTCGAGGAGCTTGACAATCGGCACCGGGTGCTGCGCCTGGTGCTTCTCCAGCGCCTTCAGCAGCGCGTCCTTCTGCGCATCGGGCAGGCCCTTGAAGTCCCCACGCCCCCGGCACTTGGGGAACTTACTGCACCCAAGCCACGGGCCGTACTTGCCCGGGCGCAGGTACATCGCGGTGCCGCACTTCGGACAAGGCAGGGCCGGGTCGGGCAAGAACGGCTCCTGACTCGGCGCGGTGACGTGCCCCTTCTTATCGATGCGCAGGATCCCCTCGCACGGGTTGGTCTTATCGCCGTACCCCGAGCAGCCCAGGAAGGGCCCGAAGCGACCCGTCCGCTTGATCATCGCGCGCCCGCAGATGTGGCACGCCACGTTCGTCGTCTCCGTCGGGCGCGGGTTCCCCTCGCGGTCGATGGGGCTTGCGTAGTTGCACGTGGGGTACGTTGAGCACGAGAGGAACTTGCCGTTCTTCCCCAGGCGATAGACCGTGGGGCTGCCGCACTTCGGGCAGGTGTGCGGCGCGGGCGTTGTCTCGGCCTTCGCGTGCGTGAGGGTGTCCTCAACCGTGCCCAGGCGTTCCTTGAACGGGTCGTAGAAGTTGCGGAGCATCTGGATCCAGTCGAGGTGGTCCTCCTCGATCTTGTCCAGTTGCGTTTCCATGTCGCGGGTATAGCCCACATCCATCAGATCCGGGAACGCCTCGATCAGCTTGTCCGTCACGACCTCGCCCAGGTCCGTCGCGTGGAACCGCCGCTCCAGCAGCTCCACGTACTTGCGGTCCTGGATCACGCTGATGATGCTCGCGTACGTCGAAGGACGCCCGATCCCCTCGCTCTCCAGCGTCTTGATCAAACTCGCCTCGTTATACCTCGGCGGCGGGGGCGTGAACTTCTGCTGCACGTCCACCGCGACGGGCGCCAGCGCCTGCCGGTCTTTCACCGCCGGCAGCATCTGCTCATCGGCGCTCGCCGGCACGCCCGCGACCTTCAAGAACCCATCAAACACCAGCACGCGCCCGGTCGCGCGGAACGACAATGGCGTCTTTGCTTCCGTCCCGCCCGTAATCGTGATCGCGGTGGAATCCCACTGCGCGCTCGTCATCTGGCACGCGACAAACCGCTCCCAGATGAGCGAATAGACCTTGAACAAATCAGGCTTCAGCACATTGCGCAGCTTCGCGGGCGGGTACGCCATGCTCGTCGGGCGGATCGCCTCGTGCGCTTCCTGCGCGTCCTTGTTCGACGACGTGTAAAAGTTCGGCTTCTCGGGCAGGTACTTGTCCCCGAACTTCTGCCCGATGAACTCCCGCACCATCGACAACGCTTCGCCCGAGATGTTCGTCGAGTCCGTACGCATGTACGTGATCAACGCCACAGGCCCTTCGCCCGGGATCTCCACACCCTGATACAACTGCTGCGCCGCCGCCATCGTGTGCTTGGCGCTCATCCCCAGCCGATTGCTCCCCGCCTGCTGCAACGTGCTGGTTATAAACGGCGGCGGCGGCCTCGTGCTCGTCCGCTTCGTTTCGATCGCACTAATCGCATAAGGCGTCTTCGCATCGATCACCCCCGTGATCGTCCGCACACGCTTCGCCGGGCCCTTCCCCTTCGCGTCCTCGCTCACCGACACGCTGATCTGTTTCAGCCCCGCAAGCTCCGCCAGTCGCTTCGCTCGCTCCGCACGCGCCCCGCCGGCCTTCTCGTCCTCGCGGTCCGCCTCGGTGCTGGTGATCTCGAACTTCTCGCCCCCCACCTCAACCAACTGCGCCCGCAGCGCACCCTGCTCACCCAGCCAAGCATTCAGCACCTTCTGCGTCGGCGGCTCGCCCTTCGGGCCCTTCACTGCCAGTTGCTTCAGCCACTCCGCCGTGATCGACGGCGCCTTGCTCAGGTCCGGGGTAAAGATCCCGCTGATCTCGTAGTACTCGTCGGGGATAAACGCCCTGATCTCCCGCTCACGCTCGACGATCAGCCGAACCGCCACACTCTGCACGCGGCCCGCACTCAAGCCCCGCGCCACCTTCTTCCACAGCAAGGGCGAAACCTGATACCCCACGATGCGGTCAAGAATCCGCCGCGCCTGCTGCGCGTTCACACGGTCCATGTTGATCGGGTGCGGGTTCTTGAACGCTCGCTCGATCTCCGCTTTCGTAATCGCCGCGAACATCACCCGCTTCGCGTTCTGCGGCTTCACCCCGATCTCTTCCGCCAGGTGCCAGGCGATCGCTTCCCCCTCGCGGTCCGGGTCGGTGGCGAACCAGATGTCCCGCGCCACCTTCGCGGTGCGCTTCAGCTCGCTGATCACCTTCCCCTTCTCGTCCATCACCACATACGTGGGGGTAAAGTCGTGCTCAAGGTCAACCCCCGGCACCGGGCTCTTCACGCCCTTGGGGTTCTTGCTGGGCAAATCCCGCACGTGCCCCACGCTCGCCAGCACCTTGTAGTCCGACCCCAGATACTTATTAATAGTCTTGGCCTTCGCGGGCGACTCGACGATCACGAGCTGCTTGCCCTTCCCCGAGGCCGCCACCGCCTCCACCGCCGCCTCATCAACCGCAAACGGTGCATCCTCTCCAACTGCACCCGCCCCCGCCGCCTTCTTCGCTTTGCTCCCCTTCGCGCGTGCCGACGCCTTCCCCCCCTTCGGAGCAGTGGTGCGAGCGGACGCCGGTTTGCCAACAGATTTGCCCATGCAACAACTCGATCCAGTCGCCAGAGACGCGAAAAAGGCGGATTCGCCGCGGATGATCCGTGCGGTGTTATCGGATGAACCCGGGCTCAACCTGATCCGGATTCGAGAGAGGATCAATCGACGCGGAATCACAAAGTCAAGCAACGACGATTCTTTTCGGCATCCGTTCGCACCTCACCCCCACACCCCATACTCCCTCAATCCCCGGTTTTCAACCCGCAAACACGGTCTCACCACAAACTTCCCCGTGTTTTCCCTCATCTTGACAGGATTCATCAACTATTCGGGCTTTGGTCGCTCCTCTTGCCCACCCTTGAGCCCCTGCCTCACCTCATTGAGCAGTTGCTCCGGCGCGTTGACATACCCCTCCAAAGGCACAACCGCCCGCACCACGCCATCCGCCCGCGCAATCACGAGCGCAGGCAGCATCTCCGCACCCATCGCCCTCACCAACTCATCGCTCGCGCCACCAATCAACACCCCTCCATCCGCCACGCCCGCCAACCCAGGCCAGCGCGAACGCAGCCGCGTCCGGAAGGCCTCCAAAGCGTTCACCTCGGGCAGTTCATTCACGCACCACAGCCGCACATACCGCGGCCCATCACCCGCGGGCTTCGCTTCCGCCATCAACTTTGTCATCACCGCCTCGGCCTGCGCGATCAGCCCGTCCGCCGCCGCGGGCTTGGTGTCGTTCGGACGCGCGTCGTGCACGATCAGCAACACCACCGCAGGGCCACCCGCCGCCGCCGCTTCAGGCCCCGCCGTGAACACCGCCCCGCGCTCAACCGCCCCACCCGCAAGCGACATCATCCGCGGCAGGTTCAACACCTGCCCCGCACTCAACACCGCCTGCACCGAACCAAGCTGCGCGATCGACTCCACCCGCCGCCGCTTGCTCACGTCAGGCTTCCACGTCTCCGGCTCGCCGGGCGACGTCGGCGTAAACACCATCTCAATCCCCGGGCGATCCGGCGCTTTCTCGCTCACGGGGATCACCAACCGCTGCACGCGCGAGCTCTGCCCATCCACCACCATCGTGATCGGCCCCTGCTCGCTCATCCCCTGCAACGTCCACACCGCCCGCTCCGGCGCGACCGCGTTCGGATTTCCCTCCGCGCTCAACCACCGCACGCCGCTGGTCATAGGCGTCAGATTCATCGCACCCTCACCGCCACCACCTTCCCGCGCAAGCTCCAACGTCGGCAGCAAGAGCATGGGCAGCACCTTCGCAAGCGACTCCGCAGACGCTTCGCCCTTGATCGATGCCTGAACGTACGTCCCCGGATGCCGCGTGCTGTGCACGACCACCTCGCCACCTTCAACAAAGCACCGCAGCGCGCCAAGCTCGATCAGCACACGCCGCCCGCGCTCCTCACCCTCCGCATTCTGACCGCCCGTCGGCGCCGAGCGCAGCACATACTCACCCTGCCGCGTCGTCCGCTCACCCGTCCTGACCGTCACCGTCACCCGCTCGGCCCAAGCACCCCGAAGCCCCTTCCGCACCTCCTCCAGCACCGTCGAAGGCTCAACCTGCACCGTCGAGCCAGGCTGCGCATTCCCCCCCACACCCCCCACACCCCCCGCCCCACCCGCACCAGGCCGAGGCTGCGCAGGCGGGATCGCCACAGGCTGCGCCGCAACCACCACACAGCTGAGCAGTCCACCGCCGAGCGCAAGACCGATGACCAATCGCCGAGTGATTTCACCGCCGAATCTGCCGTTCATCGCCGCTCCTTCTCGCCGCCTTCTTGTTCATCCACCAACCGCGCGAGCATCTCCGCCACCGTTCGATTGAACGTCGCAATCACCATCCCCGGCGCGATCTCCGACAGCGGACGAAGCACAAACGCGCGTTCGTGCATCCGCGGGTGAGGCAGCGTCAGCTCGCCCGTCCTCACCACCAGATCATCCATCAGCAGCAGGTCAAGATCGATCACCCGCGCAAGCCCGTGCGCCTGCGTAGCGCGATCACGTCCGAGCCGCCGCTCGAGCGAGAGGAGCCGCGCAAGCAGCTCCGATGGTGAGAGCCTCGTCCGCACCAACGCCGCACCGTTGAGATACCACGGGCCCGGGTCAACCCCGGGCATCACCGCCACCGCTTCTGTTTGCACAAACCGGCTCACCCGCACAACCTCGGTCGAAGGGATCGCCGCCAGTTCTGCGACTGCCGCGAGCAGATTCGCCCGCCGATCACCCAGGTTGCTCCCCATCGCCACCGCCGCGAGCCGAGCCACCGCCCGCGGGTCATCATCGCCCGAATCGTGCGCCGGGTTGGCAAACGTCTCGCCCAAGGCCCAATCGTACTTCCCCCGCACAAGGCACCCACAGCGAACGCAAAAAGAAAAACACCCCAACCAACCGGCCGGGGCGTCAAAGTTCTGTTTCGCGTTCACGTTCGCGTTCACGTTCCCGTTCACGCTTTCGAACGAATCACTCCCCCGCCTGCTCAAGCTCCTTCGCCCGGTGCTGCATCTGCGCCTTCAGCCGAAGCAGGATCGACGAGTGCATCTGGCTCACCCGGCTCTCCGAAAGGTCCAGCGTCGCGCCGATCTCCTTCATCGTCATCTCTTCGTAGTAATAGAGCACGACGATCAGCCGCTCCGCCCGCGACAGGCCCTTGGTGATCAGTTCCTTGATATCGCGCCGCTGCGTCTCGACCAGCGGGTCGCTCTGCGACTCGTCCTTGATGATGTCGATCTCGGTGACTTCCTTGTTCCCGTCGCTGCTGAAGCACTTCCGCGACAGGCTCACCGTCCCCACCGCCTTCGAGTCCTTGTCGATCTTGTCGAACTCCTCGCCCTCAACACCCAGGATCTGCGAAAGCTCGTCCTGCGTGGGCACGCGTCCCTCTCGCATCTCGAACTTCTGCCGGGCCTGATCGACCTTGTTCGATCGGCTGCGCACCAATCGGGGGACCCAGTCCATCGCACGCAGCTCGTCGAGGATCGCACCCTTGATGCGCTGGGCGCAGTACGTCTCGAACTTCACGCCGTAGTCCAGGTCGAACGCGTTGATCGCGTCCATGAGCCCGAACTGACCCGCCGAGATCAGATCGTTGATATCCACTTCATCAGGCAGACGCGTGTACGTCCGCTCCGCGATGTACCGCACCAGCGGGAAGTACCGCTCCCAGAAGTAGTTCCGCAGCGCCTCCGGGCGGCTCTTCGCGTACAGCTTCCACAGATCATTCACCGGCGTCGCATCAAACTTCGCCTTCACCCGCATCGCTTCGAGCGTCGTCGAGTCCGTCCCGGGCTGGGGCAGATCCGCCCGCGCCGCCGACGCCTTCGCCGACTTCCCCGCCGCAACAGGCTTCACGCTCGCCGTCGGCTCGTCGGTCACCAGCCGAGGCAGCGCCTTGCCGCCCGTCGCCGATGTCGCGGCCGCCGTCACGCCTTGATTCTTCTTCCCACCCGCCCCAGCCTTGCCCGTCGGCACAGACCCGCCGCGTGCAACACCCGAAACACCCGAACTCACCGACGGCTTCCCCGCGTTCGGGGCAGACTTCGGCGAAGATTTGACCTGTGCGGCTGACGCTTTCAGCGTGGACATGTGGTCGGCTCCTTGACCATCACGGTTTGACCATCACGGGCGAGGCTTCATCCGCAGACCGCGGCGAGCTTCCCTGAACAGAACTGTCGTGCGCCCATCCATGGGCGCGCTCATCAAAACAAATCCGAAAGAAAAAGTCAAGTCATCGAAGTCGAATGTGGGGAAGTTGTGCACTCATCATTGAACATTCTCACGTACCGCTCGTTCTCCACCCCCACGCACCCCCGCCGTCGAGGGCGTCCCGTTCAGCGACGAGGCAATCACCCCGCGCACGATCCGCTCTGAAAACAACCCCACAAACAACCCCACACCAAAGCCCCCCAGCATGCTCATCAGCGCCCGCGCCAGAATCACGTCCGTGGGGTTCCCAACCCCAAGACCAGCCACAATCGACACCACAAACGCCGCCAGGGCGATGCAGGCCGCAACAATTTTCGTCGGAACTCCCGGTGACAATCTTCTTTCCCTCCGACACAAGCGCAGAGACCGCTCCGCGTCCTCAAGAGGTTTCGGCCCCTCTTTCACCCCTCTTGAGCACCCTTTCTCACTTTTCACTTTTCCACAGACCGCACAGAACGTGCGACCCTTCCAATCGACGCACGTTATCGCCCCAACGTGAACGCCAAAAGCCGACGCAACGTCCCCGGCCTCACCGGTGGTGGCGGCGGCACAACGCTCCCCAGCGTCCGCACCTCATGCACACTCAACGCCAGGTTCAACTCCTCCGCAACCCGCGCGCCCAGATCCCGCAGATCATTTGACGCCTGTGAGGCCGGAAATGCCAGCGAAACAGGCGTCCGCGCCCTCACCGCCAGACCAAGGCGCGGATCGTGCGCCACATGCCCCGCAAGTTTCACGCTCAACCCCAAAAACTTGCGCGTCGTCGAATCCACCCGCCCGTGCACCGCCCGCGCCTCCTCCGCGCTCGCCTGATTCACAATCAACCGCATCCCCACATCCAACCCGCCCTCATCTCCCCGCGCGTTCGGGCCCTGATCGGCACCACCCTTGACCGCCCGCACGCACTTGATCAGCGCATACGCATCCGCAATCGCCGTCGGCTCGGGTGTCAGCACGATCAACGCTAAATCCGCCGCCGCCACAAACCCCGTCACGAGCGGGCCGACCCCCGCGCCCGTATCCACAATCAGCACATCGTTCGTCGCGCCGAGATTCACCAGCCCCGAAAGCAGCCGCTCTCGCGCAACCGCCCCCAGCTCCGCAAAACGTCCCACACCCACACACCCCGGCACAAGGCGATACCCGCCCGGCGCCTCGTGCGTCAGGCTCGCCAAATCCATCGCCGCACCATCGATCGCCTGATCCACCCGCCGCGACGGGTTCACACCCGCCACCAGGTCCGCGTTCGCCACGCCCAAGTCCGCGTCCAGCAGCGTCACCCGCAGCCCGCGCTGCGCCAGCGCGATCGACAGGTTCACCGCGACGTTCGTCTTCCCAACCCCGCCCTTGCCGGACGCGATCGCGACAATCGGCGCACGCCGAACCGCCAGCCCCGCCCGCTCGTGCCCCTGCGCGATCTCTCCATCGACCGCACCTTCACCCGCCCCGACCGGCACCGCCGCCTTCGCTTGCGCCAGCCTCATCATCAGCGCACGCAAACGCTCGGCTTGATCCGCCTGCACGCCCCCATCCGCCAAACTGGTCGTCGAATCACGCATCGCTTCAACCAACCACCAACAACCATCACTCCGCCTTGCCGTCCAGCACCAGCCGCGCCAGCCGCTCAGGCCTCGAAGGCTCGATATCGTCGGGCACTTCCTGCCCCGTGGTCACATAGCTCAGCTTCGCATCGATCCTTCGCGCCACGTTCACCAGCACGCCCAGATTCGCCGCCTCGTCGAGCTTGGTGAAGATCACCAAGTTGGGCTTCAAATCACCAAACCGCTCCGCCGAACGCATCAGCGCCCCCTCACTCGCCACGCTCGACAGCACCAAATGCGTCTGATGGGGCTTCGCCGCGTGCAAGAACGTGCGCAGCTCGCCGACGCGCTGCGCATCGCCGGGCGACCGCCCCGCGGTATCGATCAGCACCACGTCCGCGTCGCGCGTCGCCTCCACCGCCGCCTGCATCTCCGCGGGCGTGTGCACCACCCGCAGCGGCACGCCGATGATGTTCGCGTACGTGCGAAGCTGATCCACCGCCGCGATGCGATAGGTATCCGACGTGATGAGCGCCACCTTCTTGCCGTGCCGAAGCCGGTACGCCGCCGCGAGCTTCGCGATCGTCGTGGTCTTCCCCACGCCCGTCGGGCCGATGAGCGCGATGGTCAAAGGCCGCCCGTCCGCCGCCTTCACAGGCGGCGCCGCCACCTGCTGATCCACCGTCAGCAGCGTTTCCAACCGGCGCAGAACCGCCGCCCGCACCGTGCTCTCATCCGCGAGTTCCGCAGGCGTCAACTCATCACGCACCCCCGCGATGATCTCGTCCGCGAGCTCTTGCGCGACCTCATTCTCGATCAGCCGCGTGTAGTGCTTCAGCAACGCATCGGACATCCGCAGCCCCGGCGTCGTGACCATCGCCCCCGCGGCGCTCTTCGCCGACGACTGCAGGACCTGCCCGACCATCCTTCGAATGACCGCCAGCTCGGCCTGCACCTGCTCGCTGAGCCCCGTCGACGGGTCGATCGCCATCCGCGCCGCCTGCCGAACCGGGCTCGCCTGATCGTCATCGCTCCGCAGCGAACCGCCTCCACCACCCGCAACCGCTTTCACCGTCATCTTCTCCGGCGGCAGCAAATCCTCCCGCTCCGCCAGCGCCGCACGCACCGTCGCCGTCGACGACCGCACAGGCCCCGAAGCCGGATAAAACGGCACCCCATTCTGCCCATTCCCACCGCCCACACCCTGCGCCACCGGCAGTTGCCCGCTCGGCGCCGAGGCCGACGCCAGCGATCCCGCCCCCGCCTTCAACGGCATCTGCCGCTCAGCCCTCGCCCGCGCCGCGCCGAGCAACAACGCCGCCCGCTCATCCTGCCCCGCCTCAACCGACGCGCGGTGCGTTGCAGCTTCCGCCGAACCCCGCGAAACCGCCTTGGCAGTTCCCGAAGTCGCCGCCGTGGCTCCAGTCGCGCCCGACTTGTCCTTCAAGCGAATCGTGCTCGCCACCCGCGCATCGTCCGACGCGATGACCTCCACCATCTCCTTACCGCCGAACCCCATGAATCCGCCCGCCTTGAACATCCGCGTATGCAAAATAATCGCGTCTTTGCCCAGGTCCTTCTTCACCTGCGCGAGCGCGTCGGCCATCGATTGTGCACGGTACGTCTTCAGCTTCATGCGGTGCCATCCTGGCTCAAAGCCCTTCCATCACCGTCGCCGCTGGGGGCATCCTGCCCGCTCAACCGCGCCGTTCACCCCCTCCCCCTCAACCGTCCGAAGCATCGCACATCCACCGTTCGATTTCAACTCCCCCCGCCCCGTTGAGCCTCGAAAAGGCGAATACCTCATCAACTGTGGACAACCTGTTCACGCCGCCGCCGGCGAGAACGCCTGCTGCGCCGCATCGTCCTCCTGCCCTTGGTTGTCCAGCCCCTGGGTAATCAACGCCAGCGACTCGACCTCGATCCCGTTGACAATCTCGTTATACCCAAGCACCGCCGCCCCGGGCATCTGCGATTCCACCAACTGCCGCGCAACCGCCCGGACCTGAGGCGAGGCCAGCAGCACCGGCTGATGCCCCGCCGACACCACATGCCGCAGCCCCTTGACAAGCTGGTTCGTAATACGCGTCGCCTGCGCCGCCGACATCTTGATCGCCGTCCCGCTCGAGGTCCGATCGATGCACGCGTTGATCTCGTCCTCCAGCGCCGGGTCCAGCGTCGCCACCACCAGCCGCAGCGCCCCCGTCTCGTCGGGCACCGCGTACTGATGACAGATCGTCCTTCGCAGCGCGTTCCGCGCATACTCCACCAGCACGTCCGGGTCCTTCGTCTTCGGCGCCCAATCCCCCAGCGTCTCCAGAATCGTCTCCAGATCCCGGATCGGCACCCGCTCGCGCAGCAGACTTTGCAAAATCCGGTGCAGCTCTCCCGGCTTCACAATCGCCGGCACCGTGTCCTCCACCAGCTTCCCCGCCCGCTGCTTCAGCTGCGTCAAAAGCTCCGTCACTTCCTGCCGCGTCAGCAGATCCGCCGCACTCGACCGCACCACCTCCGTCAGGTGCGTCGCCAAAACCGCGCTGGGCTCCACCACCGTGTAGTTCATCGTCTCCGCACGCGTCTTGATCGCCGGGTCGATCCAGTACGCCTCCAGGTTGAACGCCGGCTCACGCGTCGGATCCCCCTCGATCGGCCCCGTCGCAATCCCCGAGTTGATCGCCAGCGCCCGCCGCGGAATCGTCACGCCCTTCGCCACCACGTTCCCCTTGATCTTCAGCCGATACTCAAACTGCTGAAGCTGCAGGTTGTCGCGAATCCTCACCGGCGGCAGGATAAACCCAAGCTCCACCGCCAACTGCCTTCGAATCGCACTGATCCGATCCAACAAGTCCCCGCCCTGATTCGTGTCCACCAGTTCCACCAACCCGTACCCAACCTCCAGCTCCATCGTGTCCAGCTTCAACAACGTCTCAGCCGACGGCGGCTCAGGCCGCGCCGGCGCCGCCATCGCCTGCGCCGCTCCCGGCGCGGGCTTCTTCGCGAACGGGTTCTTCCCCGACATCACCAGCCCCGTGAGAATCAACGCCCCGCCAATCAACACCAGCGGCATCGTCGGTAAGGGCGTCAACGTCAACGCCATCAAAAACCCGCCCGTCACAAACATCCCCAGCGGCTGGCTCATCACCTGCCCCGTGAGCTGCGTCCCCAGGTCATCCTTCGACCCCGACCGCGTCACCACCAGCGCCGAAGCGATCGACACAATGAACGCCGGGATCTGGCTCGTCAGCCCGTCGCCGATGGTCAGAACGGTGAAAACCTCCACACACTGCTTCACTTCCCACCCGCGCATGAGCACGCCGATGGTGATCCCGCCGACGACGTTGATCGCGGTGATGATGATCCCCGCGATGGCGTCGCCCTTGACGAACTTGCTCGCACCGTCCATCGCCCCGTAGAAGTCCGCCTCCTGCGCCACCTTCTCACGCCGCCGCCGAGCCTCGGCTTCGTTGATCGTCCCGGCGTTCAAATCCGCATCAATCGCCATCTGCTTGCCCGGCATCGCATCCAGCGTAAACCGCGCCGCCACTTCGCTGATCCGCCCCGCACCCTTGGTGATCACGATGAACTGCACCAACACCAAAATCAGAAAGATAATGATCCCGACGATCAGCGAATCACCCGCCACAAAGGGCCCGAACGCGCTGACCACATCGCCCGCAACCCCCACCGCCTGCTCGGGCGTCGCCGCGTCCGCCGTCAGGATCAACCGCGTGCTCGCCACGTTCAGCGTCAGCCGCAGAAGCGTCACACCCAGCAAAAGCGACGGAAAAACGCTGAACTCCAGCGCTTCCTTCATGTACAGCGTCGTCATCAGGATCATCACCGACAACGCGATGTTGAAGCAGATCAAAACGTCCATCGCCATCGGCGGCAAGGG
Source organism: Phycisphaerales bacterium (assembly GCA_032229765.1). Taxonomy (GTDB): domain Bacteria; phylum Planctomycetota; class Phycisphaerae; order Phycisphaerales; family UBA1924; genus JACVCS01. Next base: position 2,835 of record JAVTWO010000036.1, on the reverse strand, counting down.
CACCAGCAGCGCCCCGATCATCGCCACAAAGCCCACCGGCACCAGCAGGCTCTTGTGCTTCACCAGCATCTTCATCCACGCCGGCGCCGCACCCATGCTCGTATTCACCGCTTCATCGCTCATGCGCTCACGCTCGCTCAATCAACCAGTCAACCCGTCCGCCGAACACGAACACACCGGCACACACCCCCACACACGCACCACCCATCAACTCGCCATCCGCTTCTCCATCCGGTACACGTACGCCAACACTTCCGCCACCGCCTCGAAGAACTCCGGCTTCACCGTCTGCCCCACCTTCGCCGTCGCGTACAACGCCCGCGCCAACGGCGGCCTCTCCACAATCGGCACCCCGTGCGCCGCCGCGATCTCCCTGATCCGGAACGCCATGAAGTCCTCACCCTTCGCCACCACCACCGGCGCCGCCATCGTCTCCGCGTCATACCGCAGCGCCACCGCAAAGTGCGTCGGGTTCGCGATCACCACGTCCGCCTTGGGCACCGCGCTCTTCGCACGCTGCATCGCGATATCCCGCGCGATCCGCTGCCGCCGCGCCTTCATTTCCGGATCACCGTCCGAGTTCTTCCGATCCTCCTTCACCTCGTGCCGCGTCATCCGCAGATCACGGTTGTGCTGCCACTTCTGATACCACCAGTCCGCAAGGCCGATCACCAGCAGCACCGCCACCGTCCAGAAAACCACCTTCATCACCACCAGCGTCATCGTCCGGAACGCCTCGACCACCCCAAGCACCGGCAGCGCCGCGATCTCTTCCGCGCTGCTCGACACCGCCATCCACACCACCACGCTCACCACGATGATCTTCAGCACATTCACGATCGTCTTCACCAGGTTCCGCGTGCTGAACAGCTTCGCCGTACCCGTTACCGGGTTCAGCTTCTCAGGCTTAGGCCGCAGCGGCTCCAGCGTGAACAGAAACTTCACCTGCTGAAGCTGCGCCACAATCGCGATCATCGCCATCAGCAGCATGATCGGCAGCGCAATGACCCCCAGCCGGATCATCGCCCACACGAACGACCGCACCGCGTCCTCCGCCGACAAAACCGCCCCGATCCCGGGCGGCGCCAGCAGCCGCCGCATCACCTCCGCGCTCGCCGCCACCAGCAAAGGCCCCATGAACCAGATCAGCACCGACGCACCGAGCATGTCCAGCGGCGCACTGAGGTCCAGGCTCTTGGGAACCTGCCCCTTGTTCCGTGAGTCCTCGAGCTTTCGGCTCGTCGGCTCTTCCGTCTTTTCGCCCATGTCGTCCGCCATCGTCGCCGCTCACATCCTTCTTTCACCCACACCATCAACATCCACTCAACCTCGACGCCCAACCTCCCCGCACCGTGATCACTTCCCCTCATCACCCCGCCGGCAGAACCCGCGGCGGCACCGGCGTCGCCGACCACCTCATCAGCACCCGCCCAACCTCCTCCCCGTGCGTGCTGATCGCCCGATCAATCGCCTTCAGCCCCAGCACAATCGCCAAAAGCCCCAGCGAGATCTTCACCGCAAACCCGATCGACAAAATGTTCAACTGCGGCATCGTCTTCATGATGAACGCCGTCGCGATCGTCTCAATCAAAATAATCGCCAGCACAGGCGCACTGACACGCAGCGCAAGCTCCACACCCGCTCCAATCGCCCCCACCACCAGCTCCGCCGGCATCGCCTGCACCGTCACCGCCCCCGCCGGCGACCGCACAAACGTGTTCGCCGTCGACAGAAACAACATCTCCAGCCCGCCCATCGCGATAAACGCCGTGATCGCCAGGTACAACAAAAGCTCACCCAGCGGCTCGCTCTCCGTCTCGAGCGCCGGGTTGTACACCGTCGCAAGCCCAAACCCCATCTGCTGCCCGATCAACGTCCCGCCAAGCTGCACCGCCAGCACGGGCAACATCGCCACCACCCCGATCAACGTCCCCAGCAGAATCTCCATCACCCCGCACAACGCCAGCGAGAACACATCCATCCCACCAACATCCGCCACCGCGCCCCGCGGCAATACCGGATAAATGCACAGCGTCATCGCAAACGCCAGCAGAATCCGCACCTTCCCCGGAATCGACGCGCTGCTCAGCAGCGGCGCAAAGACAAACAACCCGCTGATCCGCAGCAGCACAAGCATGAAAGGCCCAACATGGTTCAACAGATCAGCCATACTCAACCAACAACCTCAACCGTGCCACCGATCGTCGAAGACGATCGGTGCTGTCTTCACTCCACAAATCCGACTCTTCATCTCCCCCTCCGTGCCTCCGTGACTCCGTGGTGAATGCCTTCCCCACATCTACCGAAGCAAGAACATCGCCTGCGTAAACGCCACCAACCGCCCCACAATCCACGGGATCAGCACGATCGCCGCCACCAGCATCACCGCCATCTTCGGCACAAACACCAGCGACTGATCCTGGATCGACGTCACCGACTGGATGATGCTGATCACCAGCCCCACCACCACCCCCGCAATCAGAATCGGCGCCGAGATCTTCAGCGTGATGATCAACGCCTCGCGGATCACGTCCAGCATCTGCTCGTTCATGTTCATCGCCAGCGTGACCATCATCGCCCGTCTCCTCTTTCCGCTTCTACGACACCACCGCCGACAGCCCCGCCGCCGCCCGCGTCAAAGGCTCCACCAACCACACCGCCGCCGCCGACGCCTCCCCCGCCACCGTCTCCGCAACCGGCGCACGCGTCACAAAGCTCGTCAGCAAACTCCCGCACACAAGCTGCCACCCATCGACCATCACAAACAACAACAACTTAAACGGCAGCGAGATCAACACCGGCGGCAGCATCATCATGCTCATCGAAATCAACAGC
>JAVTWO010000035.1:0-16530 GCA_032229765.1 Phycisphaerales bacterium | reverse complement strand
CCCCCCCCCCCCCCCCCCCCCCCCCCCCCCCCCCCCCCGCCCCCCCCGCCCCCGCGCCGCTGGTCATGGGCGATATGCCCTTCATGTCCTACCACACGTCTGATGACGAGGCGGTGCGGAATGCCGGGCGGTTCTTGACCGAGGGGAAGGCCGATCTGGTCAAGCTCGAGGTCGACGCGTCGTTTGCGGGCGTGGTGACGAAGATGACCCGCGCCGGGATTCCCGTGGTTGCCCACGTCGGCAGCCGCCCGCAGCGCGTCATGATGACCGGGTCGTACGCATCCGCCGGGCGCACGCGCGAAGATCTGCTGTCGATCGTCCGCGATGTTGAATCGATGCAGGAGGCCGGGGCGGTGATGCTGCTGCTGGAGGCCGTCCCCGATGAGACCGCCGCGGCGGTGATGAAGATCGCCAAGGTGCCGGTGATCGGCATCGGCGCCGGGCCACGCTGCCACGGGCAGGTGCTGGTGCTGCAGGACCTTTTGGGCCTGACCGACACGCCGCCGGCCTTCGCAGCCCCGGCTGCACAACTCGGCGAAGAGCTCATCAAGGCCGGGCGGGCGTGGGTCGACCGCGTCGCCCGCCGCGCGGTGGGTGCTTCGCCATACTCGATGAAAAAGAGTTCTCACAAAGAGACGCAGAGGGCGCAGAGGCGGAAGTAGGACAGGGCACAGAGCACATGGCACAGGGCCACATGGCACAGAGCACAGAAGGCGGGGAGGGGAAGGTGGATGGGGAGGGTTTGACGGGGACACGTGCGCCGTGACGTGAAACCGGCTACGCTTTCTTCATGGCCAGCAACGGACTGCTGCCGGAGCTTTTTCATCGTCGCGTCGCCCTGCTCTGCGCGCTCGCGGGGCTGGCGATGACCCCCGCCGTGGCGCGGCTGATTTACCTCACCACCACCAAAGGTCCCGAACTTCGTACCAAGGCCGAGAGTCGCCTGGTCACGCGGCACTGGGAGCCGACGATCCGCGGCAAGATCCTCGACCGCAAGGGCCGCGTGCTGGCCGTCGATCGGCCCGGGTTCGATATCGCGGTGGACTACAGCGTCATCAGCGGGCAGTGGGCCTATCAGCAGGCCGGCGACGCCGCGCGTAAGGAGATCGGAGCGGCGGCGTGGCGGCAACTCTCACCCCCGCAGCGCGAGGCCGCCATCGCCAAGCACGCCGAGCGATTCACGAAGCTGCTTGACGACGCGTGGGAACGCTTCGCGGTGCTCGCCGGCGTGCCGACGGAAGAGATCCAGCAGCGCCGCGACGACATCGTCGCCGAGGTGACCCGCCGCGCGAGCACGGTGTGGGAAGCCCAGCGCCGCGCACTCGAGGACCAGATCAACGAAGGCTTCGAACTCACCGAAGAGATGGCGTATCAGGAAGTCCCCACCGCGCGCGTGGCGGCACCGATCCGCGAGCAGGTCACCTCGCACGTCATCCTGCACGACGTCGACGACGAGACCGCCTTCCGTTTCCCGCTGAGCACTTCCAGCAAAGCCAAGCCGCCGACGAACGCTGACGGCACAAGCTTCTGGATGCCCGGGCTGCACCTCATCGACGGCACCGGGCGTGACTACCCCTTCGAGAGCCACATCATCCAGATCGACCGCTCCACCTTCCCCGGCCCGCTGCGCTCCAGCGAACCGATCGACGTGCGCGTCGAGGGCGTGGCGACGAACATCGTCGGGTGGATGCGCCAGCGTGCCCTCGATCAGGACCTTTGGTGGCGCAGCCGCGTGCGAGAGATGGGCGTCATCGGCGCCGGCCCGCGCCGCACACCCAGCGAAGAAGAGCTCCGCATTTGGCAGGCCGAACGCCGCGCCGCCGATGCCGCCGCTGCGCCGGGCTCGGCCGACCCCGGTGCCTACCTCGCGGGCGACAACGCCGGCGCGTCGGGGGTCGAATGGTCGCAGGAACAGGCCCTCCGCGGCTTGCGCGGCAGCGTCCTCGACCGCCTCGACACCGGCGAGAGCACCCGTTCCGAACGCACGCTCGGGCGCGACATCAAACTCACCATCGACGCGGCGTTGCAGGCCCGCGTGCAAGCACTCATGAGCCCCGAGGTCGGCCTCGCGGTCGTTCAACCCTGGCAGAAGAACAAGGCCCTGCCGGTCAACACGCCCCTGCACGGGGCGGCCGTCATCATCGAGGTCGCCACGGGTGACGTGCTGGCGATGGTCTCCACGCCGACCTTCTCACGCCGAACACTGCGTGAGGAGCCCGAGACGGTCTTCGAAGCCAGCGAGGACATGCCCGCGCTCAACCGCGCCATCGCCAAGCCCTACCCGCCCGGCTCGATCGTCAAGCCGCTGCTCTACTGTGCCGCGGTGGCGGAAGGCTTGTTCGACGTCGACCGCGCCATCGCCTGCACGGGGCATCTGTACCCGGATCAGCCGAACCTTTTCCGCTGCTGGATCTACAAGCAGCCGCCCCACACCACCCACACCGCGCAGCTCGGGCGGATGCTCAACGCCAGCGACGCGATCATGGCGAGCTGCAACATCTACTTCTACAGCGTCGGGCGTGCTCTCGGGCCTGAGCGCATCGGCGCGTGGTTTGAGCGTCTGGGCTGCGGGCCGAACGCTCCTCAGCCCATGCTCGGCGTCGGGCCTCAGTTCACCGGCATCGCTGGTCGGCTGACCAAATCAACCGAGCCCGGGCCCACCGATGAACTCTCCGACGAAGACCGCGCCGAGATCGGCGCGCCGGAGCCTCTGCGTCGCGGCCCATCCGACCGCACACGCCAAACCCTCTCGCTCAGCGAAGCAACATTGATGGGCATCGGGCAAGGCCCCGTCGCGTGGACGCCACTGCACGCCGCCAACGCGTACGCCACGCTCGCGCGTGGCGGGATTCACGTCCTCCCGCGCCTCATGATCGACGCGCCGCTCATCACCAGCAACCTGAACTTCAACCCGCGCGCCGTTGAACTCGCCCTCGATGGCCTCCGCCGCGCCGTTCGCGAAGATCGTGGCACAGGGCATCACATCACCCTTGAGAACAACCGCCGCGAGGACATCTTCAACATCCCCGGGGTCGAGATCTGGGGCAAATCCGGCACCGCCGACTCGGGCTTCCGCGCCCGCGATGAGAACGGCCGTGCCCTTTCCGATGAGTTCGGCCGCCCGATCAGCGTCGACCACGCCTGGTTCGTTGTGCTCGTTGGTGAGCAAGGCCAGCGCCCAAAGTACGCCGTCAGCCTCATCGTTGAGCGCGGCGGCAGCGGCGGTCGGGTCTCAGGCCCGCTCTGCAATCAGATCATCAAGGCCCTTGTCGATGAGGGCTATCTCACCAGCGCTGCGGGGAGCAAGCCGCTCAGCCGCGCGAGCACGCCGACGGATCCAACCTCCACACCATGACCCTCACCGAGCGCATCTTCGGCAAGGACGCAACGCTGGTGAACCCCGCGTGGCTGTGCGTCGTTGCGGGCGTGTTGCTCTCGCTGATCGGGGTTTACTGCATCGACGTGGGCTCGCAGATGACCGCGCCCGCGGCACCGAGCGATCTCTCCGCGCGTGCGATCAAGCACCTGGTATTTCTCTTCGCGGGGCTGATCGCCGCCGCGGTGGTGGCGTTTCCGGATTACCGCAAGCTCCGCTTCATCGCCTGGCCCGTGCTGGGCGTGTGCTTGGTTCTGCTCATCTTCCTGCTGGTCCCCTTCGTGCCCAGCTCGATCGTGTACCCCCGCAACGGCGTGCGCGCGTGGATCAACTTTGGCTCGATCGACCTTCAACCCAGCGAACTGGCGAAGATCGCCTATGTGCTGGTCATGGCCGACTATCTCCGCGTGCGTGAGAATCACCGCACGCTGCTGGGGCTGATTCCCCCCGCGATCATCACCGCGATCCCCATGGGCCTGATCTTTCTTCAGCCCGACCTGGGCATGGCGATCCTCTTCATCCCCGTGCTCTTCGCGGTCTTGGTCGCCGCCGGCGCACGACTGAAGCACCTGTTGCTCGTTGTGTCGCTTGCGACACTTACCGCACCGGCCGCCTGGCCTTTGCTGAAGCCCTATCAGCGTCAGCGCGTGCTCGACGCGTACTACGCCTTCACCGATCAGGCCCGCGTGCAGACCGCCACGAGCACACAGCCCGAGACGGCGCGCACGGTCCTGGGTGCCGGGCAGTGGGGGGGCTACTCCGACGCGCAGGCCCGCGCTGTTGTCCGCTACAGCCGCCTCCCCGAGCGGCATAACGACATGATCTTCGCCGTCGTCGTCGCCCGCTTCGGGCTCGTCGGCGGGCTGGGCGTGATCGCCCTCATGGCCCTCTGGCTCCTCGGCGCAATGCTCACCGCGAGCTTCACCAAAGACGGCTTCGGACGACTCCTCTGCGTGGGCCTCGCCACCTTCGTCTTCTGTCAGGTTGCCATCAACATCGGCATGGTGGTCGGCGTCGCCCCCGTCATCGGGCTCACCCTCCCCTTCGTCAGCTACGGCGGCTCCAGCATGATCGCCCTCTGGATCATGACCGGGCTCATCTTCGCCGTCGCGGTGCGAAAGCCCAACACCTTCGCCGGACCGGCTTTCCACTTCAAAGACTGACGAACAGCCCCGCCGCCGCCGACGAAGAAAGCTCCGTCGACGGTCCCCAGATTTTATCGAACGTATCGATTCGCCCTACCGGCTCAACCCTTCGCGCTGACCGTCAACGGCACCGCGCCGTACGTCGCCTCGGTGATCTGCCAGTTCCCCACGCGGATCTTCCGTCCGTCCGGATCGATCCCCTTCTCACGCATGAGCTTCTTGAGCGTCGCGGGTAGGCCGAACTCAACGTCCTCAGGGACAATGTCGCGTTGCTCGAGCTGCCCGCCGTACTTCTTCAAAAGCGTTCGGCAGATCTCTGCCACCAAGTCCTCCGGCGCGCTGGCGCCCGCGGTCAAAAGCACCGTCGCCTCGCGCCCGTGCCCCGGGGTGTGCGCGAACCAGTCATCACGCAGCTCGCGCACATCGTCGAGCAGGAAGGCCTTCACGCCCACGTTCTCCGAGATCTCCGTCAGGCGCACCGAGTTGCTGCTGTTCTTGCTCCCCACAACCAGCACCACGTCACACTCCGGCGCAATCTGCCTCACCGCGTGCTGACGGTTCGTCGTCGCGTAGCAGATGTCGCTCCCCGGCGGCTCCTTGATGTTCGGGAACGCCTTCTTCAACGCGTCGATGATCACCCCCGCGTCGTCGGTGCTCAGCGTTGTCTGCGTCAGATACACGAGCTTGTTCGGATCGATGATCTTCAGGTTCGCGATGTCCTCGGGGCTTTCGACAACCTGCGTCGCATCGGGCGCTTCGCCGCGGGTGCCGATGATTTCCTGATGGTCCTCGTGACCGACCAGGAGAATCTGATACCCCTGCTTGGCGTAGCGGATCGCTTCGCTGTGCACCTTCGTCACCAGCGGGCAGGTCGCGTCGACCGAGGTGAGGTTCCGCTTGCGAGCGATCTCGCGGATCGCGGGCGAAACGCCGTGGGCGCTGAAGACGACGATGGACCCTTCGGGCACGTCCTCAAGATCCTCGACGAAGACCGCTCCGCGATCGATAAACCGTTGCACGACATGCTTGTTGTGCACGATCTCGTGGTAAACGTAGACCTTGGGCCCGTCGGTGCCCTCAAGATCGAGGAGCTGATCGACCACGTCCACCGCCATATGTACACCGGCACAGAAGCCGCGAGGATTCGCAAGGATGATCCGCATAGGACCGGATGGTATTCCGCCCGTGGCCATGGGCCTGCCCGCGCCGCCTCATTCACCGGCGCAATGCCCCACGATCAAACCTGACCAGAACCCGACCGCGCCGAAGCGTCTTGCGTGCGATTCCGTTACACTCCAGCGACTTTGCGCCGCTTCTCTCCTTATCATTCACGAATCGTTCGGGTGGTCTGAATCATCGCAACCCGCGGTCTTTCTCTCCGCACGTTCCCTGCCCTCCCTGGAGTTCCACGGTTGTCCGCGCTCGTGATCGATCCCGCCGCCCCGGTTGTCTCGCTGTTGGACCGTTTCGGTCCGGGCGGTCAGAGCAGCACGGTCACGTCCGATCAGGCCCTCGCCTACGTCAAGGGCCTTGCAAGCAGCCATTACGAGAACTTCAGCGTCCTTTCTTCGCTCGTGCCGCTCGATCTCCGCGACGACTTCGCGGCGGTGTATGCCTTCTGCCGCTGGTCAGACGATCTGGGCGACGAGACCGGGCGCGATCAAGCCGCACGAGATCGCTCGCTCGAACTGCTCGCCTGGTGGCGCGCCGAACTCGACCGCTGCTACGCCGGCGCACCTTCACACCCGGTCTACATCGCGCTGGCGAAGACCATCGAACGCCGCAAGCTTCCGCGGAAGCCCTTCGACGACCTGATCAGTGCTTTCGAACAGGACCAACGTCTCCGCGAGTATTCCACCTGGGATCAGCTCGTCGATTACTGCACCCGCAGCGCCAACCCCGTCGGTCGCTTGGTCCTCATGCTTGCCGGCTATTTCCCCGAGCAGCAGAATGCCACCGACCCCGACCGTTTCGCGATGAGCGACGCGATCTGCACCGCGCTGCAACTGACGAACTTCTGGCAGGACGTCCGCCGCGACCTGATCGAGCGCGACCGCATCTACTTGCCCGAAGCTGAGACGGGTGTTTCGCCCGCGACGCTCCGCGACTGGTTGAACCGAGGCGACGAGCCGAGCGTTCGCATCGCGTACATCCGTGCCCTGCGCCCGCTCGTCGATCGCACAGAGCAACTCTTTATCCAGGGCGATGCTCTTCCGTCCACGCTCAACCCCGCCATCCGCCCTGTCGTTGGGCTCTTCTCCGCCGGCGGGCAAAGCGTCCTCAACAGCGTACGTCGCACCGGCTGCACCACCCTCTGGCAGCGCCCCAAACTGAGCAAGCTCACCAAGCTCTCCCTCGTCGCCCGAGCGTTCATCGCTGCCAAACTCTCCGGCACGTCATCCACACGCACAACCACGGAGGCCGCCGCGTGAGCTCCGCCAGCACGCTGGCCATCCCGAGCCTCGCCGCACCGAACACCGCCTCGGTCCGTCCGCGATTGGAAGGCTTCAGCGACGAAGCCCTGAACGCAGCATTTGAGGCCTGCCGCGAGGTCGTCCGCACCCGCGCCCGCAACTTCTACTACGGGCTGCGCCTCACCCCAGAGCCGCGCCGCTCCGCCGTCTACGCCATCTACGCCTGGATGCGCTTCGGTGACGACCGCGTCGACTCCACCAGTTCTCCCGAGGCCCGCAAACTCGAACTCGACCGCTTCCGCGAGCTCTCGCTCAGCGTTCTCAACGGCTCATCCCTCGGCGGGCCCGAGCCCTTCTGGCCCGCCTTCGCCGCCACGCTCCGCAGCTACCCCATCGACCCCGCCCACGTCATCGCCATGATCGAAGGCCTGGGCGAAGACATCGATCACCAGGGCTACCACACTCTCAGCGAGCTCGAAGCCTACTGCTACCGCGTCGCCTCAACCGTCGGCCTCGTCTGCATGAGCATTTGGGGCTACCGCGCCGGCGTCACCCTCACCGACCTGCAGCGCGGTGCCGTCATGGCCGAGCGACGCGGCAAGGCCTTCCAGCTCACCAACATCCTCCGCGACTTTGCCGAGGACTTTGATCAGCAGCCCTCGCGCGTCTACCTCCCGCGCGAGCTCTTCGACGAGTTCATGCTCACACCGAGCGAGCTCCGCCGCTGGCAGAACCCCGCCGCCTGCACCGCATTAGTCACCAAGGTCGCCACGATTGCCCGCGATCACTACGCCGCCTCGCAGGCCCTCGACGAGCTCGTCGACGCGCCGTGCCGAAGCACCCTCTGGGCGATGACCCGCATCTACTCGGGCCTGCTCTCGATCATCCTGAAGAACCCCGCCGCCATCGTGGGCCCCTCGCGCATCCGCCTTCCCTCCGCGGGCAAGGCCTGGATCGCCTCCTCCGCCCTCCTCCGCGGTAAGTTCAACCTCTGGCCCGCCTCCACCATCATCCACCCGGAGCGGGCCCCATGACCGCGCGCCAACGCGTGCTCGTCGCCGGCGGCGGTGTCGCCGGTATCGCCTCCGCACTCGCCCTCTCACAACTCGGCGTCCAAGTCACCCTCGTCGAAACCCGCAAAAAGCTCGGCGGCCGCGCCACCAGCTTCACCGACGTCCGAACCGGTGAACACCTCGATAACTGCCAGCACGTCGTCCTGGGCTGCTGCACAAACTACCTCGACTTCCTCCGCCGCCTCGGCGCGCTCGACAAGCTCACCTGGACCCGCGAGCAATACTGGATCGAACGCGGCGGCCGCACCAGCATCATCCGCCCATCCTTCCTCCCCGCCCCCACACACTTCTCCCTCTCCGTCCTCGCCGCCCGCTTCCTCAGCTTGGGTGAGAAACTCGCCCTCGCCCGCGCGATGAACGCCATCCTCCGCGCCGATCGCTCCCGCTGGACGAACAAGACCTTCGCCGACTTCCTCGCCTCCGTCGGCCAGCCTCCCCGCCTCATCCGCGTCTTCTGGGCCCCGGTGGTCATCAGCGCCTGCAACCTCCCGTGCGAGCGCTGCTGCGCGTCGTCGGCGCTCCAGGTCTTCCAGGAAGGCTTCATCGCCAACGCCCACGCCGCCGACGTCGGCGTCTCACGCGTCCCGCTCGTTGAGCTCTACGACCGCGCCGAGTCCATCATCACCTCCGCCGGCGGCTCGATCCGCCTCGGCGCATCCATTCAATCCCTCACCCCGCGCTCCATCACGCTGAGCACGGGCGAAGAACTCCACGCCGACAAGGTCATCTCCACACTCCCCGCCGAGCGCCTGCGTGAAGTCGTCAGCGACGAGCTCATCGCCAGCGATCCGCGCCTCAGCATCACCACGCGCGTCGCGCACAGTCCGATCCTCGGTGTGCACATGCGTTTCGACCGCCCGGTCCTCAACACGCCCCACGCCGTGCTCGTTGACGCGAACGTGCAATGGCTCTTCCGCAAGGACGACGAGGGCAAGTCGATCCACGCGGTGATCAGCGCCGCCGACGATTGGCTGCCCTTCACCGAGGAACAGGTCGCCCAGCGTGTGCTGAGCGATCTGCACGCGCACGTACCAAGCTCAGCGCAGGCGAAGCTGGAATGGGTCCGTCCGGTGAAAGAGAAACGCGCGACGTTCGCACTGACGCCCGACTTTGAGCCGCTGCGTCCGGGCGTCATGCCATCGAATCCTGCGGGCCTGATCCTCGCGGGCGACTGGGTCCAAAGCGGCTGGCCCGCGACGATGGAAGGTGCCGTGCGCACAGGCTACGCCGCCGCCGCCGCGGTTCTAGGTCGCCCAGCGGGTGAGCTGGTCGTTCGCGATATGCCCCCAACGCGCCTTTGCCGCCTGCTCGGGCTGAAGCAAGTCCTCTCGCCGCTGCTGAGAGAATCGCCCGCCGACCGGGTACCACCCGCTCATCGCCCACAAACCGCCCAAACTTCCAGCATCCCATCGCTGACATCCGAACCGACACCGACGCTTTCTCAGGCCCGCTCCTAAACTCCGTCGCCCCGATTGCATCGTCGGCTGAGTATTCCGCGAACTCATCCGCGAGCATCAAGCACGCCCTCGTCACCAGAACACACACACGGACCATCGCCATGCACATCAAGCACGATCCCGCACGCCCCTTCGCCCGAGCCCGCGCTCTGGTCACCTACGCCTTCGTCGGCGCTTCCATCCTCGCCCTCTCAACCGCCTACATCGCCTCAGATCGTCTCGCGATCGGCTTCACCTCACAGCAGCAGCAACCCGCCTCCGCCCCCAAGGCCCCCGCGACCAAGGACGCCGCGCCGAAGGCCGACAAGCCCGCCGAAACGCCCGCCTCCTACCGCTTCGGCCGCGCAAAGCCCATCGCCCGCACGCCCGGCACCTTCCGCCTCATGACCTACAACATCGAAAACCTCTTCGACGACAAAGACGACCCGGCCCTCTCGGGCAAGTCCGACGACAAGGACATGACCAAGCCCGCCGATCACTGCAAGAACGCCGCCGACGCGATCCGCGCCGCCGACCCGGACGTCATCGCCATGCAGGAGATCGAGTCCTACGACGCCCTCATCCAGTTCCGCGACACCTACCTCAAGGGCATGGGATACGACCACGTCGTCTCCATCGACTCGGGCGACCCCCGCGGCATTGAGAACGCCGTCCTCTCCCGCTTCCCCCTCTCTGATCCCAAGGTCTACCGCGACATGCCCCTTGGAGGCGTCCACCCCGATCTCTTCGGCAACGACAAGAACGACTACGCCGGCCAGCCCATCACCTTCAAGCGTTCGCCCCTCCGCGTGACCGTCGAGATCCCCGAGGGCAAGGTCGCTGAGCTCATCAAGCAGCAACAGGCCAACCCGGACCCCTCCAAGCCCGCCGCCCAGCCCGCCGACGCGAAGCCCTACAAACTCACCCTCTTCGTCGCCCACCAGAAATCAGGCCGCGGCGGCGATTACTGGCGCGAGAAAGAATCCGCCAAGACCGTCGAACTCGCGAAGGAAGTTATCGCCAAGGACCCCAAGGCCAACGTCATCATCCTGGGCGACTTCAACGCCATGACCCGCGACGAGTCCGTCAAGATCTACGAGCGTGCTGGCTATATCGATCTCTTCAACGACGCCGAACCGCGCGATCTGAGCACCATCACCCACGCCTCCAACCGCCGCATCGACCACATCCTCTACAACCCCGCCGCCGCGAACGAGGTCGTCCTCGCCAGCCGCTTCGTCCTCGCCACCGCGACACGTCCGGAGCGCACCGACTTCCGCACCACCCCGCCGCCGAAGGGCTACGCCGCGGACCACTTCCCCGTGGTCGTGGATATCAAACCCATCGACGAGACCGCCGCAACACCGTCAACCCCCGCGGGACCCGCAACGCCCGCCGCCCCGGCGCCCGCCAAAGCCCCCGCTCGCTAAGCCCGTCCCACACCCCATCACCCACCCCGCACCTTCACCACGACGTTCGCGACGCCTCAGCTCATGAGCGAATCCGAACCGTCACAACACGAGCTCCCCGCGCCCCTGCTCGCCTCAGAGCTCTCGGGTCGCCTCCCGTGCGTGCGCTGTCAGTACGACCTGCAAGGCGTCTCCGTCCTGGGAGTCTGTCCAGAATGCGGCACACCCGTCCGCACCACCATCCTCGCGGTCGTTGATCCGCTCGCCGACGAGCTTCAACCCATCCGCGCCCCGCGATTGACCGCTCTTGGGCTCTGCCTGTGGGTCATGTCCGCGCTCCTCGCCGCACTACTCATGTGGGCCCTGCTGCTTCCTGCGGTCCTGGCGCTGTGGATCGACCGTCCGCCCGCGGCCGTTTCGCCCATCCTCCCCAGCGTCATCACCGCCCTGCTTGGGCTCTCCGCCATCGGCTCGGTTGCCCTCTGGAGACCTCAACCAGCCCTCGACCGCCCCACGAAAATCTCCTCATTTTTCGCCACCCTCACCTTCGCGCCGCTGATCTTCATCGTCCACGATCTGCTCACCCGCACGCGCGAACTGAAAGTCGTCACCATCGCCGAGGCCTGGCCCCGCTCCGCGATCGAAGCCGTCGAGCGGCCCCTCGCCGTGCTCTTCCTGCTCATGATCATCCTGCTCGCCCGCCCGGTCCTTCGCGTGCTCGTCGCTCGTTCGCTCGCGATCCGCACCGGGCGTGTCGATCGTCAAACCGTCGTCGCGATGGCCGCCGCTCTGCTCACCGTCCTGCTGGGCGAAGTCCTCGGGCGCCTCGCCACCATCAACCCAAACCCCGCCCTCAGCGACTTCCTCTTCCATCTCGGTTTCGTCATGATCGTCGGCGGCCTGGCCCTCTTCACCCTCGGTCTCCTCGGCGCCTCCATCGACGCCCTCCGCGTGGCGCAAGCCATCCTCACCCCCGCACCGAGCCTCCACCAAGTCCTGGGGCCCACCCCGCGCAAGGACGCGAACGAATGAGCCCCGAGCTTCAAGATCGCTTCGACGCGCTGCTCGAAGACGCCATCGACGCCCTGCCCCACGCCGCCCGCCAGGTGATCGAGGAAGTCCCCATCATCGTCGAAGACCGCCCGAGCAAAGAGCTCGCCGATTCCCTTCGCACGCAGTGGGAGAGCAATCCCGAATCGCGCCCGGTCCACTCTGCCGAGGACTCGGAGAACGATCCGAACGACCCCAACGACCTGATGGGCCTGCACGTCGGCGTCGCCATCACCGAGCAATCCATCTCCAGCCCAACGCAACTCCCCACAACCATCTACGTCTTCCGCGAAGGCATCGTCAACGCCGTCGGCGGCTGGGAGGTCGAGAACGCCGACGACGAAATCTACGAAGAGATCCGCATCACCCTCCTGCACGAAATCGGCCACCACTTCGGCCTCACCGAGCAAGACCTCGAAGACCTCGGCTACGACTGATCGCACCACCGCTGATCGCAGCAAACCGTGCCACCGATCGTCATAGACGATCGGTGCACTTCGCCCTTCGATCAGCGATCAGCGATCAGCGATCAGCGATCAGCGCGAAAAAACACTCACCCAACAACGGTCAACCCGCCGCCCCATCCACCCACCGCCCACTCACTTCTTCTTCGCCGGCCCGTCATCGTCATCGTCGTCATCATCAAACTTGAAGTCCTTGAGGATGTCCCCAAGGTCCCCGTCCTCATCGTCCTCCTCAAAGATCGACGGCTTCCCCGCACCCCCGCCGCCGACCGTCCCCTTCCCACCCGCAGATCTACCCGCGCCCGCACCACCGCCACCACCCGACACAGGCCCGCCCATCAGCTTGGTCGTCGGCGCCGCCGCCGCACCCGGCAAATCATCATCGTCGTCGTCCTCAAGCCCCACCGTCCCCGCGGCATAGCAATCCTTCGCGTCGATCTTCCCCGGCTCCCCGTTGATCTTCACCACAAACACCACCGGACCGACGGTGATCAAATCACCGGGGGTCAAATCCGCCTCCCGCACCTTCCGCCCGTTCACATACGTCCCGTTCGACGAACCCACATCCCGGACCTGCACCTTCGGGTCCTTCACCACCACCTCGCAGTGCTTCCGCGAAACCTGCGGCACCGGAATCCGCAGCCGCGCGTGCTCGTCACGCCCGATCACCGTCACTTCGCGATCCAGCGGCAGTTCCCTGCTCGTCCCGTCGGCTTTCACCATCACAAGCGCAACTTGCACAGGGTCGTTCCTTGTCGTGGGGGAGGATTCTCTGTCGGGCCTTCAGTCTAGCCATTTCCACCGCCCGCCGCACACGCCGCCGGTCAACAATCTCCCACCATGCCCGACCGCCCCGTAGATCCCGCCCACCCCAACCCGGGCATTTCACTGACCACACTCCCCTTGAGCGCCCAAATCTCGCTTCCACTCTCCGCCGCCATCGCCTTTGATCCCTCCGCGCCGCGATCTCCCGTCCGCTCCCTCTACATCCACATCCCCTTCTGCGTCCACAAGTGCCACTACTGCGACTTCTACTCCTTCGTCGACACCAAGGACCAGCAAGCCGCCTTCATCACCCGCCTCCTCGCTGAACTCACCGCCCTCGCCCCGCACACACACGACCGCCACCGCACACCCGTCCCCCTCCACACCATCTTCATCGGCGGCGGCACGCCCAGCCTCCTCCGCCTCGACCTCTGGTCCACACTCCTCTCCTCACTCAATCAACTCTTCGACATCTCACTCATCCGCGCCCGCGCGCCCGGCACAGAGTTCACCGTCGAGTGCAACCCCGAGTCCACCACCGACGAACTCCTCCGCGCCCTCCTCGCCGGCGGCGTCTCACGCATCAGCGTCGGCGCTCAATCCTTCCATCCGCACCACCTGCAAACCCTTCAGCGCCTCCACAACCCCGACAACGTCGCCCGCGCCCTCACGCTCGCCTCAAACGTCGGCATCCCGCGCACCTCCCTCGACCTCATCTACGCCATCCCCAACCAAACCCTCGCCGAGTGGCAGGCCGACCTCACCACCGCCCTTTCGCTCAACACCACGCACATCTCCTGCTACAACCTCACCTACGAGCCCACCACCGCCATGACCGCCCGCCTGCACGCCGGCGAGTTTGCGCCAACCGACGAAGACCTCGAAGCCGACATGTTCCAGCTCACCAGCGAACTGCTCGCATCGCGCAACCTCCAGCGCTACGAAGTCAGCAACTACGCCCTCCCCGGTCACGAGAGCCAGCACAACCTCGCCTACTGGCTACAGCACCAATGGCTCGCCGCGGGCCCGAGCGCCAGCGCCCACATCCACGCCGCCGCCTCACCCCTCCTCGGCTCCCACCGCTACAAAAACCGCCCGACCCTCGCGCACTATCTCGACTTCTCCGACCGCGGCTACGCACCCATCACCAACCACGAATCCCCGGACCCCAAACGCCTCCTGCAAGAAACCGCCATGACCGCCGTGCGCCTCGCGCGTGGGCTCGACCTGAACACCTTCCTGCCTCAGCTCAACCACATCACCCCACGCTCCCTCGAGCCCTTCACCCGCGAAGCGAACGAACTCCGCTCCGACGGCCTGCTCCACCCCGCCTCAACCCACCCAACCACCCTCGCCGTCACCGATCGTGGCTGGCTCCTCGCCGACCTCATCGCCCGCAAACTCATGGCTGCAATTTGATGTCTTCAGGTGGCACGGCTCTCCAGAGACGTGCGCACAACCACGCCCAAATCCCCCTTTCACACTTCATTTTTTCAAACAACACCTCACGCACCGCTCAATCCTCTTCCCCAACATCTGCGTCCTCTGCGACCTCTTTGTGAGTCTCTTTGCTCACCAAATCAGGCCGCGGCAGGTCCAGCTTCGACAACAGCGTCTTCAGATCCCGCGGGCACGCCGCACGAACATCCATCCGCTCGCCGCTGATCGGGTGCGTGAAGACCAGCCGGTGCGAGTGCAGCGCCAGCCGCGAGGCGACGCGCGCCACGCCCGTGGGCGCATAGATCGAATCGCCGAAGATCGGACACCCGATCGACTCCAGATGCACGCGCACCTGGTGCAACCGCCCGGTCAGCGGCTTCGCCTCAACCACCGCCCCCGTCCGCGGGTTCTCACTCAATACGCGGTACGCCGTCACCGCCGCCTTGCCCTTGGGCGAGATCTTCGCCGTCTTCTTCTCGCCATACGAACCCGCCTTGGGCTCAACCTCAAGCAGCGGGCGATTGATCATCCCCACCGGCTTCTTCGGCGCCCGCGAGCACACCGCCCAATAGAACTTCCCGATCTTGCGATTCTCAAACTGCTCGCGCAAACCGTCATACGCCGCACGCGTCAGCGCCACCACCAGCAGCCCGCTCGTCGCCTTATCCAGCCGGTGCAGCAACCCAAAGTCCCGCGCCGCGCCAAGCTGCTGCAAGCGCGTCCCGTGCCGCGCAAACAAACCATTCAGCACCGTGTCCCCCTCGTGCCCAAGCCCCGGCTGCGTCGCCAGCCCCGACCGCTTGTTCACAACCACCACCGCCTCGTCCTCATACTCGATCGCGTACGTCACCCGCTCGTTCGGCTGGACAGAAAACGTGCTCATCGGGGGCACGCCTCCGCATCCATATACCACCGCAGCTCACCCGCGCGAGGCCTCACCCCAAGGATCGGCAGTTCCTCCACAGGCAACTCCCCGCTCGCCCCGTTCGCCACATACGCCGCCGAGACCTTCTCCAGCGTCTTCCGCTTCGATTCCCCGATCACCAGAACCGCCACAAACCGCGCCGCGTTGATCGCCTCCAGCGTCATCGTCACCCGATCCGGCGGCGTAACCCTGGGCCCCGCATTGATCCGCACCAACGCCCCACGCGACCCCTCAGGCGGGTTCGCCTCCGCCAGCAGCGCCGGCGAATGCGGGAACAGCGACGCGGTGTGCGCATCACCGCCCATCCCCAAAACCACAAAGTCCAGCCGCTCATGCCCCGCCCCGCGCCGCTTGAGCACTTCGCGCAGCCGCCGCTCATACCGCGTGTCGGCATCCGGCTCCAGCACCTCCATCGGGTGCGCCTGCTCAACCGGAATCCCCGAGTGCTGCACGATCAGCTCTTCGATCTGCCGATAGTTTGACCGCTCGTCGTCCATCGGCACGCGCCGATCATCCACCATCCACAGGTGCGTCCGCCCCCAGGGCAGTTGTCGGTACGTCGGGTCGTACATCGGCCTTCGATACAGCGGCAGCGGCGTCGACCCGCCCGACAGCGCAAGCTGAAAGTCCCCGATCTGCCGCGAGCACTGGATCGCCTGCACCAGCATGTCCGCCGCCAACGCGTCGATCGCGTCGTCCCCGGTATCACGCAAAACCACCTTGCCAGGCAGTTTCGGTGCCACCATCCGCGGCTCCAACGGAATCAGGTCGTCGCTCATCATCGAGCCCAGTGTATGACCACGAACACCCCACCGCCGCGCACACGACCCCACCAACGAAAAAGCCCCGGACCTTTCGATCCGGGGCTTCATGCTTTTCAGAATCTCTGGGTTCGGGTCTTCGGTTTCAGGTCTTCACCCTGAGCCCTCGGCCCTATCCCCTCGGCCCTTCCTGCTGCATCAGATGCACGGCAGGAACAGGTTGTTGAAGAAGCAGTTGTAGTCGCCCTCGTTCACGCCGTTGTTCGTGCAGC
>JAVTWO010000034.1:0-16771 GCA_032229765.1 Phycisphaerales bacterium | reverse complement strand
GCAAGGGCCTCGTCAGCAATCCAACCGCCATCCCCACACCCGCGGTAGCAAGCCCCGCCCACAACCCCGCAAAGACCAGCGTCGTGCGCTTGCGCACTTCGCGAAGCTTGCGAACACCCAAAACCACACCCACCAGCGAAGGCAAGGCCGAGAGCGCACCCTGATCCATCGCTACGCAGCACAGAATCGCCAGCAGCGAACCCATCGCCAGCGCTACGCGCCGGTCGTACGCCACCGCGAGCGTCATCGCCGCCAGCGTCGGCCCCGCGGCGATCGCCAGCGCCACCAGCCGCGCTTCGCTGAGCGCCAGCACGCAGCCCAGAGTCAGCACACCCGCCAGCAGGCCCATGACGGCCGCCAGTCGCCGCGGATACGCCGCCACCTGGGGCGAAAACGTCGCAATCGCCAGCGCCATTCCAACCGAGAAGACCAGGCCGATGCCCACCGCCGCCAGATCGTGCAACCGCGCCAGCGGGTTGCGGTTCGATGCCCAGTACTCGGTGTTCTCCAGCTCCGCGAGCTTGTGCTGCTCCGCGGTGAGGATCGTCCCGCGCCGATAGATCACCTGACCCTCGCTGAAAGTCAGCGTGACCGGGCGCTCCTTCGCCGCCGCCTGCTCGCCTCGGGCGTTCGTCGCCGATTCATCAAACTCATACGGAGCCGCGGCCTTGGTCAGCGTCAGCACCGTCCGCATCACCACCGAACTCAGCTCCGCGGGGAACTGCGCATCGAAGACCATCCGCTGCGCCCGCCGCTCCCACTCGGGCGTATCGACCCCAACGACCATCGCCGAGGGGACCAGCACGCCGCGCGATCCGTCGCCGCCGCGAGCGGTCAGCGTGTCGTCGCTTTCAACCGCAGCACCACCGCGCGGATCATCGCCGCCGGGTGTGTTCGTGCCCGCTCGCCGCAGCTCAACCTCCCGGTTGATCATCCGCCGCTCGTTGATCAACGCCGCGGGCGGAACCGCCGGCGTCGATTGCAGCAAATCCTCCAGCGTCTTGACCGAACCCGCCCACGCCGCCGAGAGGCTCGTGTCCGTCCGAATCCGTGCCAGCGCCGCCCGCTCAACCTCGTTGAGCGTCGCGTCGGTGGCGCTGTTGCGAGGCAGCTCCAGCAGCGCCGAACGCACCGAGGCGAAGGTCTTCTCGTTCTGCACGTACACCCGGGCGGCACGCTGACGCGCAAGCTGCTTGTTCCGCTGCGTCGCCTCCGCGTCGGTCACTTCCACCGGCACCCGCACCGCCCGCGTCTGGGTCATCACCTGCCCGGGCGAGACCAGCACCTGCCGCTGCATGAACGCCAGCGTCACGCCGATGACCAGCGCCGTCACCGCGACGACCACCAGACCCCAGCCACGCTCGGGCGAGTTCACCAGCCAGCGCTCTGATGCGCCGCGGATCGCCTCCGCACGCTCAACGCCGACCAACCGCTCAAAGGCGGTTACCCGGTCGGAAGCGCTCGAACTGGTTGATCCTGATCGGGACATCACTGGTCATCCGCAACGCGAAGCACATCTCCAGAGCGCAAGGTCGGCCGCCGTGCGCCGCCTCGCGGTGAGGTCATTCACTGGTCCGAGAGCCTTGCTGCCCGTCACCATTCTCCATCGACACAAACGCCGGTCCCCTTGCTTTCGATTTCGACTTCTCGGACCTTTCGTACGCATCGACGATCTTCTGCACCATGGGGTGCCGAACAATGTCCGACTGGTCCAGCGTGCACATCCCCAGCCCCGGGATCCGCTTGAGCGTTCGGGCGGCATCGATCAACCCGCTCTGCGTCGGGTCCTCCAAGTCGATCTGCGTGACGTCCCCCGTGATGATGATCTTGCTCCCGTGCCCCATGCGGGTGAGGAACATCTTCATCTGCCCGCGGGTGGTGTTCTGGGCCTCGTCGAGGATGATCACCGCGCGGTTCAACGTCCGCCCGCGCATGTACGCCAGCGGGACGATCTCGACGACATCGCTCTCGATGAACCGCCGAACCGTCTGGTAGTCCATCATGTCGTGCAGCGCGTCCAGCAGCGGGCGCAGGTACGGGTTGACCTTCTGCTGCAAATCGCCGGGGAGGAACCCGAGCTTTTCACCCGCCTCCACCGCCGGGCGCGCCAGGATGACCTTGCGCGCACGTCCGATCTTGAGCATGTGCACCGCCGCCGCCACCGCGAGGTACGTCTTGCCCGTCCCCGCGGGCCCGATGCCGAAGACCACGTCGTGATCGCGGATCGCGTCGAGATACGCCTGCTGATTCGCGGTCTGCGCCCGCACGGGCTTCCCCGCGACGTACACGCTCAGGTGGCTCTCCCACGGCGGCCTCGTCGGGTCATCCACCTGCCACCCCTGCCGATCGTGCATCACCCGCGCCGCCTCGTGCTCTTCACGCGCTTCGCTCATCGCCTGACCGATCAGGTGCAGAACATCCTTCCGCTGAGAGAACTTCCCCGACGAACTCGCTGCGGCTTGAACGATCTGGTCCACCACCCGCTTCGCCGACGCCACCGCCTCAGGCTCGCCCGATATCTTGATGTTCCCGTCCCGCGCATGAATGCGCACACCCATCGCCTCGCGAATCATCTTGACGTTCCGGTCGGCCGGGCCCAAGATGCTCACCAGCTCAGCCCCTCGGGGCACTTTGATAAACACGTCCAAAGTCTCGAATCTCCAGATCAACAACCTCAAACCCCCGCCCCCCTTC
Organism: Phycisphaerales bacterium; assembly: GCA_032229765.1. GTDB lineage: Bacteria > Planctomycetota > Phycisphaerae > Phycisphaerales > UBA1924 > JACVCS01. The sequence goes on along the minus strand of JAVTWO010000034.1, from coordinate 14,077 downwards.
CCCCAAGCCTTCAAGCACCAATCATCATCCTATCACCCCACCCCCCACGCCGCGGGTGCTCGACGGGGATTGTGCCTCGATTTCTGCAACGACGCAGCTTCATGATCGAGGGGTCAAAAGTGCACCAAAAAGACGCCAATATGCGATCTACGTACGTGAAAGTGCTGATATCTATCGCCTGTTCGGTGTTGCTCATGGTTGTCCCGGGTTGTTCGATTCTCCCCCCGCCCACGGCACCGAACCCTTCCACGGTCAGCGGCGATTGGGACGATTGCCTTGCCGCCGCGGACTATGCGATGACCGCCGGCGAGTGCGCGGTGATCTCGACGAAGAGTCAAACCGACCGCGAACTGGTCTTGAACATCCGTAGCGTCGCGGATGATCTGGGAACGCTGAGCTTTACAAGGAAACAGGCGTCGTCAGCCGACGCCTCGAAGATCGGCGAGCCGATCGTGGTCGAAGCGTTTCTGGGGATCGCTGGCTCGCGCGATACCACCCGAGAGCGGCGTCTGGTGGCGGCCGTGGTCAGGCGGCTGCGTGAGCTTCAAGGCGTTGAATGGGCCCCGACCGGTGATTGACCGCGTGCCTTGATCTATCATCACCCGCTATGACCAGCCCCCTCGTCGGGATCATCATGGGCTCGGCCTCGGACTGGGAAACGATGCAGCACGCCTCGAACGTGCTCACCCAGCTTGGAGTGGCGCACGAAACCCGCGTGGTCTCCGCCCACCGCACCCCGGAACAGATGGTCGAGTACGCCAAAGCCGCACAGAGTCGGGGCATCCGGGTCATCATCGCCGGCGCGGGCGGGGCGGCCCACCTTCCCGGGATGGTCGCCAGCCTCACCAGCCTCCCCGTGCTGGGCGTCCCGGTGCAGAGTAAGGCCCTCAGCGGGATGGACTCGCTGCTCTCCATCGTGCAGATGCCCGCGGGAATCCCCGTCGGCACGCTGGCGATCGGGGTCGCCGGGGCGACCAACGCCGGCCTGCTCGCGTGCAGCATCCTGGCTTTGCACGACGCGAAGCTCGACGCCGCCCTGAAGGCCTATCGCGCCGCCCAGACCGACAAGGTCCTCCGCTCGCCCGACCCCGCGAAACCTACGCCGGGGACCGGATCATGAAGATCGGGATCCTCGGCGGCGGACAACTCGGGCGCATGCTCGCGCTCGCAGGGCACCGCCTGGGGATGAGCTTCCGCGTCTGGGAACCCAACCCCGACGCCGGCACACGCCTGATCGCGGAGACCTTCGCCCGACCGTTCGACGACGCCGACGCGGCCCAGAACTTCGCCCGCGGGCTTGATGCCGTCACGCTGGAATGGGAGAACATCCCCGCTGAACTGGTCGCACGACTGGCGGCGATCGTCCCCACGCGCCCGGGTGCGGAGGCCCTCAGCACCGCGCAGGACCGCTGGAGCGAAAAGTCGCTCTTTCAATCGCTGGGGATCGCGGTCCCGCCCATCGCGAAGGTCGATTCGCAGAGCGACCTGCACGCCGCGGCGGCGAAAGTCGGCCTGCCCATGGTCGTGAAGACCAGGCGCATGGGTTACGACGGGAAGGGCCAGGCCGTGGTGCGCAGCGCCGCGGAGATCGACGGCGCGTGGAATGAGCTGACGGAGAACGGGCGGCGGGTTGTGCCCATGATCGCCGAGGGGTTTGTGCGGTTCACGCGCGAGCTTTCGATCATCGGCGTGCGTGCCCTCGACGGCACGATGCGGTTCTATCCGCTGACCGAAAATCACCACCGCGCGGGGATCCTGCGTCTGTCGATCTCGCCCGCGCCCGGCGCGTCAATGGCTTTGCAGGCCCAAGCCGAGCGGGCGCTGGGTGATGTGATGACCAGCCTGGGGTACGTCGGGGTGATGGCGATGGAGCTCTTCGAGCTTGACGGGCAACTGTTGGCCAACGAGATCGCCCCGCGCGTGCACAACAGCGGGCACTGGACCATCGACGCCTGCGCCACCAGCCAGTTTGAGAATCACCTGCGCGCCGTGGCGGGCCTGCCCCTAGGCGAGCCCGGCGCGTTGGGCATCAGCGCCATGGTCAACATCGTCGGCAGCATGCCCACCCTGAGCGAGCTGATGGGCATCCCCGGCGCCCGCGTGCACAGCTACGACAAGGCCCCGCGCCCGGGTCGCAAAGTCGGGCACGTGAACTTCGTCGAGCCAACGTTCGAGGCGTTGCAGGCGAGGCTGGCGGATCTGCAAAGAAAAAACCTGCCGGGGATTGAGATCCCGAGCAGGTCTTGAAGTCAAAGTCGTGAGTGCTGAGTGCTCAGCGCCGGCGCGACAGCAGCGTCGAGTCGTTCAACGGCGTGGGGACGCCTTCGAGGATCACCGCCTGACGGACCAACTCGGGAAGGTTGTCCGCCTGCATCTTCTTCATCACGTTGGCGCGGTGGATCTCGATGGTCTTCACCGCGAGGCTCATCTCAACCGCGGCTTGCTTGTTGCTCAGCCCCCGGGTGATCAGGCGGAAGACGGTCAGTTCGCGGGTCGAGAGCTTTGCCTGTCGGCGGAGCAGATCCGCGACGGATTCGCGGTTCGCGCCGTTGCCACGCGCCGAGTCGATCACGCCGCGCACGGCATGAAGCAACTCCCCGGGCTCCACAGGCTTGACCACGACCTCACCCACGCCCGCCTTCATCGCCGCCACCGCGCTGTGGACATCACCCGGGGCGATGAGCATGACCGAGGGGATCACCCGACCGGCGGCGTGAAGCTGGGCAAGCAGATGCAGCCCGCTCGTTCCACCCAGGTCCGAGTCACAGACCAGGCACGCGTTGGGGTTATCGGTCACAGAGCTCAGCAGATCCCCCGCGGAGGGGAACTCCTGAACCGTGAAACGGGTTGACTCGAGCACGGCCGACAGGCGGCGGCGTTCGATCGACGACGGGTGGACCAAGTAGATCGTCCACGTCTGCGTCCCGGGCAGGGTGATCGATTCGGCGTGTCCCATCGAAAACCCTTGCCCTGAGGTGGTTCCCGTACTGCTGGAGTGCGAGGAGTGAGTCATGGTCCCGAGCATGGCTGCATCCCTTCCTTGGCCGTTGGTCGACGGCTCGATCGGCCCCGCGAGTCATTGCTGATGTCCCTAGATGCGCTCGGGCTTTCGCCCCGTGCTTCAGGAACGCATTTTTTATCGAATGTCTCTTTGTGATTTTCTTCCGAGCGGTTCCATACGAAATCCAACATCGCTTGAAAGGACACCGTTCAAGCGTTGCCGAACGAAGTTGGGTTCAACCCAACCAAGGAAATCAAGCAGCACATGAACGTGGAATACTCAGGGACAACCCGTAACTCTGTGGGTTCTCCCTGATACTTCCCCACGCGAAAACCGCCCAGATTCCACACCAAAGTCGGAATCGGGGAGTTTTGCTGAGTTGGAGCGTTGATTGCTTGGTTTGTCGGCTGAGAGAATCTTCGAGCGGTTCAACGCCAGGATTACGCCGCCAGCGGGCCCGGGTGGATCGAGAGCGTCGGGTTGGTCTCGTCGAGATACAGGTGCTCGGGGTTCATCGAGACCAGCGCCAAAGCCAGCGCCGGGTCGAGCTGGGTTCCCGCGGCTTTACGGATCTCTTCCAGCACGTTGCCGCGGCTCAGCGCCGCGCGGTACGCGCGGGCGCTGCTCATGGCGTCGAAGGTGTCGGCGACGGCGATCAGGCGAGCGAGGTGGGGGATCTCTTCGCCGCAGAGCTGCGCCGGGTAGCCGCGACCGTCGAAGCGTTCGTGGTGGTGCAGCACGCCGGGGAGCAGGTCGGTCAGCGCGGGGAGGTCTTTGAGGATCTCGTACCCGGCGCGTGGGTGTTGGCGGATGTGGTCGAGCTCGTCGGGTGTGAGCGGACCGGGCTTGAGCAGGACGCTTTCACGGACGCCGATCTTGCCGATGTCGTGCACGAGCCCGCAGAGGTACGCGCGGTGGGCGATCTGATCGGAGAAGCCCGCGTGCAGCGCCAGCGCGTGGGCGAGGCGAGCGACGCGCGCGGAATGCCCGCTGGTGGAGCGGTCTTTCGCCTCGATGGTGGCGGTGAGCGCGCGGAGCGAACCGAGGACGGTGTCGCGCTGGCGTTGTTCGAGGCGGACGTTCTCTGCGAAGACCCCGATCGAGCCCGCCGCGGCGCTGAGCAGGTGGCCCTGCCTGGCGATGTCGCGTTCGACCGGTCCTGCGGCGATGATCCCCAGCGCATTGGTGCTGGCGCGGACGCAGCAGGCGAGGGCCTGCTGTCGAGAGCGGAGGATCGAGCCCGGCGCCTGCGTATCGAGGCGCATAAGGCGTGCGCCGCCGCCGCGATCAAGCTGTTCGGCCCAGCGTTGCAGGGTCAGTTCGAGCTGCGCGGGGTCGGTGGGTGCGTCGCCCGCAATGGCCGACGCGTTTCCCAGCGGGTCGGGCTGTTCGTTCGACGGGTGCAGACGCACCGCGACCCACCGCACGCCCAACGCCGCTCGCAAGCGCTGGCACGCCTCGCGCAGGAAGTCGCCCGCGCTGCGCACCTCGCCCGAACGGGTGCTGAGGAAACTCAAGAGGTCGAGCGCTTCCATCCCCGCGATGAGCTGAGCCGAGCAACTGCGCACGGTGGCCTTCAGGGCGCCGGTCCGCGAGAGATCCTCGCTCATCAGGTCGAGCGAAACACGCGCGGAGGAGAGGTGGGCTTCCGCCGAGGGGATCAGCGATGACGAGGCGAGCACCCGTGCGGGCGAGGCGGGGGAGGCCTGACTGGCGAGTCGGCGGAGCCAGGGCTGCGCCGGTGCAACCGCGCGGTCGATCGCCATGACCACCAGCCGTTCGCCCGATGCGGTATCGAGCGGCCGGACCGGCGCAATGAACAGGCCCGCGCGCGGCTGCAATGGACTTGTCACAGCACCGGTGCCGGTGTTGGTGGTCGTTCCGCGTGCGAAGTGGGCGAACGCCTGCGCGATGAGCTGAGGCAGCGGCTCGTGCAAGAGCCATGGCGCTCGCTTCAGACTTTCGCTGGTCGGGGTGCAGAGCGTGCCGGCGGTGGAGACACGCCAAACGAACAGGCCCAGCGCGTCGGCTCGCTTGGCAAGCTCGCTGATCGCCTCGGCATCGCCGACGACAGGCGGGGGGCTGGTCTGGGGTTGGTCGGCGCGCATCACGTACGTTCATCATCGGGTGGGCGCACGGGCGCACAGGCCAGAAGTGCATAGAGATCAGCGTTACGGACCGTGGGCGTGCGCCCAAGGCGGAAGGGCTTTTCCAGACCGCGCCGACGATCCGGGGTTCCCCAAGTTCTCATCCGAATGTGCGGAGAAATGAAAACGCCGGGCGGTGAAGCCCGGCGTTCGGGGATGTGCTCAACCTTGACGATCACACGGCATGTGCGAGGTGTCGCACGCCGGGAGATTGGTTAGCGGACACGACGGCGACGAGCCGCCACGAGGCCCAAGCCCGCCAGCAGTGAGGCAGCGCCGGGGGTGGGGATCGCCACGCCGCGGAAAGCGGTGTTTGTCGGGGCGTTGGCGAGCACGGTCCAGGAGCCGGTGGCGGAGGTGTTGGCGAGGTTATCGGTGATGGTGAGCAGTTGCATGCCGTTGGCGCTGATGCTGGCGAAGTAGACATCGCCGCCGGAGAGCAGCGAGCCGGCGAGGCCCGAGAGCCCGCCGGTGAGCCCACCGTTGAGGGTGTAGGCGAGGGACCAGGACGAGCCGTTGAAGTTCCAGCGCTGCAGGCCGCCGCCGCTGGCGGTGGCGCGGGTGTCGGTGAGGTAGGCGACGGTGGTGGAGGCGAAGAAGACGTCGTAGGAGCTGCCGCCGGTGCCGAAGATGTTGGTCACGGTCTGCCCGGCGGTGGTGGGGGTGCCGGTGCCGATGACGTTGACCCCGGTGAAGGGGGTGCTGTTGGTGACGGCGTAGAGCTGCCCATTGGCGAGGACGGTCCGACGGATGTTGCCGGTGCCGCCCGCGCTTGTGGAGGGGGCGATGAGGACGCTGGGGCTGGCGGGCGCGGTGATGGCCCCGTGCTGGACGTAGCGGATACCGCCGGTGCTGTTCGAGCCGGTCCCGGTGCCGTTGCCCGCGACGTAGTACGACGAGCCGTCGGCGGAGACGACGCCGCGGACGTTGGTCCCCGCGGTGCCGCTGTACTCGCCGTTGGCGAGGACGGTGGTGGTGTCGATGTTGCCCGCGGAGTCGATGCGAGCGATGACGCGGTTGGTGGTTGCGGGGAACATCGTGCTGCTGGCGGCGCCGACGGCCGAGTCATACCCGATCAGCGTCAGGTAGCGACCGTCGGAGCTGAGCGACAGCCCGCCCTCGCTGGTGGCGTTGCCGATCATGGTCAGACGGCGGTTCAGGCCGTTGGTCGTGGTGGAGATCGCCAGGGTGGCGGAGGGGCCGCTCTGGTTGGCGATGCCGCTGGCGAAGGTGTCGATGAAGACCGGGGCGGCGGTGTTGGACAGCGCGGTGCCCGAGCCGGCCGCACCCACACGCAGCACCGAAACCGCCGGGGGCTGGTTCTGGGCGAAGGCGATCGAACCAAGACCCACGGCCGAGGCCACGGCCAACGACGAAACAAACTTCGAGCTCATACAGTTCCTCTCTCTTCTCTCTGTGCTCAAACCGGGCCGACCCAACGCACACGCAGGACGCCCGACGAGTCTTATGAAAGAAGGTACACCACGAAACCGAAGCGTCACATTTGATTCGGTAAAAATTTGGGTTCTGGACGCCAAAAAGAACCCCTCATCCGGGAAAACACCGATCAGATCCGCCCGATTCCGACGCACCCGACGCACCCGACGCACCCGACGACCCGCTTGCCGCGAACCGACACCCACCGCTTCAATGCTCAAAGCTTCCAACGACGAAATGCACGCAATGAACAGTCCGCCCGCGATCGTGAAGAGTGAATCGCCGATGTGTCGGCTCGGGCGTTTGCGTGCCGTGGCTGGCGTGGTGAAGCGTCGCGCCGGGTGTGCGATCCTCTTCACGAGTGCCGCGATGGTCCTCAGCGGCTGCGCGGGCGGCACCGCGGGCGAACCGCTCGACGTCTCAAGCGAAGGCTCTTCAGCATCCACCTCCAGTGCTGGTGTGCGCGCGATCACTGTGCCCAGCACACTTTCGGGCGCGTCGGAGGTCGAAGCGCCGGTGGTGGGGATCGGTGCGGAGGTTCGCGCGTGGGTGACCAACGACGACCCGGTCTTGATCGCGCGTGTTCTGCGTGACTTTGAACAGCGCACGCCGCGGATCAACCCTTCGGAGCGTGAAGCGTGGAGCCGAGCTGGGTTCAGGCTTCTGCTGGTGAATCGAGCGGCGTTGCAGGAGATTCAAGCCGCACTCACGCCCACGCCCGGGCAGTGGGGTTTGAGCGAGCTGAAAGCGGGTCAGCGGCTGAGCAGCGCCCCCGCGGCCGTCACGCGCCAATGGATCGCGCAGGGCTCGTCGTGGATCGAAGCCGCTCGCGGGCCTTCTCGCGAAGAGGCGATGATCGTGGCGCTGCAGGATTCTCGGCTCACGCTCAACGGCGGGACGTTGCGACTGCTCACGCGGTGCTGGGCGGTGCCCGTGCCCAGCGATCAGGGCGTGCGAGCCGAGCTGCGCGTGCAGTTGGTTCCTCAGCACGAGCCGCGGTCGATCGCGGGCGGTGATGATGACCGCTTCGCGGCGGCCCTTGAAAAGGCGGCCATCGCCCGCGGCACCGCGCCGCAGCGACCAACAGCCCAGACGTTCGACCGTCTGCTGCTCACCGCGGCCTTGCGCGATGACGAGGTGCTGCTGATCGTGCCGGAGCACGCCACGCGCAACTGGACATCGATGATCGAGCAAGCGGAGAGCTCGGCGATGCAGGCGGAAGCGACGGACGAAACGAAGCCCGCGCCAAGGCCTGAGCCGGCGCTGCCGGGACAGGTCAAGCGAGACACCGCGCCGAATGCTGAAGAGAACTCCGGCGCTGAATCGAAACCGCCTGGCGCTACGCCCGACGCTCCCCGCCTGCGCGGCATCGGACCTGGGCAGGATGCCGCGTACATCCCTTCGCTGGGCGAAGCCATGCTCACCGCCAGTGGCGGCAGCGGCGGCGTTCGTCTCATGCTCGCGATTGTCCCCGGATTGCCCGAAGGTGTCGCGGCTCCGGGAGAGAGCGCAACGCCATCGCCAGCGAAGCCGAAGTGATCCGGTTCGCGATTTCACACGAAGCAAGACGATCAACCTTCAGCGTTGAGGCGTGTCCTCCCAGCGGACGGTGACCGCGTCGTCGGCGCGTGCGGAGCGTGATGATCGAAAACGCACCGGGCGACCGCCGAATCGGTTGCGCCACCAGACGTAGAACGTCAGTCGCACAGCAGCGCTGACGAGCACCACCACCAGGCCGGCGATGAGAAACGTGGACCACACCGCCCCAGCGTAGCGGCAATAATGCGTGATGGTTCCCACTGTTGCACAGCCAGCCTCACGCCCGCAGACGGAGCGGATCGTCACGCCGCCGGGCGTGCCCGACCTGACCGGGTGCTTCCCGCACGCGCGGGTGATCGAGCCCGACAAGCGAGCGCCGGCGGGTCACGCGACGCTGTGCGATCCGACGTTCTTTGCCGGGTGTGGGTACATGACACCCGAAGAAGCGGGTCTGCTCTACCGCATCGCGCAGGCCTCGCCCAAGGGCTGGTGGCTGGAGATCGGCACGCACACGGGCTGGTCGCTGGCGCACGTGATCGCCGCGGGGCGCGACGCGGTGGGGCTTGATCCGGAGTACGCGCAGGTCAGCCACAACCAGACGCGCTCGCCCGACGCGTTCCTGAAACGCGCCACGGAGAACCTGCAGCGCGTGAGCGAAACGGTGGCGGGGAGTGGGCGGTTCAAGCTGTTGGGGGTGACGAGTACCGAGTTCTTTGCCGACGCGACGCTGCGCCCGTTCGAAGGGCGCCCCGCGGGTGTGATCATCGACGGCGATCACGGCGACCCGCACCCCGTCGCCGACGCGCTCGGGACGATTACGACCTTCGACCCGCCGGTGATCATTCTGCACGACGCGATGATCCATGCGGTGCAGCGAGGAGCCTTTGCGCTGCAGCGGCGCGGGTACTTCACCAAGACCTACCGCACCGCGCAGTTGCTGGTGGTGGCATGGAAGGACCCCGCGTGGACGCCTCCTGAGCATGTACGCGACGAAGGGTTTGATTGGAAGAGCTGGATGATGACGCGTCGGCTGAGTTATGTGCCGTGGGACTGGCCCGTGCGGAACGACGCGGAGGGGTACAGCCGCTGGGATCGGCTGGTGAACTCGGTGAAGCTGACGATCCGCAGCGGGAAGTTCCGGCGTCCGAAGGGCGCGTGAGCGATGAGTTGATGTGGTCTTCGGTGGCACGGCTCTCCAGAGCCGTGCGGCCTGTGCATTAATCAGCGGCGCGTTCGTTCACAGTCACACGCACACGAGCCCGGGCAAAAACGACAACCCGAGACGGCAAACCCTCTCGGGCGACGGTCTCGGGTGTCGAAAGGAGGACCTTTTCCCGGGTCGTGCGCGGCGTTTCCGTCGGCCCGCCCGGGTGATGTTGACGATTTCGCAGCCCCTAGCCGACGCGGAGCCTCAGATCAGGCCCGCGGCGCGGTGGCGAGGCGGCGACGCTGCGGCATGACCATCATGGTCAGACGCAGAGCGTGGACCGCCAGCGCGACGCAGGCGAGGGTGATCAGCGCCACGAACATGGCGCCCGCGACGAGCCCGCCGGCCTTGCTGCCCGCGAGCTGATCGAACCGTGCGGTGCCCAGCGACTCGGACGAAACGGCGCTGACGGTGGGGAAGAGGCTGCTGATCAGCGAAGCCTGGGCGTACATGGTGGCGAAGAGGAAGAACATCAGGGCGCAGGAAACGAAGATCTGCTTCCAGCGGCGCGGGCAACCCTCGCCCCGCACGGTGCGGTGCGCTTCACGCACGGGCATCCAGAGGGTGAGGATGAGGTAGAAGAGCCCGCCGAGACCTGTCACAGGGAGACCGAAAATCATGGGAACTGTCCTTAAAAACAGTGGTGAGTGCTGAGTGATGAGAGCTGAGTCTTGAATCTGTCTGCTGCTTTGAGCTTTGAGCTTTGAGCTTTGAGCTCTCTTTAGTGCCCCTTCTCGAACGTCCGCAGCGGCCTGCGGGCGATGAACTCGAGGTAGAAGGTCTTCAGCGAGTAGTAAAAGTTCACAAACCGCAGGACGTAGAAGGCCGGGATGCTCGCCATGGCCTTGAGTGTCTCGCCGCGCTTGTACGCGCCGTAGAGCACCGGGCCCGCGATCGAGGGCAGGTCCATCAGGTAGCCCAGCAGGAAGAGCGGGTGAACGAAGATCGCAAGCAGGGGCAGCAGCGTGAAGTAGATGGTCGCGGCAAAGACCGCGTCCCACAGCGCAACCGCCACGATCATCCGCAGGTACGGGACGTTCAGCAGGTCCTTCCAGTGCACCTTCACGCACTGCCAGAACCCGGAGCTCCACCGCATGAGCTGCTTCTGCATGAAGGCAAAGGTTGGCGGCTCGATCGGGTAGCAGATGGCCTCGGGGACGTAGCGGACCTTGTACCCGTCGTTGTAGAGCGTCCAGGTCAGGTCCATGTCCTCACCCACGGTGCGGGTGGGCCAGCCACCGATGCGGCGCAGGTCGGCCGTGCGGTAGACGCTGAAGCACCCGGAGGCGATCATCGGACGCCCGTAGTAATCCTGGATCGGCTTGTAGAACTCGAAGGCGTAGAGGTACTCGACGTAGCGACCGCGTTCCCACATCGTCTGCACGCGCCGAGGCAGCACGAAGCCGCAGGCCGCGCCGAAGCGCTCGTCGCTCATCGCGGGCAGAAGCTTCTCGATCGCGTCGGGCGCGAGCGTCGTGTCGGCGTCGATCGCCAGGCACAACTCGTCGGGGACATAGTCGAGCCCGTAGTTCAGCGCGCTGGCCTTGCAGCCGCGGTTCTTGCTGGGGCGGACGACCGTCGCGCCGTTGGCGCGGGCGATCTCGCCCGTGTTGTCCTTGCTGCAGTCGTCAACCACGATGATGTGGTCGGGCTTGATCGTCTGCGCGTGCAGGCTCTGGATCGTCTCCGCGATGTTCTCCGCCTCGTTGTACGCGGGGATCAGAACCGTCAGCGAACCCTTGCGGGGCTGGTGCCCCGGCGCGGGACGCGCCGCGGACTCGACGTACGGCCGCTCCGCCAGGGCTGCTCCGCCCTGAGCGGTCGTCGTTTGTGGTTGCACGGTGGAGGGGATGAGACTTGAGGCGTGGGTGGTCGCGTCGCGCGCAACCGGGTCTGTCAACACAGCAGACATGGCTTCAACCGTCCTTGGAGTGCGGCGGCGTTGCCCGACCATTCCGAAGCCGCGGGTCGTTTCATCGACCGGCGACCAGGGTGCGGGAAACCCCGCACGGGTCGGACAAGGCCGCCGCCTCCTTTATGCCCGAGCCGCACGCTCAGGCCGGCAAACGACCTCGCCACTGGTTTCGCCCGGGGTGCGTGCTTGGATTCACGGCAGACACACAAGTCGCGTTCGTCCACAACTGAACTGCTCGGCTTGACACTCAGTAATTTGCCTGATGGCGTGTTGATTGAGTGAGATCGTGTCAAGAAATGTTTGGATATTGATTGGTATTTACTCGAAGATTCCCGGCGCTAGGCTCATTCGATCGCTTGAACGGGAGCCCGCACATGGTCCTTTCCCGACTCGACGAGGTGATTGCGGAGTTGAGCAGCAAGCCCGAACCCGGAAAGGTTCAGGAGCTGTGGCGCAGCGCGCACAACCTTTTGAAGAAGACCAACGCCGACGCGATGAAGGTCGGGCGGATCGTTGCCGAGCGCAACGTGGATTCGCTGAAGCAGCTCCGCGAGAGCGGGGTTGCGGAGTTGCAGCGGGTCTCGGGGATGGCGCGGTCGATGCCCGCGCCGCAGCCCCAGGCGCAGAGTGCGGCCGTCACGGCGGCGGTCGAAGCAGCAATGGGTGTCGGTCAGCCCGCGGCGGTCGGTCTGGAAACCAAAGCCGAGCTCGAACTGACGGCCGACGTGCTCCGCTCGGCGATGCGCGCGTTCAAGAAGCGCGTGAAGGTCACGCAGCTCGACGACGACAGCAAGCTCAGCAACCGGGCGCTCACCGGCGGATCAAAGTCGCAGGTCACCGCCATCACGCCGCCGAACCAGTACCCGCGGGCGGTGTGGGATGCGCTCGTGGCGGACGGGCGGCTGCGCCGCGTGGGCGGCGGAATGCTGCAGTTCGTGCGTGATTGAGCGAACGGTCGCGGCTTAGTACTTCAAAACCGTGTGCACGGGTCCGAAGGACTTGAGCTTGTCGCGTCCGTTGAGGCCTTGCAGCTCGATGAGCACGGTGATGCCGGCGATGGTGCCCTTGAGCGACTGCACGAGTTTGCAGCAGGCTTCCATGGTGCCGCCGGTGGCGAGAAGGTCGTCGACCAGCAGGACGCGCTGCCCGGGCTGGATGGCGTCGACGTGGATCTCGACGTGGTCGGAGCCGTATTCGAGCTCGTAGGCCATTTTGATGGTCTTGGCGGGGAGTTTGCCGGGCTTGCGAACGGGGACGAACCCCGCGGAGAGTGAGCGGGCCAGCGCGGTGCCGAAGATGAACCCGCGCGACTCGGCGCCGATGACCAGCTCGATCCCCTTGCCGCGGAACGGGTTGCACATCAGCTCGACGGCCAGCGCCAGCGCGCCCGGATCGCGGAGCATCGGGGTGAAGTCTTTGAAGACGATCCCGGGCTTGGGGAACTCGGGGACGTCGCGGATGAGCGATTTCAGACGTTCGATCTGCTCCATGATGCCCCCAGCGTAGTGATCGGGGGGCGTGCTGGCAAAGGCTCAGGTTTGACAAGCTCGCCGACGGCGGCCTGACGACGGATCAGCCGGGGCGAAGCGGCGGGCGGGCGCGAATAGACTTTTGTCCAATGCCCTCTGAAGACTCAACCCGCAAGACCTCGAAGCTCGAAGTCGTCGAACCGATCGGCGACCGCGTGCTCATCCGCAAAGACGACGACAAGAAGCAGACCAAGCAAGGGATCCACCTGCCGGACAAGATCGAGATCCCGACGATCACCGGTCGCGTGGTGGCGGTGAGCGCGAAGGTCGAGGCGGACACGGATTACCCGATCAAGAAGTACGACCGGGTGCTGTTCAACCCGAAGCACGCGGTTCCCGTGGAGTTTGAGGGGGACAACCGCTTGTTCGTCATCCCCGTTGAAGACGTGGTGGCGGTCTTCCGCAAGGCGGAGGAGTGAGCGGTTCAGGTGGCACGGCTCTGACGAGCCGTGCGCTGGACGATCACTCTGAGCGAGTTCAACGAGAGCCATGAAGATCCCCACGGTTCAGGACATCGCGGGTTTGCCGATCGAGCGCTTGCCGACGAGCGTTCGGGTTGTGCCTGTGACCAAGCCGTTCGATATCACGGTGCGCCCGCCGGGGAGTAAGAGCATCACCAACCGGGCGCTGCTGCTGGCGGCTTTGGCGCACGGGCAGAGCGTGCTCACCGGCGCGCTGGTGGATGCGGAGGACGCGCAGGTGATGATCGCGGCCTTGCGCACGCTCGGTGCGCAGATCGACATCACGCCGGAGGTTGACCAGCGCGGCGAATCCAGCGGCAACGCCACGGTGCGCGTGCAGGGTGTGGGCGGGCGATGGAATATCAACCCGGGTCAGCAGATCACGCTGAACCTGCAGAACGCCGGCACGGCGACGCGCTTCCTGACTGCGGCGGCGATCCTGCAGCCGAAGGAGAGCGGCGGGATCATCATCGACGGCAACGCGCGGATGAGGCAGAGGCCCATCGGGGAGTTGGTTGATGCGATCAACGAGCTGACCGAGCGCGGCGAGCGCGTGCGGTATTTGGGTGAGGAGGGTTTTCCGCCCGTGCTGGTGCCGGCGGTTGAGTTTGCGTGGATCAGCGCGATGCGGCAGGTCTTTGCGCCGGCGCGGTCGGGGCAGTTTGTCTCGGCGATGATGCTGCTGGCGCCGTTCCTCCCGAGTGGTTTGGAGGCGGGTTTCACCGGCGCACCGACGAGTGTGTCGTACATCGTCATGACGTTGAAGGTCTTGCAGCAGGTGGGCGTGCGGGTGCAAGGCCTACCGCCGGGGGAAGTGCGGATCGCGCCGAGCCGGGTGAAC
>JAVTWO010000033.1:13771-17109 GCA_032229765.1 Phycisphaerales bacterium | reverse complement strand
ATGATGATCGCCACACTGCCGCGCTGCACGCTCACCAGATCACTCGCACGCACATCCTCGCGCGGCCGCTCCGTCGCCGATGTCGTTGCCCCCTCCGCCGGCGCATCAACCGCCCAGCCAGCCTTCCCCGTCAGCCCCGCAAAGACCACCAGCCCACCAACCGCCGCCACCGCCGCGATCAATCCGCACGCACGAGTCTTCATCAGCGCAGACTACCACACGCCCGGGCACACCCGCGCGACCAACCAACCACCACCGCTCACACACTCACCTCACCCAACCCAAGACCACTTCACCTTCGTCGGCACAAACCCGTGCTCGTCGAAGATCGCGATCTCGTTCGCCGCTCCCGTCCGCAGGAACCCCGCCGGGATCAAGAGCGAACTCTGCGGCCCCACCGGCTTCCCCTTCGCCGTGCTCGTGAAGTACCGCCCCACATGGTGCCCATTGACGTACACCTGCCCCTTGCTCATCCCCGTCATCGACAACACCGCCGGCGCCGCCGACTGCACGGTGAACCGCGTGCGGTACCACGTCGGGCCCTTATGGTTCCCCTTCTGCGGCTTGAACGCAGCCTCGCCCGGCAGTTCCCACTTCGCAAACCCCCAGCGCCCCTCGCTCAGCAGATCACCCACGCAGTCAAAGAACTCCACGCACGAGGCAAGCCCCGCCGCCGACGCACCGCACGAGGCCAGCACAGCGATCTCGAGCCGATTCGCCGCCCGCGACATATCTTCGGGCGAGATCACCAGCCGATCGGGCCCGCCGCTGTCAAAGAACGCAATCGCCTTCCCGTTCAGCACGATCAGCCCGCGCTGCGTCATCCCCGCCTTCAACTTCACGCTCACCAGCAGCGGGTACTTCCGCTTCCCGTTCCATTCCCACCCCAGCCGCGCCGGGTCCGTCACGTCCGCGCTGTGCACATCGAACAAGGGCGTGCGATACTCCAACGCGCTCAGCGGCTTGTCCGACTTCACCGTCGCCTTGCTCAGGCCCCGCGCCGGCGCAACTTCCCACAGCGAGCCCGCGAGCCCCTTGCTCTCGCCGAAGTGCTGACCACCCGCAAACCGCCCCAGATTCTCCGCCAGCACAACGAGCGTCTGCTCTTTCTTCTTCAGCGACAGCTTCGCCTCGCCAAGCCCCGCCGCGCCGGGGCCGATCCCCATCACCCCAGCATCGTGCCCATCGACAAACAGATGGAACCGATCACCACCACGAGGCGTCGCCACCAGCACGCTCCCCACGCTCCCGCTGCGGAACGTCACCTTGTACCACCCATAGCCATACGGCGCACCCAGCGCCGCCAGATCCGCAGGCCCCGCGATCGACGCGAACCGCGCGCTGCTCCCGTCCGCGTGATCCGTCTCTTCCGCCGCCGTCCAAGGCCCCAGCGCAACCGCCGCCGGACCCTTCACCGCAGCGCTCAACAGCACCGGGCTCCGCGGCGCTTCCTGCATCACCTCTTCCGTGATCGTCTGCGTCGTGGGCTTCTTGTTCTTCCCCTTCCCCGTCGGCGGCACCGTCACCGTCCGCGTCACCTTCACCTTGCGCGGCGGCTGCGGCGCGTGATACTTCAAGTCCGCAACCGTCCCGTCCGCGCCAAACCGCCGAACCACACGCTCCGCCTTGTTCACCACAGGCTCGCCCGTCACCGCCAGCGTGTCGGCGCCCAGATACACCCCGTCCTCGCCGACCAACAACTTCTCAACCGTCTCATCCCGGCACACCACCACCAAGATGTTCTCGTGCTCGATCGCCTCCGGCTCGTCGTCCATCGGCACCTCCGCCTCCAGCGGCGAGCCGTTGATCGCCAGCCGAACCGGCGCACCCGCCGGGCCCGCGATCACAAAGACCTTCCCCACCAGCGCAAACGCCGACAAGTTGCAGTAATCAAGCTGCGACCGCCCCGCCAGACGCGTATCGAACAAGCACCACGTCACCTGGTTCTTCCCCAGGTACACAGGCAACGCCGAGCCATCGCCCATCAAAAGCTGCGCCGGCGTCTCACCCGTCACACCCTCGCCCGGCAGCTTCGAACCAAACACAAACGCCACCGACCCCTGCGACCCCGCCGCGTGCACCACCACGTGCCCCGTCGAGGGCAACGCCGCGTTCGTCGCCGAGAAGACACTCTCCGGCACCAAGCTCACACCCGCCCGCTTGGGCTCAAGGTGCGCCAGCATCCGCGAGAACCGCGACGCAAACATCGCCACACGCCGCAGCGGGTGATACAAAGGCCCGATCGCCCCGGTCTCCTCCAACGGAGCCGAAAGGTCGTTGCTCGTCGTCGCAAAAGCATCCACCCGCCCCGACAGCCGCCCCGCCGTGAACCCAAAGTTCGTCCCGCCGAAGAACGGCTCGATGTTGAACTGCCCGCCCGCCGCCAGCACTTCCGCAAGTTCACGCTGCAGCTCGTGCGGGTTCATCGCCGGCTTCTTCCGCGCAGGCCCGCCCCAATACTCAATCTGCCCCAGCGTAAACGCGCTCACCAGCCGCGGCAGCGACGGCCGAACCGTCGCAAGCTGCCTCAACGTCGCCAGCATGTCCCCGTTCCCACGCCACGTATCAATCTCCGCCTCCAACCCCTGCCAAAGGTTGTTCGCGTTCGTGATCGGCACCTCAAACCCCGACTCACGCAGATACCGCGCAAGCTCCCCCAAATACTGCGGCGCCAGCGCATCATCCCCGCACGTCCACGCCGATTCCGACTGCACCAAAATGATCGGCCCGCCCGGCCCGTTCTCCGTCGCCGTCGCCTGCAACTCGCGAACCTGATTCGCAACCGCGCTGATGTACCGCGACGACGCTTCCAGGAACGCCGTGTTCGCCGTCCGCAGCTTGACGTCCTTCAGCCCCAAAACCCACGGCGGAAGCCCACCCAAGTCATACCCCGCGCCCACATAAGGCCCCACCCGCAGCACGCAGTACATCCCTGCCGCCCCGATCATCTGTACAAACTGCTTCAGGTCGTGCTGACCCGAAAAGTCAAAGCTCCCCGCCCGCGGCTCATGCTTCGCCCACACCACGCTCGTCGTGATCGTGTTCAACCCCGCCTGCCGAGCCGCCAAAATCCGTGCGCCCCACTGCTCCCGCGGGCACCGAACATAGTCGATCGTCCCGCCGACCAGAAAGATCCGCCGGCCATCAATTTGAAAGCTCTGTCCGTCGTAGGTGATTGAAGCCAAATTCAGCCCTCCGGGAACGGGGGCCCGCGATCCACCCTCCGGCTACCGAACAAGCTCGGTCCTCACTTCAGGCCCACTTCAGCTCCGGAATCCAGCCTTACTGGGTCGTCAGCCCAAAGCAAGGGGAAAAGGGGGGGGACAAAAAGACTCGTG
>JAVTWO010000033.1:0-13761 GCA_032229765.1 Phycisphaerales bacterium | reverse complement strand
CCCCCCCCCCCCCCCCCCCCCCCCGCGCCCCCCCCCCACCCCCGCGCCCCCCCCGCGCGGGGCGCCCGCGGCCGCCGCCCGCCCCACGGGATCAGGATTGGGGGTCCAAGCATAGGTGAACGCCCCGCCGCAAGCAACGTTTCAGCCTTCTCCCCGGTACACTTGACCCCGGAACTCCTCCTCCTCCATCCCACGCGGGCTCCCGTCAAAGCGTCATTCTCACGGAATTTGCCCGCTTTTTCACTCTTTTTCCAAGCATCATCCACCCGATTCGTCTCTCATCCGCCCGCCGGGGTCTTTCTCGTCAGGTTCACACGCACCGCTTCAAACACCGATCATCATGCAAACAAAGCCCCTCCCACTTCGTTACTAACTGAACAATCTTTCCCTGAGTCGCTCCCCGCAATCGACCCCCTCTCACACCCCCCCGAACCTCCGCGCCCTCGTCGCCTCCCTTTCCATCCTCGCCCTCCTTACCTCCGCCGGGTGCTTCCGCTCCATGGAAGACCTCGACCGTGACACCGACCTGCTCGTGCAACAACGCTCCAAACTCCTCGGCGGTGGCGGCATTTCTCCCACCCGCACCTGGAAGGAGCCCGCCGACCTCGACAACCCCGCCACCCGCTCAACCAACCCCTCCACCAACGACCCCGCCGCCAACCAACTCACCTACACCCCCGCCGACGAAGCCCGCGACGTCGCCGCCCGCCTCTCCAACTTCACCCTGCCACCTTCGCAGGGCCTCGAACTCGACATCACCTCCTCCCTCCGCCAGGCCCAACAAACCGGACGCGAGCTGCTCAACGCCGAGGAGGAGTACATCCTCACCGCCATCCGCCTGCTCATCCAGCGCCACCTCTGGTCCCCGCGCTTCTTCGCCACCATCTCCCCCCAGGTCGTCAGCCAATACGCCCGCAACTCCACCAACACCACCGCCCTGCAAGTCGTCAGCGAACTCCGCGCCACCCAGCGCCTGCCCTACGGCGGCGAACTCGAGGCCCGCTACGTCTACTCCATCACCGAACAACTCCGCACCGCCGTCACCGACCGCTACGAATCCTCCTCCAACTTCATCCTCAGCGGCACCTTCCCGCTCCTCCGCGGCGCGGGCGACGTCGCCCGCGAAGACCTCATCCAGGCCGAGCGCGAACTCGTCTACGCCGCACGAACCTACGAGTCCTTCCGCCGGTCCTACCTCGTCAGCATCGCCCGCGATTACTTCCAGCTCCTGCAGCAACAACGCGAAATCGAAAACCAGGAAAACGCCCTCAAGCAGTTGAAAAACCTCGAACAGCGCACAACCGCCCTCGTCGAGGCGGGTCGTCAGGCCGAGTTCCAGAAGAACATCGCCAGCAACGACGTCCTCGTGGCCACCAGCCGCCTCGCCTCGCAGCGCGAGCGCTTCATCCTCGCCCTCGACCGCTTCAAGGTCCGCCTCGGGCTGAACGTCAACACCCCGCTGGTGATCAAGCCCGAGCGCCTCGACCTCCCCGAGCCCGAGATCACCCCCGAGCAGGCCAGCATGCTCGCCCTCGATTACCGCCTCGACCTGCAGACCCAGCGCGACCGCGTCGAAGACCAACGCCGCGGCGTCCGCAACGCCAAAAACGCCCTCCTCCCCGATCTCAACGTCTTCGGCAACGCCAACCTCGGGGGTAACAACCGCCAGGACTCAGGCACCGCCATCATCAACCCCGACGCCAGCACCCTCACCGCGGGCGTGACCTTCGGCCTGCCCCTCGACCGCGAAACCGAACGCCTGCAACTCCGCTCCGCCGCCATCGCCCTCGAACAAGCCAAGCGCTCACTCGAGCAGTTCCGCGACGAGATCGTCGTCGACGCCCGCTCGCGCGTCCGCGAGATCGAACGCGCCCGCTTCGCCCTGCAACTCGCCGAACGCGCCGTGCAGATCAACCGCCGCCGACTCGAAGAGCAGGAGCTCAAGGCCGACACCGTCACCGCGCAGGACATCGTCGACACCGCCAACAGCCTGCGCGACGCCGAGAACAGCCGCGACCAGGCCGTCACCGACCTGCGCAACGCCATCCTCGATTACCTCCTCGCCACCGGCCAGCTCCGCGTCACGAAAGAAGGCATCCTCGACCGCCCACCAGGCATGGAGTTCCGCCAACCCACCCAACAACCCGAAGTCGCCCCCGGCACACTCCAAGAACCGATGCAACTCCCCGCCGAACCGGCTCAGCCACAACCCCCTGCCGCAACACCCGCCGCCGAGCCAGCACCAACACCACCCGCCAACCCCTAACGCTCAGCACTCAACACTTCTGCCTCACCCCTCGGCCCTTCCTCACCCCTTCACCACAAACCGCGACCCGTCCCGCACAACCAATCGCCGAAGCTCCAAAATCGTCAGGTCCGCCCGCAACGCCCCGGGCCCCGCACCGGTCACACGCACCAACTCATCCATCGCAAGCCCACCCTCCGCACGCAAAGCCGCCAAGAGCGCACTCTGCGATTCGCTCAACGCAAGCCCACCACCACCCACAACCCCGCGAGTTTTCGGCGCCGCTGCCGCACCACCACGCGCCGGACTTTCCTTTTCACGTTCCCGTTCCCGTTCCCGTTCACGTTCACGTTCACGACCAGTCTCACGCTCCCCATCCTCCGATGCAAACAAACCCGCCTCCCCATCCAACTTCCCATACCTCACCCCATGCGTCCCCATGAACTGATGCCGCGCCGCCTGCTGCACATGCTCAACAATGTCCCCCGGCGTGGTCACCATCGCCGCCCCGCCCGACTTGATCAGCTCCAGCGAACCCTCGCACGCCGGTGAATCCACCCGTCCCGGCAGCGCAAAGACCTCGCGCCCGTGCTCCTCAACCGCCTGCCGAGCGGTGATCAGCGAGCCCGAGCGCACCCCCGCCTCGATCACCAGAACCCCCAGCGACAACCCCGAGATGATCCGGTTCCTTGCCGGGAAGTTCTCCGCGCTCGGTCCCGTCTTGATCGGCAGCTCGCTGATCACCGCCCCGCGCCCCTGCGCGATCTGATCAAAGAGCGCCGCGTTCTCCTCCGGATAGCAGTGCGCAAGCCCGCACCCAAGCACCGCGATCGTCCGCCCGCCCACGCGCAGCGCCGCCCGGTGTGCCGCCGTATCAATCCCCCGCGCACCGCCCGAAACAATCGTCATCCCCGCCGACGCCAGCGCGCTGGCGAACCGCTCCGTCTGCTCCATCCCATAGTGCGTGCACTTACGCGAGCCGACAATCGCCATCGGGAATCGATCCGCCCCGCCCGGCTCCAGCGTCCCCCGCACATACACCACCGGCGGCGCCGAGGGGATCTCGCGCAGCAACTCCGGATACGCCTCATCAACCATCGTCACGATCGACGCCCCCAAGTCCGCCGCCGACTGCACCTCAACCCGCGCCGCCTCGCGCGCCTTGGTCTTGAACTCGCCGATGGCCTTCGCCCGCCCACTCCCCAGCCCCTTGACCGTCGCCAATCGCTCACTCGTCTGCTGAAAGATCACCCAGGGCGACTGCCCCTCAAAGCTCCGCAGCAGCCGATCGATCAACACCGGCCCAAGCCCCGGCACCAGCGTGAGCGCCACCATCCCCAGCGCCCACTCCCGCCGCTCCTCCGCACCCAACACAACCGGTCCCGCCTGGCTCATAGATTCGCACTCTACCACATTCAGTAGGTCTTTGGAAGGTGTATCCACCCAGCCTTCATCCTCCCCCAACCCAGCCCTCCACTTCCAACGCGCAAAAATCGTCCGCCACGCCCCCGTTCGCCGATCTTCCCTCCCATGAACGCCATCCTCTCGCACTCCCCGGCCACGCGCCGGAGCGGTCACACCGCCCCCCTCACACGCTCCCTGCTCGCACTCCTCGCATCACTCTCCACCCTCGCCCTGACGGCCTGCAACTCCGTCGAGTTCCAGAGCCCCGTCGTTCGCAAGGACGACAACAAGCCCATCACCTCCTCACCCTCCTCCACCTCTCGAAGCGAACTCCCCCGCGCCATCATCCCCGGCATCGCCGGCGAGCCCGAAGTCCGCGTCCGCCTCGTCGCCGCCTCAGGCAAGGCCAGCGTCGGCTGCACCGGCGGCGTCGTCTGGGTCTCCACCATCAACTCCGGCAACTCCACCAGCACCAGCAGTGGGGGGGCAGTCGCGAACTCCGCCGCCTCTCGCCCGCCCGCACGCATGGTCGCCCCCGTCTCCATCCGCCTGAACTCCGTGAGCTGGGAGCTCACCGACGCCGCCGGCCTCGTCGGGCGCTTCGATCGCTCCGCCGAGCTGCGGATCCTCGCGCAGAACGACACCGCCAGCACCTCCAGCGTCCTCGCCTCGGGAACCTCACGCACCACGCCCTCCACACCCATCCCCGCGCTCCTCCTCGACGGCCGCCGCTACCCCGGCGCACTCTGCTTCGTCCCACGCTCCGACGTCGGCGCTTGGGCCTACGACACCATCAACCTCGTGGGCGTTGAGGATTACCTCAAAGGCGTCGTCGCCTCTGAGATGCTCCCAAGCTGGCCGCTGAACGCGTATCAGGCCCAGGCCGTCGCCTCGCGCTCCTACGCCCTGCACGAACGCCAGCGCGCCCGCCTCCGCGGCAGCACCTTCGACCTCGAAGCCACCGTCGCCGATCAGGTCTACAAAGGAGGCGAGCCGCCCCTCCAAGTCGCCCGCGCCGTCACCGAGACCCGCGGCGTCGTCCTTACCTGGAACTCCCTCGTCCTCCGCTCCTACTACCACTCAACCTCAGGAGGCCGCGCCGCCTCCGCCAAAGATACCTGGCCCGTCAACCGAGGCAGCGAGTTCAACCTCGCCGGCCCGCTCCAAGCCTCGCCCCGCGAAGAGATCGGCCAGACCTCCCCCTGGTTCCGCTGGACCGTCACCCGCTCCCGCGCCGAGCTCTCCGCTCGCCTCCGCAAATGGGGCAACGACATGGGCCAGCCCGTGAAGGCCATCTCCACCGTGGCGCAGATCGCCGTCGCCGAACGCAACAACGTCTCACGCCCCGTCCGCTACGCCGTTACCGATACGTCAGGCCGCACCTTCGCCCTCACCGCCGAGCAACTCCGCCAAGCCTCCAACCACCCCGCCGGCGGCTTCGCCAACATCGTCCGCGAAAACCGCGTCAACTCGGGCGACGCCGATTGGCAGATCGTCGGCGAAGTCGTCACCATCAACGGCCGCGGCCTCGGTCACGGCGTGGGCATGTGCCAGTGGTCCGCCAAAGAACTCGCCGAACGAGGCCAAGACTACAAATCCATCCTCACCCGCTTCTACCCCGGCGCCAAAATCGAAAAAGCCTACTGAACCCCGTGCCACCGATCACCGTGCCACCGATCGCGCCCCGCGATCGGTGCGTTCTCGCAATCAACCGCACGATTCAGAGCCGACGACTTCAGTCGTCGGTGCCTTTTTCCACCTTTCTCGGACGAAACCGTGCCACCGATCGCGCCTCGCGATCGGTGCCGTCAGTCTCACCAATGGCGCATCCCAGAGCCGACGACTTCAGTCGTCGGTGCCTTTTTTTTTGAGATTTGAGTTCTGCCCTTCGAGCCTTAGAAAGGCACCGCCAACGGGTCTGCACTCTGCTGCGGCGCCTGCATAGGCATAGGCAACCCGCTCAACCCGCTCGCACCCGCCGCACCGTTCTCAACAGCGCTCTTCGCCGACACATTCACCACCGCGCTCCGCAAGGCCTGCCCAAGCATCGCCGCCTGATTCAACGGCTCCGTCATCACCCGCTCCGCCTTCGTCAGCGAAGGCGGCGTCACAGGCCCGGGCAAGAACGACCCCACAGGCATCGCCGCCGCCAGCACACTCTCCCCCGCCGACGACGCCGAAGGCTCCGCCCGAGTAATCGGCGAAAGCACCTGCGTCGCCACCGCGCGAAGGTTCGGTGCCACCACCGACAACCCGCCCGCGCTCGCCGTCGTCGCGCTCTCACCCGCCGCATCACCCTCGGTCTCGATCATCTCCGCCCCGCCCTTGCTCAGCAGCGTCGAGAGCTTCCGCACCTGCGAGATCGAACCCTGCGCCTCGCGCGTCGCCGAGGCGACAACCCGCTCCAACGCGCCCGGCTTCGTCACCGCCCAAGGCCGATCGATCAGCAGCGCCGCCACGCACGCGCTCAGCCCCACCACCAGCCCAAGCCCCGCCGCCCGCGCATACCGACGCTTCGCCCGCACACGCTCATCAACGAACACGCCCTTGCTCGCCACCGCCGACAGGATGCTCGCGCTCAAATCCGGCATCCGCGCCGCGACCGTCTCGCGCTCCGCCTGCTTCAGCGCTTCATTCAAATCGCGCTCAGCCTCTTCACGCCCGCGCCGACCCGCTCGCGCCCACGCCGGAAAGCTCAGCGACTCGTCCATCGGCCCCCGGTTGTCCTCTTCACGCAGCGTCATGACGCCAAGGCCTCCAGAAACCGCCGCGAAACCTTGGGCGAAGCCTCCAGCGCCGCACGCATCCGCTGCCGGGCGCGGTGCAGATGGCTCTTGATCGTCCCCGTGGCGCAGTCCAGATACCCCGCGATCTGCTCCACCGACCAGTGCAACTGATAGAACAGCACCACCACGTCGCGCTGATCTTCGCTCAGCGACTCCATCGCGATCTTCAGCGCCTCGCGAGCGTCGCTCCCCTGCTCCGCCTCAGCGGCATCATCAATCCCCGTGCTGAACAGCCCCGACGAAACCGACGACACCACGTCCGTATCGAACGAGGGCGTCAGCCGCTGCGCCTGATTCACATACAACCGCTTCGCGATCGTGAACAGCCACGTGCTGAAGCGGAACCGCGGGTCATAGCGGTGCAAATGCGTCAGCGCCCGCACGAACGCCTCCTGCGCCACATCCTCCGCACGCTCGGGCCTCTGCGTCAGCCGAAGCAGATACGCGTACAGCGACGGCTGGTGCGCGCGGATCAACTCCTCCGCCGCTCCGCGGTCGCCCTCAAGAATGCGCCGAATCAACGCTCGTTCATGCGCGGCCGTCATCGTGCTCAAGTTTACAACACCCCGACGCTTTGGCTGCATAAACCTCCCAGGTCCTCACCCTTATCGGCCTTTCAACCCCAGATTCATGCCATGTTCGTAAAACGTTCGTGTATTCATCCCGTCCCAATCCCCGCCCCACACCCCATCATCCACACCCGCACTTCCCCTCCCTCCACACCTCCCCGCGTCTATATTTGCCCCTCTCAACGGAGTACCCCACGATGAACGTCCGCGGCCTCACCCTCGCCATGCCATCCATCACCACCCGCGCGATCGCCATCGCGTCCCTCTCCTCGCTCCTGCTCCTCTCGGGCGGTTGCTACAAGTCCGCGATGGAGGCCGAGAAGGCCCGCGCCGACACCGCCGAATCCAAGAACACCGAACTCGAGTCCAAAATCGCCTCCTTGACCAAGCAAGTCGAAACCATGCGCGTCCCCGCCATGAAGTTCGACAACATCTCCCGCGGCGCAAAGCTCGCCGTCTACGTCGACGGCCAAAAGATCGGCGAAGAGCAACTCCGCTTCGACGAAACCAAGGGCGAGTTCGTCCGCAACGGCACCCGCTCCCGCTCCACCTCCATCCTCCGCTACGAGAACGGCAAGCTCTCCGACCAGATGATGAAGGTCACCCGCGAAAACGGCACCATGATGGTCGAAGGCGCCATCCGCAACTCCCGCCCCGACGGCGACTGGATCTTCTACTCCGCCGAGGGCAAGCCCAGCATCAAGGAAACCTGGAAGGACGGCAAGCTCGAAGGCCTCTTCTCCGCCTCCATCACCAAGCCCAAGACCACCACCACCAAGCCCAAAACCACCAAGCCCGCCACCGGCGCAACCACAACTCCGCCTCCCGCAGCTCCCGCCACCGAGCAGGTCACTTGGAAGGCCCTCAGCAAGGCCGAACGTGACGAGCGCCTGCGAAAGACCGCCGCCATGTTCGCCTCGATCCAAGAACTCGTCCGCCAGTAAGCCCTCGTTTCCATCGGGCTTCGATCCATCCCCTTCATCACCAAGCTCGGCCTTCATCACCGCGATGAAGGCCGATTTTCTTTTTGCCCCGCTTCTCCGCAGCCAACACCCGTTCCCTCGATATGCTGCCCAACATCATGTACACGAAGAAGCACCGCTCACCCGCCTCATCGCTCCTCGCCGCCATGCTCATGGGCGGAGGCCTCGGCGCCGCCGCCGCCTGGCCCAAAGCCCTCTTCGCCCAAGCCACCACCCTCCCCGCCCCCGGCTCAGCCCAGCCCAAAGCCGACGCACCCGTCCAGCGCGCCAAATGGGGCGAACGCGTCGCCTCACGCGGCTGGTGGAACCAAGCCGTCTTCTACGAAGTCTTCGTCCGCTCCTTCAAAGACTCCGCCACAGGCCCGCTCGCCAACGACGGCGTCGGCGACATCCAAGGCCTCATCGAAAAACTCGACTACCTCAACGACGGCAAAGGCGACCAAGGCTCCTCCCTCGGCGTCACCGCCCTCTGGCTCATGCCCATCTGCCAATCCCCAACCTACCACGGCTACGACACCACCGACTACTTCACCATCAACAAAGACTTCGGCACCAACGACGACTTCAAACGCCTCATCGCCGAGTGCGAGAAACGCGGCATCAAAGTCATCCTCGACTTCGTCCCCAACCACCTCTCCAACAAACACCCCTGGTTCACCCGCGCCATCGACCCCAAATCCCCCTACCACGACTGGTTCATCTGGTCCGACAAAGACCCCGCCTGGAAAGGCCCCTGGGGTCAACGCGTCTGGCATAAAGAACCAACCTCAGGTCAGTTCTACTACGGCCTCTTCTCCCACACCATGCCCGACCTGAACTTCCGAAACGCCGCCGTCAGCAAAGAGTTCAAAGACATCGCCCGCTTCTGGCTCAGCGACATGGGCGCCGCCGGCCTCCGCCTCGACGCCATCCGCCACCTCATCGAAGACGGCCAAATCCAGGAAAACACCCCCGAAACCCACCGCTGGCTCAATGAGTTCCGCACCGCCTGCAAAGACGCCAACGAACGCGCCTTCCTCGTCGGCGAAGTCTGGAGCAACACCGACGCCATCGCCGGCTACATCGCCGGCAGCTCCCCCAAGGGCGGCGCCGACGCGGGCGATCAGCTCGACTCCTGCTTCGAGTTCGAGCTCTCCAGCGCCATGTTCGAAGCCCTCGAAAAAGGCGACGCCACAAAGCTCGCCCGCCAGATCGAGCTCACCGTCGCCAAGATCGCCCGCAACCAGGCCTCCGTCTTCCTCGCCAACCACGACATGACCCGCACCATGACGCGCCTGAAAGGTGACGACAACCGCGCACGCCTCGCCGCCATGCTCATGTTCACCATGCCCGGCATCCCCTTCATCTACTACGGCGAAGAGCTCGGCATGGTCGGCGACAAGCCCGACGAAAAAATCCGCACACCCATGCAGTGGTCCGCCGACAAAAACGGCGGCTTCACCTCCGCCAAACCCTGGGCCCTGCTCAACCGCGACCACCGCGCCGTCAACGTCGCCATGCAAGAGGTCAACCCCGCCTCACTGCTGAGCCTCTACAAACAGCTCATCAAACTCCGCAAGTCCAACGCCGCACTGCGCGAGGGCGAAACCGCCGCGTGGTCCATCACCCGCGCGCCGGGCCTGCTGGTGGTCGTGCGTCAGGGCATGCTCATCAACAACAAACGCACCCCCGCCGTCGTGGGCCTCTTCAACTTCACCGACAACGAAGCCGTCATCCCCGCCATCAACACCCCCGCCCTCGGCTTCCCCACCACCGACCCCGACAAAGTCAAAGCCCGCCTCATCGCCTCCTCACGCCACGACTACACCCCAACCGCCATCCCGCCCCGCCTCGCCACCACCACCGAGCCCGACGGCATCGAACCCACCAGCGCCGTCGGCTGGGTCGTCCTCGAAGGAGGCCGCCTCAAAGGCCGCACAGGCGTCTGGGTCGAAGTCCACACCGACTGATCACGACCAATCACGTGCCACCGATCCCCGTGCCACCGATCGCGCCCCGCGATCGGTGCGCTCGCATCATCATCCACGCCCAGTTCAGAGCCGACGACTTCAGTCGTCGGTGCCTTGTGTCATTCTCACTCATCTCCACTCGTCTCTCTCCTTCCCCGTCCTTCTCAAATCCCTCCGTCTTCCTCGGTCTTCCTCCGCGAACTCCGCGTTGAATCCCCTCTCTTCTCCCATCTCGCGTCTCGCACCTCGCGTCTCGCGTCTCTCCCCTCCCCGACCTATCTTCTGCGCATGCTCATCGACCCCCGCATCGAACGCCTCGCCGACGTTCTCGTCCGTTACTCAACCCGCGTGAAGAAGGGCGACCTCGTCACCATCACAGGCGACATCGCCGTTGCCTCGCCGCTCTGCAACGCCATCTACGCCGCCGTCCTCCGCGCCGGCGCACACCCCTTCGTCTACCCGCGCTCAGAGGATCACCACGAGCTGCAACTCACCCACGCCTCCGACGAACAGCTCACCCACACCAACCCCATCCTCCAGCACATCTACAACACCGCCGACGTGCAGATCTCATTCTGGGCCGAGCAGAACACCAAGTACCTCTCCAAGTTCGATCCCCGCCGCGTCGCCCTCGCCCAGCAAGGCCGCAAGCCCCTCATGCTCACCTTCATGAAGCGCGAAGTTCTGGGCGACGCCCCGGGCGGCCTCCGCTGGGTCGGCACCCAATACCCAACCAACGCCGCCGCTCAAGACGCCGAGATGAGCCTCACCCAGTACGCCGACTTCGTCTTCCGCGCCGGGCTCCTCCACCTCCCCGACCCCGTCGCCGCCTGGCAACAAATCCACACCACCCAGCAACGCGCCTGCGACTGGCTCCAATCCAAAAAGTCCCTCCACTTCTTCGTCCCACCCCACGACAACCACGACGGCACCGACCTCCGCGTCGACGTCTCCAAAGGCATCTGGGAAAACTGCTCCGGCCAATCCAACTTCCCCGACGGCGAGATCTTCTGCGGCCCAACCCTCCCACCCGACGGCCTCGGCGCCGACGGTCACGTCAACTACACCTTCCCCGCCGTCTACCAAGGCCACGAAGTCCACCGCGTCCGCCTCAAGTTCAAGGCCGGCCGCGTCGTCGACGCCTCCGCCTCCAAGGGCGAAGATTTCCTCATCAAAATGCTCGACCAAGACCCCGGCGCCCGCAACATGGGCGAAATCGCCATCGGCACCAACTACGCCATCTCCGACTTCACCAAGAACACCCTCTTCGACGAAAAAATCGGCGGCACCTTCCACGCCGCCGTCGGCGCCGGTTACCCCAAAACCGGCAACAGCAACGAATCAGGCCTCCACTGGGACATGGTCTGCGACCTCCGCCAGCACACCACCAAAGAAGGCAAACCCCTCCCGGGCGGCACCATCTCCGCCGACAACGAACCCTTCCACAAAAACGGCCGCTTCCTCCCCAAAGACTGGCCCGGCAACTGATATACAACCATAAACCAAACAATCATTGCCGTAAACGCCTAAGCATAAACACCGACGGTCTGATTTGTGAAGCCTTCACACAAAGTGCAATTGTGCCGCGCGGCACATCGTGCACCCCACCCCCGTTTTTGACCCGATTCCCGCACCACCCCCCAACAACACCCCTCGGTCCGGATATCAGGGTTGTGTCAATCGGGCCTGAATTGCGGGTCTTTCCGAATGTTCCGGTTGCAACGGGCCGAAAATGGGGCACAATCTAACCATCACGCCGAGGTTCCGCGCGGGTTGTCCGTTCGGGCTGGGCGCGAGGAAGAGAGACCTGTCGGAGCGGAGGGGTTTGCCCACCCGACGAACCACCGGGATCAAGAGAACTGATCCTGTATCTGGAGGAAAGACTATGAACCGTTTGCTCGCTGTTGCCGTTCCCGCCTTGCTCGTGGCCGCTGGCACCGCCAACACCTCGATCGCTTTCTCCTTCGCCGACCCGCTCCCGGGGACGCAGTTCACCAACACCCAGAACGGCGCCGGCGCTGGCTTGGGTCGTCTGGTCTGGGACTCCAACGCCCAGCTCTCGTTCCTGGTCGACGGCACCGCTGAGGGTCTCGGCTCGATCACCTTTGGCAACGCCCGCATGGAGTTCGACTTCGTGCTGCAGCCCGGTTTCCTCGCCCCCAACGGCGACACCATCATCCCCGTGACCGGTACGTTCACGATCTATGACTTCACCGGCATGGTCCGCACCGACATCCTCACCGGCACCGCGACCGGTGGCGCGTTCCTCCGCTCCGGCGGCACGAGCGTGATCCTCCTCTCCGACCCGACCGGCTTCGTCTACACCGCCGGTGCGGCCCTGACCGCCTGGCTGCCCCCCTCGGTCAACCTCATCAACCCGCAGGAAGCGGTCTTCACCATGACCGACCTCGAGGTCGCTGGTGGTCTGCCCCTCCTGGGCGCGGGTGGCTCGGTCCGTTCGTTCGTTGCCAACTCGTCCTTCTCGGGCAACTCGGCCATCCCGACCCCCGGCGCGCTGGCGCTGCTGGGCGTGGGCGGCCTCGTGGCGACCCGTCGCCGCCGCTAATCCGCGGTTGGGCCTGAAATCACGTTTTCAACCAAAGCCCCTTGCCGATCCGGCGAGGGGCTTTGTCTTTGGGCGCATCGTGTTGTTGGCGTGAAGGACTTATACTCGACGGTCCCGGGGCCGATCGGCGCGCGGTCTGCGTGCCGTCGGCGAGCGATTGTGATTCAGCCGGGCTTGTCGGGTTGATCGGGCACTTTCAACAGGAGCGACCGAATGTCGAACCGGAGTCGTTTGCAGCGGAGTGGTTCGGGTGTGAGCGTGCGGAGCGCGGCGGCGTTGGTCGCGGCGTGCGCGATGACGGCGGGTGCGTTCGCGTTGAGCGCGGCGGGTGAGAAGGCGGGGATGCCCACCGTGGCGCTTCCTCCCGAGACGGCAAAGAAGCCCGTCACCGAGACGATCCACGGCGTCAAGATCACCGACAACTACCAGTGGCTTGAAGGTGACAACTCCAAGCCCGAGTCGATGGGGACGATCAACAAGGACGTCGCGGACTGGACCGACGCGCAGAACGCCTACACGCGCAGCGTGCTGGACAACCTGCCCGGGCGGAAGGAACTTGAGGCGAAGCTGCGCCCGCTGATGGAGGTCGGCTCGGTCTCGGCGCCGGCGATGGCGGGCTCGCGGTACTTCTACTCGAAGCGCGAGGGCTCGGAGAATCAGGCGAAGGTCTTCGTGCGCGACGGGTTCGACGGCAAGCCCAAGCTGCTGCTGGACCCGGCGGCGATCGATCCTTCGGGGCTGACGACGATCTCGTGGTACGTGCCTTCGCAGGACGGGAAGCTGCTGGCGTACGGCTCGTACCGCGCGGGGGATGAGATCTCGGTTGCGCAGGTGATCGAGGTGGACAGCGGCAAGCGGCTGAACTTCCAGGTGCCGTCGAAGGTGTCGGAGTTCTCGTGGCTGCCCGATTCGTCGGGGTTCCTGTATCGGAACCTGGCGGACTCGACGAACCCGTACTCGGGGCAGGTTCGCCTGGCGATGTTCGACAAGGGCACGGCGTATCTGACCAGCGACGTGCTGCTGTACCGCCAGTTCACCGAGAGCGAGAACAAGAAGCTGGCGACGACGTACGGGCCGTACGGCTCGATGTCGTACGACGGGAAGTGGATCGTGCTTTCGTACGCGACGGACACGCGGAACAACGACGTGTTCGTGGCGTCGATGGAGACGTTCAAGAAGACGGGCAAGGTGGAGATGATGCCGCTGGTTGAGGGGAAGGCGGCGGCGTCGTCGGCGGACGTGTACAAGGGCGAGGTGTT
>JAVTWO010000032.1:0-2971 GCA_032229765.1 Phycisphaerales bacterium | reverse complement strand
GCCGAGCTGCTGGTACATGTAGCCGAGGTCGTTGATCGCCCTCATCGTGTCGTCGTGATCCGGGCCGCGGAACGAGCGAACGGCTTCCACAGTCTCAGCGGCGGTTGCAATCGCCTCCTCATGCTTGTTCTGGCCGAAGAGCGCGGAGCCGAGTGTTCTCCGTGCGGTCAGGCTTTGGTCTCGTGACTTTTCGTCGCTGCCCGTCGCGTTGCGAATGACCTCTCGGGCGATCGCCTCGGCGCGGTCGAACTGACGCGCAGACTTCAGCGAGTTGGCGAGCGTGATAGCGGCCCCCAGGGTGAGCGGGTCGCTCGGGCCGAGGGCTGCCGTTCGCGTTGCGAGGGCCCGCTCGAGCAGCGGGATGCCCTTGGCGGGCTCGCCGAGCTGGAGCAGGGAGCCCCCGAACTTCGTCTGAAGATTCGCGACGGTCAGCGGATCGCCGGTGGGGTCCCTTTCGAGCGTCTCAATGACACCACTGATCTTCTCGGCGAGCACGGCCTGCAAAGGCCGCCCGGACTCGGCAATCTTGTCAGGGTTCAGGCTTGAGAAGATCGATCCGAGCAGCTCGTTGGCGTTCTCCACCTGGCGCAGTCGCTTCTCCGCCTGCTCCTTCGCTGCCGCCTCGCCCTCGGCCCGCGCCTGCTCCGCCGCTCGCGCAACCATCGCCTGGCGCATGCCGACCGTCGTGCCGATGACACCCATGATCAACGCGATCGTCACCGCAGTCGCCGCCATCACGGGAATGCGGTGCCGGCGTACGAACTTTCTGATTCGATACGCACTGCTCGGCGGTGCCGCGAGAACAGCTTCGCGCGCCAGATAACGCCCGATATCCGCCGCGAGGCCGCTCGGGCTTTCGTACCGGCGTTGCCGGTCCTTCTCCAGAGCCTTCATCACGATCCAATCCAGCTCGCCCCGCACGATCGTGCCCAGCCGCTTTGGTTCGATCTGACGACGTGCCGCCACATTCGCCAGCGCCTCCGCGCTGTTGCTCAACCGCGTACTTGGCTTCGGCGGATCAACCTCACGGATGATGCGCTGAATCTCCGCATACGCGGCCGATCGCAGCTCCTTGCTGGTGAACGGCGTGCTCCCGGTGAGAAGCTCATAGAGCAGCACGCCGAGCGAGTACACATCCGTCCGAGTATCGATGTCGAGGCTGCCCTCCGCCTGCTCCGGGCTCATGTACTCCGGCGTGCCGATCAGCTGGCGATGCTCGGTGAAGAGTGTCCGCTCGGTGAGTTTGCTCAGCGTCGCTTTGGCGATGCCGAAGTCGATCACCTTGGCGTGCGGGCGTCCGTCCTGCGTGCTGACAAGCACGTTGCTCGGCTTGATATCGCGGTGGATGATCCCCTTCGTGTGCGCGTGCTGCACCGCGTTGCACACCTGCGAAAACAGCTCCAGCCGCTCATCGATGCTCATGTTGTGCTTGTCGGCATACTCCGCGATCGGCTCGCCCTTGACCAGTTCCATCACGAAGAAAGGCCGCCCGGTCTCGGTTGCACCCGCATCGAGCACCTTGGCAATGTTGGCATGGTCCATGACCGCCAGGGCCTGACGCTCCTGCTCGAAGCGCGCCACCACCTGGTGCGTGTCCATGCCCAGCTTGATGATCTTCAACGCCACCCGACGCGAAACAGGCTTCTCCTGCTCGGCCATGAACACCGATCCGAAACCGCCCTCGCCGATGAGCTGGAGGATCTTGTAAGGCCCGATCCTCGTGCCCGGTCCTTCACGCAACGACCCGGACATCAACACCGTCGCGACCGATGAGTCGGCCGTCGGCGCCGATGCATCGATCGCTCGCGTCGGTTCGCCGAGGAACCGGTCATCCTCAGCCGCCGCGACCATCGCCTCAACACGCTTTCGCAGCGCGTAATCGCCCCGGCATTCACGCTCGAGGATCGCGCTCCGCTCATCCGGCGCAGACGCAAGAACCAGATCGAACAACCCGCGAAGAGACTGGTGATTCAGCTCCGACATATCAGGCTCCTGCCGGCGCCTCAGGCCCGCTCAGCCTCGATCGCTTCCCGCAGCCAGCCGCGGGCAAACGCCCACGTTCGCTTCACCGTCGGTGCTGAGACTCCGAGCGCCGCGGCGGTCTGCTCGATGCTCAGCCCGGCGAAGTACCGAAGCCTGACCACCGCAGCCGCTTCCTTGTCCACACTCTCTAAGCGGACAATCGCCTCGTCGAGGATCAGGAATCCTCCAGATTCGGTCTCGGAGTTCGGATCCGGCAAGGTCGACAGATTCAGCGCCGCCCGCCGCGCCTCCGCCCCGCCGCGGATCGCCGCTCCCTTCGCACGCGCGTGGTCGATCAGGATTCTCCGCATCGCCTCGGCCGCCGCCGCATAAAAATGCGCCCGACCCGCCCAAGGCACCTGCCGCGGCCCCGACAGTCTCACATACGCCTCGTGCACCAACGCGGTCGCGGACAGCGTGTGACCCTTCGACTCTCCCCGCAGATGCTCACACGCTGCGCCGCGAAGCTGTTCATACACAAGAGGCAGCAGCCGATCCGCGGCCGCCTTGTCCCCTCCGGCCGCGGCGTTCATCAGGATGGTCGCTTGTGTTTCAGCCATCGGTATCCCGAAGATTCTACCGATTTACTCAAGCGAATAAACGCAAGAACTGCACGCATCTCTTCCACCTTCAACCAACCCGCAGCTCAGATCAATCCGACGCACAAGGCCCGCCCATACTTCAGAAGTTCCACTGAACCCCCACCGTCCCGATCACCTCAGACTTCTTCCCGTTGTTCAACGCCCGCGTGTGATCGCCCAACTGCATCATGCGCCTCAACCCCCACTCCGCCATCCTCTTCATCCATCTCACCGTCATCAAACGCCTGATCTACACACTGACCATCACCGCCCCGCCCCGCCGCGGGGGCCGCGGCGCCGCCGGCCCCCCGCCCGCGCGCCGGCCCGGGGGGCGCCGCGCGGGGCCGCGGCGACGGGCGGCCCCGCGC
>JAVTWO010000031.1:0-2984 GCA_032229765.1 Phycisphaerales bacterium | reverse complement strand
TTGATCGCCGCGTCCACCGCCTCGCCCCCGCCCGAGGCAAAGAAGACCTTGCCAAAGCTCCCCGGCGCGATCTTCAGCAGCTCTTCCGCCAGCATCCCCGCGAGTCGGAAGGGCCCGATCCCCGGCAAGCTGGGCAGATCCAGATCCATCGCCTGCTTGATCGCATCGCGCACGCCCGGATGGTTCCGCCCCAGCGCGAAGACCGCGTACCCGCCCATGCAGTCGATGTACCGCTGCCCACGATCGTCAAAGAGGTACGCCCCCTGACCTTTCAGGTACGGGCGATCGAAGCCGATGGTGCGGAGGACCTTCACGTACGCGGGGTTGATCGTCTCCGCGTGCAGGTCGAAGAGCTCGGGTGAACGCCGAGCGACGAGGGCGGAGAGATCAAAGGTGTGTGCGGTCATGGGTGTGTGGGCGAGAGATCGAAACCCGCGGCATCCTCAAGGGCATCAACAACAGCCCCGAAACGCCCGCGCTGGCCTCAGGCCGGGGCGTTGACACAGACCCGCCCGGAGGCGATCAAGGGTAGACCGCGCCGAGGGAAAAACGTGGCGATATCGGCGGATTGAAACACCCGTTTGCCGCACGACCCGGCAGACTGGGAAGGGCCTAAATGCGCGGGTTTTTCAGCCAGGAGTAAGGCCTCGGCGTCGCCGGCCAGCTCGGCGCAAGCTGGAACCACGTCGCCCCACGCGTACTCACCCAGAAGTCATTCCCCGCCAGATCGCCCTGGTCATTCTGCGAGAGCGGATCGGGCCCGCGCGGGGCCTTCAGCGGCTCAACATGCCCCGAGATATACAAAATGTGCCCATTGCTCGAGTGCCGATCCGTGATCTGGTCCCAGTTGCTAAACAAACCGTCCGGGCTTCGGCTGTTCCACCACTCCACGTCCTCCTCAAAGAAAATCGGCACCGACGGCATCTTGTTCAACGTCGTCACGCTCGGGGCAGACCTGGGCTGCTGCGCGTTCATCGTTCGACACCGACTATCCCACGCCGCCATCACCTGCGTGGTCAGCGGCGCGCCCGACATCCCCGGCGCCATCGTGTAATCAAAGTTCAACGCACGATCCTCCAGGAACTGCTCGAACAGGATCTTCTGCATCCGATTCTGCGGCGTGTTCCAGAACGGGTCGTTCGGATCGGTGGCGAACTTGGTGGCCGTGCGCCGCTTGTTCGTCGGACAGCTAAACGGCTGGTCCGACAGATTCACATACTGCATCGCCGGGCCCAGCACAACCGGGTTCGTCGTCGGGTCCGGCGCCCGGGTTTGGTTGCGTGGCTGGGCGTACCAGAATCGATAAATCGGACCCGGGTTCCCCGCTTCCCACGCCAAATCCTTGTTGTCCCCGGCATACATCCCAACCGCCAAACCAATCTGCCGCATGTTCGAAAGGCACAGCGCCGCCCGCGCCGATTCACGCGCCTTGCTCAGCGAAGGCAGCAAAATCCCCACCAGCAGGGCGATGATCGCGATGACCACCAACAGCTCGATCAGCGTGAAAGCACCAGACCGGCCACGAGCGCGTTTGAACCGTGTGGGCATGGAACACACTCCGATCGAAGCTCCCCGCTCCGTGGACACTTGCGTGTAGACCGCTCGACAGTGAACGCTGAACAGTCGCGAATCCGATGAAACCACAACGAACAAGGGAAAGCTCAGTTTGAACGCCCCGGACAGAACGCCCGAAGGTCCACCCATCCCCCGTTCCGCCCCCTCCACCCTTCCTCCCAACCGCCCTGCCCCGGCGTGTGAAGAACTCACCCTCGCCCGGGTAAAAGCTTCATGAAACCCCGATCGGGGATTCACCGGGGAGAGCGTACCTGATACTCGCGTGGTTTGGCAAGCGATTCAGCATCACCAACCCCGGGATTTACCCTGTATCGGTGAAGTTTGGGTCCCATGACCGAATAGATGTCCTTGAGGTCGTTTAATTGGGCCTAGGGTTGCTCATGACCATGCCCGGAGCGATGGGGCCTGATGCTGGGCCGTTTGCGGTCTTCACCTTTCTGGTCGCCCCGGCGATCATGACCAACGCCTGCACCCTGCTCGCGTTGGGAACAAGCAATCGCCTCGCCCGCTCAGTCGACCGCGCCCGCATGATCTCGTCGGTCCTCATCTCCGCCGCCGGTGGCAATAGTGGGGGAGTGGGGGCGATCCCCCTCTCCCTGGCACAAGAACAGTTCCTGCCCGCCACGCGACGCTGCCGCGTGCTCATCCGCGCACTGCGCTGCTTCTACATGGCCGTGGGCTGCTTCGGCGGCGGCACCTGCATCGCCATGGTCGGCGCCAGCATGGGCTACTTCGGCTTCGCCAAAGAATCCAACGCCCTCATGATCGTCATGCTCGCCCTCGCGGTCGTCGGCGTCTTATCCCTCGTGGTCGGGTCGGCCGCACTCGTCAAAGAATCAACACTCACCCTCGGTCTCCTGAAAGCCGAGGAACGTGTGCTGCACGAAGCAACCAAGAAAGCACTCGAGAAATCGCAATCCTCGAGCTGAGCACGAACGCCCCGCCGGATGCGGTATTCTCAGCCGCAGAGGTGAAGCATGGACGTCGACGCGCTGATCGACCGATTGTCAAGGTTCCCGCCCGCGCTCCGCGGCATAGTGCAGATCGCCCAAGGCGACGATCTCCGCTGGAGCCCACAGCCCGGCACATGGTCGATCCACGAAGTCGTCTGCCACCTCGCCGACGAAGAGGAAGAAGACTTCGCCGATCGTCTTCGCCGAACACTCGCGGAGCCCATCCAAACCTGGCCCAAGCTCGATCTCGAAGGCGTCAGCGAGAAGCGTCGCTACCTCTCGCGCGATCTGCACGCCGAACTCAACCGCTTCTGCACACTCCGCGATGCGAACGTGCACTGGCTCCGCGCCGTTGCCAGCTCCGACCCGAGCAACTCGGTGTGGACCCGCAGCTACCCACACCCAAAGGTCGGCCCCATCCCCCCGGGCGAACTGCTCACCCCCTACGCAGCTCAC
>JAVTWO010000030.1:0-2985 GCA_032229765.1 Phycisphaerales bacterium | reverse complement strand
AAAGCAGCAAAGCAGCAAAGCAGCAAAGCAGCAAAGCAGCAAAGCAGCAAAGCAGTCATCTCCTGAGGGGGTGATGCTTTGGTGCTTCTTCGCGCGTTTCGCGCGGTGGTGGCGGATTGGCGGGTTGTTGGCGTGAGGATTTTTTCTTTGGTGGTGGCGAGTGTGAACTTGGCGGTTGGGTGTGCCGATGGTGGGGGTGTGGTGGGGCGGGTGGTTTTGGTGGGCGTGGTGGTTTGGCCGCGGTTTTGATCGGGGAAACAGGCTTGAAGCGTGCGGAGAGATCTGTGTGCGTGGCGGTTCTGGCGGCGGGTGTTTCCTGCGAGGAGGCGGACCGTCGGGTGCGCAGCGTGTTATCGGTCTGGCCCGTTCGGGCGGCTGCGGTTTCGACGCGTGCGGATTCGCTGACGAGGCTGCGGGGCGTAGGGGAGGCCGAGGCGTTTGTGCGCGGGGCGGATTGTCTGGTGGTGGTAGCCTGCGGCGAGCACGCGGCACCCGCTCGTCGACGAGCGGCGTCGATCTCTCGCGAGGCGGGGCTTGCCTGCGTGCTGCTGTGTGATGAGCCCGGAGAAGTCGAGGTTGATGCGGAAGGTGTCTTCGTGACGCTGCCGCGATCGGCGGACGATCGGACGGTGGCGGGTGTGCTGGCGGGGTTGAACGCGGCGGCGGTTTCGCTCAAGGACGCCAAGCGTCGCGGCGAACTGCTCGAACGCGTCAACGCCTCGGCGGGGAAGCAGCTTGAAGCGATGCACGAAGAGATGCAGGCGGCGGCGATTCTGCAGCGAGAGTTGCTGCCGCAGCGCATGCCCGAGGTGAAGGGGCTGAACTTCGCGGCCATCAGCCGGGCGTCGTCGACGCTGAGCGGGGATTCGTTCGACGTGGTGGTGCTCGACGATGAGCACGTGGGCGTGCTGGTCGCCGACGCGAGCGGGCACGGCATCCCCGCGGCGCTGACGCTCATGCTCGTGAGCAAACTCATGCCCATGACGGAGGTGCACTCGAGCGGCGTGCGGATCCTGCCTCCCGGCGAGGCGCTGACGAGGCTCAACAACGCGTTCATCGATCGACGCGGGGACGTGCACCTTCTGGTGACGGCGGCGTACGCGGTGATCAACACGCGGACGTGGAGCGTGCGGTGCGCGGTGGCGGGGCACCCGGCGCCGATGGTGATCAGTGAGGCGGAGCTTTCGGAGGCGGTGGTGCTGGACGCGGGCGGCCCGCCGCTGGGCGCGGTTTCGGATGTGAACTACGAGCAGTGCGAGCGCGAGCTGAAGGAAGGCGACGTGCTGGCGATGATCACCGACGGGTTCGATCGTGCGCTGGACACTCTCTGCGGGCGTACGCAACCAGATGAACGCGACGGGCACGTTCGACGCGCCAGCGACGACGCGATCGATGAACTGCCCGTTGGGTCGTACGAGCGGGCGCTGCTGCACCACGTCCGTGCGATCTCCGCGTCGGCCCGGCATGGCAACGACGCTGCGTCGCTTGAGGAAAGCGTCGAGCGGTTCGCCCACGAGCTGACCATGCAGAGCGGCTCGCTCCACCAGGGCGACGACATCACCCTGGTGGCCGTCAGACGCGTGCGAGAAAACGCGACCAGCGAGCGCACACACGATGGCACAAACGCCGGCACGCTGAAGCTCGGTCGAGCGGATCGTCACGCGGCGTGAGTTCCGTGTGAAAACGCACGGCTCTGGAGAGCCCTGCCACCAAAGACCAACTTGAGAATCAGTGCGCAACCGCTCGTGCGGCGATGGCGGAGCTTTCGATCTGCTCGGGGGTTTGCAGCACGTCGGTCTCGATCAGCCCATCGCGCAGGCGCACCACGCGCTGGCAGAGCTTCGCGACGTCCGGGTCGTGCGTGACCATGATGATGGTCTTGCCGCTGGCGTGCAGGTTGTTGAACAGTTGCAGCACCGCACGCCCGGTGGACGAGTCGAGGTTGCCGGTGGGTTCGTCGGCCATGAGCACCACGGGGCTGGTGACCAGCGCGCGGGCGATGGCGCAGCGTTGCTGCTGACCGCCCGAGAGCTCGCTGGGACGGTGCCCGAGGCGTTCGCCCAGCCCGACCATGGTGAGCATCTCGACAGCGCGACGGTGACGCTCCGCGGGTGGGATGCCCTGATAGAAGAGCGGGACTTCGACGTTCTCGCGGACGGTGAGCTCGGGGATGAGGTTGAAGGCCTGGAAGATGAAGCCGATCTTGCGTCCGCGGAAGGCCGAGAGCTCTTCGTCGGACATGGTGGTGACGTTCTGCCCGTCGAGGAGGTAATCGCCCGTGGTGGGGCGATCGAGGCAGCCGAGCAGGTTCATCATGGTGCTCTTGCCGGAACCGGAAGCGCCCATGATGGCGACGTACTGACCTTGGGGGATGCTGAGCGAGACGCCGCGGAGGGCCTCAACGAGGACGGTGCCGTCGGGCTTGTAATAGACGCGGCGGACCTGCCGGAGTTCGACGACGGGCTTGGGGGTGTTGGTGGGTTGGGCGGTCACAGGCTCAATCCCCCAGGCCCTGCTCCGACTCGAGCTGCAGGGTTGCCAGCGCGGTCATGGGGTCTTGCGCGGTGCGGAAGACACGGTCGAGCCCGGTGAGCATGAAGACGGACCAGACCTGATCGCTCATGGAGCAGAGGACCATGGAGCGCCCGCTGTCGACGAGGCGTTTGCGCAGGCGCAGCAGCAGAGCCAGATGCGACGATGAGACGTAGGTCACGCCTGAAAAGTTGAGCACCAGGTGCTTGGTGGCGCGGGGGGAGAGCCTGTCGTAGACGGCACTGAGCTCCTCGGAGAGGGCGGGCTCGTCGGACAGTTCGCTGATGAGGATGTTGTCGGACCAGTCTGAAGCCATGGAACGAACAGTGTAGCAAGGAACCGCCGGGGTGTTGAGGGCTGGAAAAAGAGGGTAAATGCTGGGTT
Source organism: Phycisphaerales bacterium (assembly GCA_032229765.1). GTDB lineage: Bacteria > Planctomycetota > Phycisphaerae > Phycisphaerales > UBA1924 > JACVCS01. The sequence goes on along the minus strand of JAVTWO010000030.1, from coordinate 69 downwards.
TTACGGTCTCTGGGGCGGGCGGATTCGAACCCGAAGTTGGGAGGATGAGGCGCTGAGGGCATGAAAGAA
>JAVTWO010000029.1:0-17586 GCA_032229765.1 Phycisphaerales bacterium | reverse complement strand
CCCCAAAGCACCGCACCACCACCAACACCGCCCCCGCGAGCACCGCCATGTGAAACCCGCTGATCGACAGCGCGTGCAAAAGCCCCAAACGCGTGAACTCCTCGCTCACACGCGTGAGCCCTTCATCCACCCGCCCGGTCAGCATCGCCGAGACCATCGCCCGCGCCTCGCGCGTCCGTTCATCGATCACCGCCCGGGGCTCATCCCCACGCTCCATCGCCCGCTCGGTCGCCACTCGCAACCCCCCCACCGCCGCCCACCACCAGCCCCTCACCGCACCCGGCTGCTCCGCCGTCGGCTTGACGATCAACCCGCCGTGCTCAACGAGCACCGACCCCACGCGATCATCCATCAGCCGCTGCACCGTCGCCTGCCTCATCCCGGGGTTTGTCGCCGAGCGCTCGACACTCAACAGCCCGGTGATCTCCACCGCCCTTCCCGCGCGCACGACGTTCTTCACGCCCTGCGAATCCTCCGCCGCCACCGCCACCGACACCCGCCCGCTGGCGGGCTGCCATTCCGCCTCACCCGTGCCGACGGGCCCGACGCTCGCGATGCTCATCTCAAACCGCAGGCTCACCCCGCCGCCGAAGGGTGAATCGCCCCACGCCCGCTCGCGTTCGCTGATCGAAACATCCGTCACCGCCCGCCCGCGGAGGCGTACCAGGATCCCGTCCCCCTCCGCGTCCAGCAGCCCGAGCCTTGCCGCGACGACGTTCAGATCGTCCGCGTCGCGCTGCGCGATCCGCATCCACCACGCCGAGCAGCCAACGCCCACCGCCGAAGCGATCAACCCGCCCGCCACCACTTCACGCCCCCACGCCCCGCGTGCCAGCACCACCGCCAGCAGGCCCAGCGTCACCAGCACCACGCCGATCACCAGCCCGCCATCGACCGCCCCACTCTCCCACATCCACCGTCCGATCAGCACACCCAGCGCCACGCACACGAACGCCGTCACCCCGCGGCGCACGCCGCAGACTCGACCGGCCCACGCTCGCCAACCTTCAGCCATGCTCATCCCGCGCAACCCTTCCGAACGCTCACCCCGCCATGGTACAGCGCGCCTGCCCACGCGTTGGTCGATGTTCGTGTACCCTCAGCATCAACCACCACCCCGCCCCAGGCACAGGATCAGCATCATGACGCGCCCAACCACCCTCGCGCTCCACGTCGCCGCCGCCGCCGCCGCGACCACCTTCGCGACCTCATCACTCCTCGCCCAACCAAGCACGCCGCCCACCGCTCCCGCGCGCAACGAGCCCGCCCCACCGCCGATCACCGTCCCCGCCACCGCACCGGCCAAACCCGCCGGGCCGACGATCACCGCTTCCAGCGACGAAACCGCCCTTGCCGTCCAAACCGCCAAGGGCAAAATCAAAGACGAACAGCTCGGGCGCTGCCTGGGCTTTTTCGCCGCCCGTGTCGGGCTCCTCCGCCGCATCGAATCCGAGCTCCCCACCCTCAGCGACAAAGCCCGCACCACCCGCGAGGCCTACGAAAAGCACCTCGGCCCGGGCATCGCGCAACTCCGCGCGCTGCTGCTCTCCCGCGGCAACGACCGCGCCCAGACCCTCGCGTCCATCGAAAAATCCGTTCAGGACGAAGTCGCCAAACAAAAGCTCGACGCCTCCGAGATCGCCAAGGCCTTCGACGCCGAGACGCTCAGCCCGCAAAGCCAGGCCGTGCGCTACATCATGCCCATGCTCGCCCTCGATCCCGCTCAGCAGAAGAACCCCGAGCTCGCCTGGGACACCGGCTTCCGCGCCACCCTCACCATCCCCGGCACCGAAAGCACCGACCCGCCCGTCGGCTCCGTCCTCCTCCCCATGAACTTCGACATCATCTCCTCCACCAAAGAACCTATCGCCTACACCCTCGCCTTCTCGGGCGTCGGGCCCGCCACCATCACCGTGGGCGTCTCCCTCAACGCCCTCGATTTCACCGCACCCGACATCATCAAACAGCTCAAAGAAACCCAAGTCCCCGGCACCACACTCATCGAATCCGAAACCAAGATCATCGACTCGCCCTATGGCCCCGCCGCCCTCGTGGTCATGGACGTCGACCTCGCCGCCGCGGGCCAAGCCATGAACAACCCCGCCGTCAAACCCGCCAAGGGCCGGATCACCAACTACTTCGTCACCACGAAAATGCACATCGTCTCCATCGCCACCGAGGTCCACGCGCTGGAAGGCCCGAACCAAGCCGAACGCCTCAAGGCCCTGCGCGAGAAGTTCGAGCCGCTCTTTCAGCGCGTCCGCACAGGCCTGACCATCAACCCCCCCAAAGCGCCACAGCCACCGGCCAAACCCGCCAAACCGTGACGACGAACATCACGTTTTTCATCCAGCCATCATGAGGACGGTTGACGAACCGACCGATATGTGGTAGAGATCGTTGTCGCGCACGCTCACACCGCGCGATGCAACGCACGGACGCACCAACCCATGGGCAAGGCCGCCTCCACCGATCCCGCTCTCCTCCGCGACCGCGAAGACCTCGACGACCCCGTCGAACAGGCCGGCGCCGTCCCCTTCCGCATCAACGCCGACGGCAGCCTCGAACTCCTCCTCATCACCAACGCCCAGGGCAAATGGATCGTCCCCAAAGGTGGCATCGACCCCGGCAACACCCCACGCCAAACCGCCCACATCGAATGCATGGAAGAAGCCGGCGTCCGCGGCATCCTCCTCCCCGGTGAGCTCGGCCACTTCACCTACCACAAATCCGACGCCGACCACCGCGTCACCCTCTTCGCCCTCCGCGTCACCGAAGTCCTCCCCAGCTACCCCGAAAGCAAACGCCGAAAACGAGCCTGGATCACCAAAGACGAAGCCGCCAAACGCGTCCCCTTCCCAGACCTCGCCAAGATCCTCGCGAAACTCAAAATCGCGTGAGGCAGGAAGTCAAAGTGCTGAGTGCTGAGTGCTGAGTGCTGAGTGCTGAGTGCTGAGTGCTGAGCGAAGACACCCAATCGCCCGGTGCGTTCTGCTGCTTCGCTGAATTGAGTATTGCTGCTTTGAGCTTTGAGCTTTGAGCTTCGAGCTCTGCTGCTCTGCTGCTCTGCTGCTTTCAAACTGTGCCCTGAGGCCATGTGCCATGTGCTATGTGGCCATGTGCCATGTGCCATGTGCTATGTCCTACCCCCTCACCCCCACCACAACCTCCCCCTCTCCCTCCCGCATCAAAACCCCCGGCACATCCTCCAGCCCCACCGTCCGCCCCACCAACCCCTCCACCTGCACCAGCCGATCCTTGAGTAGCGCCAGCCCCTCGCTCAAACTCCCGCACCGACTCCCGATCAGCTCCACCTCGCGCTCAACCAGCCCGCCCAGCCAACCCGCCGCCTCATTCGCCGTCAAACCCACATCCACCGGGCCGCGCTTCAGCACCACCTTCCCCCGCGGGCGCACCATCCCCAAGGCATCGATCAGCCCTTGCGCACCCCCCGTGCAATCCACAATCACGTCCTGATCCAGCCGTCGGCCAACCTCCCCCACCAGCCGGTGCTTGATCCCCCACTTCTCACACAGCAGCAGCTTCTTCTCGTGCTTGCCCAAGAGCCTCACCCGCGCGTTCAGCCGCGCCATCACCTGCACACTCAGCAGCCCCATCAACCCGTCGCCCAGCACGCTGATATACGGCTTGCCCTCCACCCGGAACGCCGCCGACACGTGCGCCGCGCTCGAGAGCGCATACGCAAAGACCGCCCGCGCATCCTCCACGCCCTCGGGCACCGCCAGCAGATTCACCGCCGGGATCGCCAGCTTCTCCGCGAAGCACCCGCTCCGCCCCTTCAGCCCCACGACCTTCCTCACCCGGCAGTGCTGACTCAACCCGCCCTTGCACAAGTCACACACCCCGCACGCAACCGTGATCGATCCCACCACCCGCTTGCCCAGCAGTTTGGAGCCGTAGGCCCCGCCCTGGCTTGCTTCCTCCACCACGCCCACAAACTGATGCCCAAGCACCTGTCCAGCCGCCGCACGCCGGGTTCGCACAAGCTCGCGGTCGGGCGTTGCCACGAGCATGTACGTCGGTCGCACGATCACCTCGCCCTCCGTCGCCACCGGAGCAGCAACCGCGGTGCTCAAGACCGCTTCACCACGCTCGTTGATCACCACCGCTCGCACGAACAGTTCTCCTGAATCATCCCGCACGTTCCTCCGCGCGCACCGCTTGCACCAGCACCGCCCCCGCCTTCACCTCATCGACCAAAAAAGCCCCTGCCGACAGGGCAAGGGCTTTTCATGCTGACTTTTCGTTGTCGCTCAACGAAGGCGTTGCCTCCGCTACCGACTTCTCACTTCGGGTCCGAGCCCGGCACCGGCTCGACCATCGGCTCGCTGGGCTTGCTCGGCTCCGTCACCGCGGGTTCCGTCTTCCGCGGCTCGCTCGGATTCAACGGCACCAGCGGCTCCGCCACCACCGGCTTGCCCTTCTCCTCCGGCTTCACCTCAGCCGCCGGCACCGGCGTCGCGCCGCTGTTCACCCGCATCGTCTCGGGAAGCTCGGGCGACTTCCGCACCGTCACATCCACCATCCGGTCCCGCGCACCGGGCACCGCCAGCTCGTTGCGAGGCTGCCCGAACCGCGTCCCCACCTCCCACACGTCCCACTTCATCAAGTCGGGGAAGTTCGGGTCGATATCGCTCCGCGCATCCTTGTGGAACTTGAACGACAACTGCATCCCCACCGGAATGTCGTACGTCCACAGCGTTTCGCCCGTCCGCACGTCCTTCACCGTCACCGTCTGCGGCGCATAGCTGAACGACTCGTACGTGTACGAGTCGGGCGACCAGCCCCGCGTGCCGCCGGGCGTCCAGCACCCGCCCAGCACCAGCGACATCGCGCCCAGCGCCATCACACCCACCACGCCCCGCGCCCCCCATACCCGCTTCTCGCGACGGTTCATCATCGATCACTCCACACCCCGTCCCGATTCGGGCTTCGCCGCCCGCTCCGGTCCAGGGGTCAAATATACTCGCCTCGTTCGGGCACGGTTCGAAACATCCGCGCCCAACACCTCGGCTCCCGCTTCTATCGGCCCTTCTCACCCCCGCAATGCGAGAATCACCCCACATCGCACCCCCTTTTCCTCTTCCCCGCTCACCCACCATGCCCACCAAGCCCCGCGCCAAACCCGCCGCCGCCGCCTCAAAGCCCGCCTCCAAGGCTTCAAAACCCTCCACCTCCCCCGCATCCCCCACCCCCTCCGCCAACGCCCCCATCCTCCCCTTCCGCCTCGGCCACGGCTACGACCTCCACCGTCTCGAACCCCTCTCCCCCGAGGGCAAGGGCCGCCCCTTCGTCCTCGGCGGCATCCTCCTCCGCGATCCCACCTTCACCCGAGGACCCGTCGCCCATTCCGACGGCGATGTCCTCCTCCACGCCGTCACCGATGCCCTCCTCGGCGCCCTCGCCCTTCCCGACATCGGTCAACTTTTCCCCGACACCGCCAAAGCCCACGAAGGCCAAGACTCCGCCGACTTCCTGCTCGCCGCCAAGGCCGCCGTACTCAAGGCCGGCTACCGCATCGGCAACCTCGACTGCACCGTGATCTTGCAACGACCCAAGCTCAGCCCGGTGAAGGGGCTCATCCGCGAAAAGATCGCGAAACTGCTCGATATTCCGATGGACTGGGTCAATCTCAAGGGCAAAACGCACGAACAGGTCGACGCGGTGGGCGAAAGCCGGGCCGTCGAAGCCCACGTCGTGGTTGTTCTCTTCCGCGACGAACGCGGGCAGAAGTAACCCGTAAGCAGCCCCGAACACGCGATTTTTCATTGATCCATCATGGAAATCGCGCCGATGAACCCCTTGTCGGTTTGTGGTCGCTAACATCAACCGCGGTATGTCCCCTTCGCTCATCACCATCCTGGTGCTGGCCTGGGCGCTCTTTGCGCTCTGGGCCCGGCGCGTCTCCCTCAATCCGAGGGGGGACATCGTCAGCGGGATGGCCTGGGACCTGGTCATCGTCTACACCCGCCTCTTCCACGGCCTGCGCGCCGAGGGTCGCGAGAACATCCCCGCGAAGCCCGTGGTCGAAGGCCGTCCGGTGATCATCATCGCCAACCACAGCGCCGGGGTTGATCCGGTGCTGATCCAATCGGTGGTGCCGTTTTACATCCGCTGGATGATGGCCGCGGACATGCGCACCCCCGCGCTCGAAGGCCTGTGGTCGTTCTTGGAAGTCATCTGCGTCGACCGCAGCGGTAAGGCCGACGTCGCCGCGCTCCGCACCGCGATGCGCGTCGCGGGCACGCACGAAGCGCTGGGGGTCTTCCCCGAAGGACGCCTGCGCCGCACGCCGAGGCAACTGAACCCCTTTCAGTCCGGCATCGCGCTGCTCGCCTCACGCACCAACGCGCTGCTCCTGCCCGTGGTGATCACGGGCACGCCCATGTGCAAAGAGAGCTGGACGAGCCTGATCATCCCCAGCCGATCACGCCTGCGCTTCATGCCCTTGCTGGACCCGAAGACGCTGGGCAAAACCTCCGAAATCCCCGACGCGCTCGAAGCGCTCTTTGCACGCTGGCTCACCGAAGCCGGCAGCCCACCCGACGGCACCCACGCCGACGCACACGTCCTCACGCCGTCGTGAATCGGGAATCGGGAGTAGGCAATCGGGAATCGGGAATAGGCAATCGCAGAAGGATGCCCGTGCGTCTTTCGGCTCAGCACTCAGCACTCACGACTCAGCACTTCCTCACGACTCCGCCACCGAGTCCTGCGGCGTGGCCACCTGCTTGCTCACCAGCAGGTTCACCTTCACCACCCGCGTGGGCTTTGCTTCCACGATGGTGAAGGTCATGTTCTCGTGCGAGAACTTCTCGCCCCGCGTGGGGATCCGCCCCAGGTGCGTGGTGATGAACCCGCCCACCGTGTCGTACGCCTCACTCACAGGCAACTGCACGCCCAGCGCGTCGAGCTGGTCGTTGACGTCGTCGATGCGGGCCGAGGCGTCGAGGTCGGCCTCGCGCCGGTCGAGCTTCAGCACCACGTCGGGGATCTCGGGGTTGTTCGGCTCGTACTCATCGCGGATCTCGCCGAAGACCTGCTCGACGATGTCCTCGATGGTGACCAGCCCGCTGGTGCCGCCGTATTCGTCGGCGACGAGCGCGATGTGCACCTTCTTGTCCATGAGCTCTTTGAGCAACTGACTGACGGTCTTGGTTTCGGGGACGAAGATCGCTGGGCGGAGGATGGAGCGGAGGTCGAAGGCCTTGCCCGCGCGCGGGCCGTCGCCCAACCAGTGCATGAGGTCCTTGACATAGAAGATGCCCAGGATGTTGTCGAGCGATTCGTCGTAGACGGGAATGCGCGAGTGTCCGAGCTCGCGGATCGTGCGGATCACCGCGCCCAGGTCGTTGGTGAGCTGGATCGCCTCGACCTCCGTGCGCGGGGTCATGATCTGCTGCACCGTCAGATCGCGGAACTGCACCACCGCCTCGAGCATGTCGCGGGCTTTTTCATCCAGCGCGCCCGTCGCCTCGCCCTCTTCGATCACGCTCAGCAGCTCCGCCTCCACGCGGTCCTCCGCCTGCACACGCTCAACCCCCGCCAGGCGGCGCACCACTTCGTCGACAAACCGCCCGATGGGCCCGAAGGGTGCCACCAGCCGCTCGGCGAATCGGATCAGCAGCGCCATGCTCACCACGACGCGCTCACCCGCGTGGCGGGCGATGGACATGGGCACCAGCACGGTGAGGGGCCAGAGGACCACGCCGCAGACCAGCAGGGCCAACCCCGCGTCGAGCGCGGTGACCGTCACGGGCCCCCAACCGGTCCAGGGCTGCGTCACCGGTTGAGCGGCGTTCGGCAGCGTTCCGGCCGCCGGAGCGACCTCGGACCCGCCGTGGTTCGCGCCGGCGATCAGGGCCGTCATGGTGATGGCGGCCGCCAGATCGAGGGCGAGTTTGATCAGCGCCAGCGCCCGCGCGTGCTGGGGTATGTCGTTGAGGATGCGGGTGATGCGCGGGTCTTCTTTGCCGTTGAGTCGTGAAGCGGAAAGATCCTCAACACTGGCGCGCGGCGCGCCTGTGAGGGCGTGGCGCATCGTGCCCACCAAGGCGGAGGCGAATGTCAGAACGCCGAAGACCAGCAGGGGCAGCCCGGTCATGATGAGCGGGCCTCCGAGCCCTGGTTCCTCTCGGGGGCGGCGAAGGCCGTCGGCAGCCCGATGGCGAGCATGAGTTGATCTTCGAGTTGGTGCATGCGTGCGTACGCGTCGTCTTCGTGGTCGTCGTGCCCGAGGCAGTGCAGGAGGCCGTGGACGATGTAGAGCAGCAGCTCGTGCCGAACCGCCAACCCGCGTCGCTCGGCCTGCCGCCGAGCTTCGTCAACGCAGATCAACAGATCGGTTTCCAGCAGCGTCGCCTTGCCCCTCGAAAAGCCCGGCCCGTGATCAAACGTCAGCACGTCGGTGGTCCCGACGATCCCGCTGAACCGCTCATGGGCCTGCGACATCTCCACGTCGCTCACCACCCGGATCGCCACTACGGAGCCGGGGGCGATGGGGTACCCCAAAGCGGGCAGGTGGACGAGGGCCGCGTGGGTCTGGTGAACAATCCACCGCTGATCGGCGCTGGAAACCTGACCCGAGGCGTCGATCAGGTCGACATCGCAGATCGCCCGGGCGTCGGCGTGCAGAGCATGACCTGCGCCGAGGTGATCGGTGCTGGGAATCCCACGAGACGAGGTTGGCAAAGGACTGTTCACCAACCCAAAGTGTAGTGGGTGTGGAGGACCCAGACCAAGGAAACGGGGCCGGAATACACAATCAAAGACCAAACAAATGCTCAATCTGAGCAGATCTTGAGACCGACACTCATTGAGAATAGGTATTCACGGCTAAGTAATTATGCCTAAACTAGGGGTTTCCCCGGCGTGTCAGGACGCGGACGTTCTGGCGGAGGCCGGCGTCGGTCCCACCCCCGCCGCCCCCCCCACCTCCTCGACCTGACCGCAGCGGCATGAACCCGCGGATCCAGGCGCGGATCAGCACGAAGATCAGGATCGGCACCGCCAGGATGATGATCAGCGCCACTGCCAGCAGGGCCAGGATGATCGACAGCACCAGCGCCACGAGCGCCACGGGCCAGAACCACCACGGCTTTTTGCGCGGGACAGAAAACCGCGCAAAGCGGGCGGCAAATCCCGGGCCCACCGACGCTCGCGTAGACCACGCGGCGGCTTCTGATTGCTCGTACTGGCCGGCCGTTTGTTCGTCTTGAGGCCGATTGGTGTGGTCGGTCGCGTAGGGGTTGAACGGTTCGTCGGGGATGGCGGTGGCTTCCGGTTGGCGATCCTCGGTGCGCGGGCGCGATGCGTCAGCGGGGATCGGACTCACGACAATGTGGAACTGCGTATCCGGGTCCGGATCGTTCGGGCCTGTCGAGTTGGAGGGGTTCGTCGAGGACATGGTGGATTGCGGTCAGATGTGCCGGCGGACGTTTGGTGAATCGTAGAACTGTCGCGGGGGTTTCAGGGACGTGGGGCGGACGAAGGGGGCGATGGGCGTAGGCTTGCGGACTATGGGCAGTTCTGATGCACAACCCGCGCACGGCAACGGGCAGGGCGGCGATGAGAGCGGCAAGACGGGCTTGGGTGTGGTTTTCTACAACGGCGAGTTCTTTGCCCCCGGCTCGGCACGCGTCTCGGCGATGGACGCGGGGATTCAGCACGGCGTCGGGCTCTTCGAGACCCTGCTGGGCGGGTATGCCGGTGCGTCGGCACCTCAATCGGGCGGCGCGAAGAGCTTTGCCGAGATGGCGATGCAGGACGAGCTCGAAGGGACGTGGGCGTGCATGCTCGACGAGCACCTCACCCGCATGCAGAACAGCGCCAAGACGCTCGGGCTCTCGGCGGGTCTGAACATCGAAGCCCTTCGCGAAGCGACGCTCATCACCATCGCCCGGAGTGGGCTGAAGCGCTGCCGGGTGCGCATCACCGTCACCGGGGGTGATCTGAACCTGCTGGCGCAGGCGCGCTCGACCAAGGCGGGCGGGGGCGAACAGGCGCCGCGCACGGGCACCGTGCTCATCAGCGCTACGCCAGCGACGGTCTATCCGAAGGCGATGCTCCAGAGCGGGCTCGCGGCGGGGATCAGCCAGAGCCGGGCGAACCCCTTCAGCATGGACGAGGGGCACAAGACGCTGAACTACTGGTGGAGATTGCGGGAGTTGGGGATCGCCGCGAGCCATGATCAGGGCGAGGCGCTGGTCTTCAGCGTGACCAATCACCTCGTCGGCGGCTGCGTGAGCAACGCGATCCTGATCAAAGACGGCGAGGCCTTCACGCCCATCGCCCGCGGCGAAGAAGCGCTCGGCAAAGGGACGGTGCTCGAAGCCGTCCCGGGTGCGGCCTTACCCGGCATCACGCGGCAATGGGCGATCGATGAGCTCGCAGGTGAGGGGATTCTCACCCGCAAACGACCCGTGACGATCGAGGATGTGCTGAAGGCCGACGAGGTGCTGCTGACGAACAGCAGTTGGGGCGTGGTGTCGGTGGTGCGGGTGCAGGGGCAGAGCATCGCCGACGGCACGGTCGGTGAGGTCGGCTCGCTGCTGCGCTCGCGGTGGGATCGGCTGCTGTCGATGCTGTCGGGCGAAAAGCCCAGCGGCACCGGCGAGGGTGCCGCGGGCTGAGGAGTTCTTTTCTTCAACGCCGAGCGGCGTTGTGACGACTCAGATCGCCGGCGCTGCGGGGAAGTCCGAAACGGTTTCGTTGACGTGGTTGAAGTAGTTTGTGTACGTCGCCAGGGCGTAGCACGCAACCGCCTCGGCGATGTGCGCGTCGGTGTACCCGGCGTTCTTGAAGGCCTGCACGTCGCCGTCGGAGACGTGGCCACGCTTTTCGTGGATGGCGATGGCGAACTTCGCCACCGCGTTGAGCTTCGCGTCGTTCAGCGTGCCGCGGCGGGCCTCGACGGTCTGCGCTTCGGAAAGGCCGACCATTTTGCCGATGGCGGTGTGGGCGTTGGCGCAGTACTCGCAGTTGTTGGCCTCGCCGACAACGAGCTGGATGACCTCGCGTTCCTTGGCGTTCAGGGCGGCCTTGTCGAGCGCGTGGCTCAGGCCCAGGTAGGCGTTCAGGGCGGCGGGCGAGTTGCCCATCGACTTGAAGATGTTGAAGCGGAGGGTTTTCATCGGGCCGTCGAAGATCTCTTTCGCGGGGCCGGTGACGGTGGCGGGATCAACGGGGGTCAGACGGGGCATAGACAAACTCCTTGAGGCTTGTTTTCGACGTTCAACGGTTCACGCTTCGGCGGCGGGCGAGCGTTCGCCCAAACAGCGCTGCGTGTGCCTTACAGTATGAGAGGCCCGAGACGGTGCGTCGGTGACAAATATCTGATCGCGCTCGTGCGAAGGGCTTTTCTGATTTGATTTCGAGGTGTGTTGGATGCCGATCGGGCAAAGTTCAGTGAAGCACGAGGCGACTCTCCATGCGTGAGGACGTGATCATCGTCGGCGGCGGGCTCGCGGGGCTGTGCTGTGCGCGCGTGCTGCACAAAGCGAACGTGCCCTGGCGCATCCTCGAAGCAAACGACCGCGTGGGCGGACGTGTCAGCAGCGACACGATCGATGGCTTCACGCTCGACCGCGGGTTCCAGGTTTTTCAGACCGCGTATCCAGAGGCGAAGCAGGTTCTGGACTATGCCCAGCTTGATCTGAAGAACTTCGAGCCCGGCGCGTCGGTCTATTTCAAAGACGCCTTCCACACGCTGATGGACCCGTGGCGTCGCCCCAGCTCGCTGCTTGAAGGTGCGCTGGCGGGGGTTGGCAGCCTCAGCGATAAGCTCCGCGTGGGAACATGGCGCAGCGAGGTGCAGCGCCTCTCGCACGAGCAGCTCATGGAGCGGACGACCTCGCAAACCGGTGGTCGCGGGGAGACGATCCGCGAGATGCTGATTCGGCGTGGGTTTTCTGAGGGGATGATCGAGCGGTTTTTCCGGCCGTTCTTTGGGGGGATCACACTGGATGATTCACTGAAGAGCGCCGCGACGCTGGCGGAGGTGGTCTTCCGCTGCTTTTCCATCGGCGATTCGTGCGTGCCGGCGCGGGGGATGGGGCAGATCCCGGCGCAGATCGCGCGATCGTTGCCGACGACGCAGATCACGCTGAACGCGCGCGTGGCTTCGCTCGATGAACTCAACAGCGCCCGCGCGGTGGTGGTGGCGACGGAATACTCCGGCGCTCGCACGCTGCTCAATCTGCCGACCGGACGAACGCCCCGAGGCGTGACGAACATGTACTTCTCTGCAAAAACGCCCGGGGAGGATCACCCGGCGCTCCGGCGCGCGATGCTGCTGCTCAACGGGCAGCGCACGGGCCCGGCGATCAACGTCGCGGTGATGTCGCGCGTGAGTCAGGCCTACGCACCCCTCGGCTGCGAGCTCATCTCCGTCAGCGTGCTGGGGGCTGATCACGACGAGCGGGCGCTGCTGAGCGCGGTCAACGAACAGATGTCACGCTGGTTCGGGCCCTGGGCTTCGAGCTGGAGTTTGCTCAAGACATATACGATCCGTGAAGCGCTCCCCGATCAGAGCCCGCCCTGGTACACCAGCCCTTCGTGGCCTGTGATCAGCGCGAGGAGGCCCGGGGTTTTTCTCGCGGGTGATTGGCGCGATGTCGCGTCGATCGACGGGGCGATGCGTGCCGGTCGGTTGGCGGGCGAGGCGGTGCTGAAGCACCTGGGCCTGCTCGGCGTGGGGCGTGCGTCGTGAACGCTTCTGTGGTTGCCGCGTGGGCGAGTTTGATCTCGACGCTGCTGATGACCGGCGTGGTCTTCTTCGTCGCGGTGGTGCACTACCCGCTGTTTGCCAAGGTCGGTCCAACGAGTTTTGGTGCGTACCACGCGGGGCACACGGTGCGGACGACGGTGGTGGTGATGCCGCTGATGCTGATCGAGGCCCTCAGCAGCGCGTACCTGGCTGTCTCGCCGCCGATGGGCGTTGAGCGGTGGTTGTGCGTGCTGGGTTTCTCGGCCGTGGTGGTCTGCTGGCTGATCACCTTCGGCATCAGCGTGCCGCAGCACAACCGGCTTGCCGCGTCGGGGTTTGATGATCGGACACACCGGGGACTGTGCGTTTTTCACTGGGTTCGGACGATCGTCTGGGCCTTGCACGCCGTGATCGCGGGATTCATCGTGCACGGGGCGATCTCGTCGGGACTCTCGGGATGAACGCGACCCGACCGCGACCCCAACTTGATCGAATCCTGTGGTGCGTGGTCGGGTGATTTGCGGGTTTGAGAGGCCGAGAACTCGGGGCGGCGGGTGTTCTTTTCTGGGTGTGGTGTAAACTGAAATCAGCGAGGCGGGTTTGTGCTGCGCGCCGTGTGTTCGGCGTGGTATCCACCCTCAGCAAACCCCGTGACGACGGGCCGACATCGATGACGACGAACCGCACGACAGATCAAGCGAGTCGATCCGCGAGCGTTCGTTCGTGTGCGTCGCGCGCGGGTCACGGGGGTGCGTGGCTCATCGCCGCGATGGTCTTTACCGCGCTGGGCGTCACCAACTCGGCCTCGGCGCAGCTCCGCCCTGAGCAGGTCTTGGTGGTCTACGACTCGCGCGTCTTCAGCAGCACCGACACCACCAGCCCCACGGGGTTCATCTCACGCGACGTGGCGGAGTATTACGCCGGGAGTGCGAAGGTGCCCGGCGGCGCGGGCAACCAGCCCGGCGTGCGCCCCGGTGTGCGCACCGTGAACCTCGCGAGCATCAGCGCGCCGCAATCAACCTTTCCGGATCTCAGCGTCACGCAGTTCGTCAACAACCTCCGCAACCCGCTGCGGACCTGGCTGAGCACCAACGACCCCACCGGCGAGATCCGCTGCATCGTGCTCACCAAGGGCATCCCGTCGCGGATCTTTCAGACCAGCCCGATGTACGCGGGGGACATCCCGGGATCGGCCGCCAACTCCTTCAACGCCGGCACGTACACCACCAGCACGATCGACTCCGAACTCACGCTGCTCTGGCAAGACCTCGGAGGCGAAACCACCACCGCCGGCGGCACCTTCGCCACGGGCGTCATCGCCAACCCGTACTGGCGCTCAACCCAACCGATCTCCGGCTGGCCCACGCTGAACCGTCGCACCGCGAAAACCTTCACGCGCCTTCTCACAACCCCCGCAACCTCGCTCGGTCAGTTCTGGACCGCCAGCCAGACCAACACCAACAACCCGCCCCTGACCACCGAGCTGACCCCCGGCGATATGTACCTCGTCAGCCGGCTCGACGGCCCGACCGTCAACGATGTCCGCGGCATGATCGACCGCGCGCAGAACCTCGTCGTCGATGTCGATACCACCACGTTCGTCTTCGATGAAGCCAACGCCGACTCGCAGACCAACGCCACCGCCAACACCGAGTTCGACAACTTCGGCTTCTCGCCACTCTTCGGCGGCGACGACTACGAGCAGACCCGCGACGCGATCCTCGCCGACGGACGCTACGTCGCTTCCCGCGTGCGGTCGGACTTCTCCTCGGGTGTGGGCAGCTTCCTCGTCGGCCCGCGCGTGAACTACAACGGGCAGGGCTCACTGGTGACCACGCCCGTGCTGCTCGTCTCAGGCTACGGCTCCAACACGCCCGGCACACTCCCCGGCGACGGCACCACGCCCACACCCCCCAACGTCCGCACCACCTACGCGACAAGCTTCAACCTCGCGCCGGGGGCCATCTTCAACTCCACCGAGAGCTTCAACGGGCGGGACTTCGGCGGGCTCGGTCAGGCGCCCGCGATCCCGCAGATGCAGGCCTCGGCCTTCATCGCCGCGGGGGGCACCTTCGCCGCCGTCAACGCCTGGGAACCTTTCACCATCTCCATCCCCGACGATCTGCAGATCGCCCGAAACTTCATCCTGGGCAACCTCTCCTGGGGCGAGGCGGCCTTCACCGCCCTCCCCGCGCTGAGCTTCCAGCAGATCATCATCGGCGACCCACTCGCCCGCATGGTCCGCACCTGCGACGACCTGACCGGTGACGCCCGAATCAGCGTCGAAGACCTCTACGGCTGGTTTGCCGCCAGCGCTTCGCGACGCGACCTCAACCGCTCCGGAACCGTGACCGACACCGATCGGCGGTTTGTCGAAGACGCCGTGCGATCGGCCCGTGATACCGACATGGTCGGCTCGCAGCGCTGAGTGTGCACGTCGGTCAGTCGTTCGCTTCGTCCGTCGGCGTGCTCACACGCGTGCGCTTCTTGGCCTTCTCGCTGGCGCTGCGGGCCTTCGCAATAGCGCTGCTCTGACCCAGGGCCTTGCCGGGCGAGACCATCCCCAGGTTGGTCATGCGTTCCCAGGCGCTGCGCGCGTTCGCCAGCGAGTATTCGCACCCGACAAACCGGCGCTTGTACTGAAGCGCCACCGTGCCCGTGGTGCCCGAACCCAGGAACGGATCGAGCACCACGTCACCCTCGTTGCTGCACGAGAGGATCACGCGCTCGAGGTACGCCTCGGGGAGTTGGTTGTCGTGCCCGGGCCGGCGTTCTTTGTTGTTCCCCTGCACGCGACCGAAGTAAGGCCCGTACCACACGTCCATCGGCACGCGGAACCCCGCGGGCATGCCGTCGCGCTTGCTCATCGTGCGCGGATCAAAGTACGTCGTGGCGCGGTCCGAGGGTTCCAAGATCGGGTGCGGGTTCCATGTGATCTGCCCGCCGGGCTTCACGAACCGCAGCGCGTGCACCTTGCTGTTGATGAACCCGCCGGTGCGGTTCTGTCCGAAGCGATAGTGCCACACGCACCAGTTGAGCATGGGCAGTTTGAGCTCGTTCTTGCAATAGACGACGATCTCCGCCGCGGTGTCGTCGGGGATGTTCACCCAGAACTGCCCGCCCGGACGCAGCCCGTCGGCGCACGCCTTCAGCCACGCGTACGTGAAATCCAAATAATCCTCACGCGGCAAGCCGTCGTCCCACGTGTCGTACTTTCTCGCGGCCTTCTTCACCACCGCCGCGTCGTGCTGCTTCTCCGCCGTGCTGTTCCAGCGGTCGTACGCGCGGTTCCAGTTGAAAGGCGGATCGGCAAAGACCAGATCGACCGTTCCCGCATGAACCTCCGGCACGCGCTTGAGCGCCGCGCGACAATCCCCCACGAACACCCGCGCCCGCCCCTGCTCAAAGTCAAAGTCCGCCCCGCTGGCTTCCGCATGGTCGACCGACTTACGGCCCTTGCCCGCCTTCACCTCCGTCACCACCGGCTGACGCGACGTCCGCGAAGATCTGCCGCGAGAGGCCTCACCCGAAGTCGAGCCCGCCGCGACCGAACCATCCGCCTGAACTTTGCGGGCGGGCTTCACGTTGACTCCGGGGCTGTTCATAACAGGGTTCAGCGTAGGGACTTTCACGCCTTCGCGCCACAACACAAACAAACGCCGATGGGTACGATCTGCGTCTCAAATGGCCCGCAAAGCCGCCCAACCCGCCCGCGCCGCCGCCGCCAAATCCGCCGCCGCCGTCACGGTCAGCGCCGACCGCTTCCGGCGCACGCGCGCCCAGCACCGCGATGAGTCGGCCGAGGATTACGTCGAAGCCATCGCGCAGCTCGAAGCCCGCGTCGGTGCCGCCCGCGTCGTCGCGCTCGCTCAAGAAATGGGCGTCTCCCACGTCACCGTCATGCGCACGCTCGCACGCCTCAGCGCCCGCGGCCTCGTCATCACCCAGCGCCACAAACCCGTCCGCCTTACCTCCGAGGGCCAACGCCTCGCGCAAATGTCCAGCGAACGCCACGAGGTCGTTCTGGCCTTCCTGCTCTGGCTGGGCGTCAGCAAGCGCCAAGCCATCACCGACGCGGAAGGCATCGAGCACCACGTCTCGAAGCAGACCATCGCCGCGATGCGCCGCCGACTGAACAGCCGCGGCTGACGCCCAACCCACGCCAACGCCCGACCAAACCCCGTTCATTCAGACGCAATCGAGGATCTCTCGATGCGAGATGCTGAGGCGACGCGCACGCCCGCCGCGTGCGCCGGCGCTAAACTCACCCCCTTCACACCGCTCTCGTTCTCTTCCACCGCTTTCCTGTCCGTTCTCAGCGCCCACCGTTCCCCGTACGCAGCCTCGCGGCCGCCATTTCACCCTTCCTCTTCGCACGCGGAGTCTCACCATGGAAGCCGGCATCGTCGGTCTCCCCAACGTGGGCAAGTCCACCCTCTTCAACGCCCTGACCAACGCGGGCGTTCTCGCGGCGAACTACCCCTTCGCCACCATCGAGCCCAACGTCGGCATCGTCCCCATCCCCGACCCGCGCCTGCACATCATTCAGAGCTTCATCAAGACCCAGAAGGTCATCCCCGCCGCTCTGCGCCTGGTCGATATCGCCGGCATCGTCAAGGGCGCCAGCGAGGGCGAGGGCCTGGGCAACAAGTTCCTCTCGCACATCCGCGAGGTCGACGCCATCCTCCACGTCGTCCGCTGCTTCCAGAACGCCCCGGGCGGCGAAGAGATCACCCACGTCTCGGGCACCGTCGATCCGATCCGCGATATCGAAACCATCGAGACCGAGCTCATCCTCGCCGACCTGCAAACCATCGAGGGTTCGCTGGGCAAATCCGAACGCGCCGCCAAGAGCGGCA
>JAVTWO010000028.1:0-17708 GCA_032229765.1 Phycisphaerales bacterium | reverse complement strand
CGGTGAAGCCGCCGTCGTCGTAGCGGTCCGGCACACACGACCATCCCTCGTTCTTCTGACTGGCGATGTAGGCGACCGCGCTCTCGCGCTGCGCATCAAGCGAGTTGAACTCCTGGCTGAGCCCCTCCTCCGTGCTCTTGCGCGTGTAGATCGCGCAGCGGACGCACTTGGTGCCCCGAGCAGCAGCGGGCCCGGCGACCGCGGCGTCGGCGGCTGCGCGGCGGGGAGCGCCGGCACGCTTGGTGCTCGCTGCGTTCATGCGGACCCCTTCTTGGTCAGGCCAAAGAAGAGGAACCCGTTCCAGTGCGACCCGGTGATCGCCGTCGCCACGGCCGACAGGGAGCGATACGTCTTCCCCTCGTGCTCGAAGCCGTGGGGCAGCACCGTCACCTCGTGCTCAGCGCCCTTGAACGTGCGTCGCAGCACGCTGCCTGGAGCGGGCAGACGATCGACCCCGGCGGAGGCGATTCGCCCGGTGACCGTCACGAGCCGCGCCCCGACCCTGGGTTCGTTGCCTTCCCGTTCCCCCGGCGGCCTGACCCGCACGTCGACGTCCCGGGCCAACTCGGCCGCCCGACGGCGGGCCCGTTCGGAGAGGTCCCCCTCCGCCAGCGCCTGGATTCGCCAAGCGACCCGTCGATAGAGCCACTGGCGGTTGCCCGAGGACGTCGGCTCGCCGAAGACCTCCGCATACCGCGCACGCAGCCGCGAGACGGGCATGTCGCGGAGATCGTCGATCTGTTGCTGGATGGTGCTGGTTGCCGTCGCGCTCATCGTCCTTCGGGCTCCTTCGGGCAGCATCGTCCCGGGTTCTCCGGTTCGGGGCGGTGCCGTTCACCCGTAGGCACACTGAGGGCGGCATGCTGCGCGAGTTCAAGTCCCGCCCGGGAGGAATCGGCATGCTCGACGCTCCCGCCCAAGTCGTGGGCGCTCGCGCCGATCAGCCGGGCCGCCCCCGCTGCAAGGAGCTCGACGGCGCGGGCCGGAAGGCACAGCGAGCCCACCGGCGTCGGGTTGCTTCGGGTTTCGCAGCGCGGCATTCGGCGAGGGACTCAGCCCTCGCCCATACCTCTCTGATCGCCGGCGGGGTTTGTCGCGCGCGACACACCTCGCGGTCGGAGGAACCTGGGACCGCAGGCCGACTATCGGACACCCTGTCGATTACGCGGCCGCTGCGGACGCAATCAGCGCGACGAGCAACGAGATCGCGACTCCTTGGACGAGCGAACGCACCTGCTCGCTCTCTACGACATGGGTTGAACACCATGTGGCGAAGTGTTCGCAGTTCCAGTCGAGCAGGTCATACCTCCGCCAGTGCGGAGCTCGCCGGACATTCTCAACGACGGCGTGCAAAGGCAGGCCGTTCGTGTGATCCACGATCTGGAGGCCAGCCCCGCGCGTGAATGTGGCGAGCGGCACCATGCGAGTCACTCCGCCGTCAGCGGGCTTTGCCAGCTCGGCGACCCATCCGCCCCCCATGTAGATGCCATGATGGTGGTAGAGCCCGCGATTGACCTTGATGTGGTGTCCGGCCTGAAGAACCTGGTGCATTGTCCGTCTCCGTGCGATATACTCTCAAAGGCGCTGCGCGAACGTCGCGCAGTCGCTCACAATTGTGAGTACTCGCGCATGAAAGTCAAGCTCACCGGACATCGCGTGCGACATATTCGTGATGCGTTAGGTATGACCGTGCCGCAGTTTTCCACGGTCATCGCAGTTCACCCGGGCACCGTGCATCGCTGGGAGGCTGCCGGCGATGGCGAGGTGCCGATCGATGGTGTTGCCGCAAGTGTCCTCGCGGCCCTCGACCAGAAGGTCCGGCGCAACGGCGGCCCCTCGGCTGACTTCAACCCTGAAGACGTGGGGCAGCAGGTCATTCAAGCCTTGATCGTCGGAGGGGCCCTCCTCGCACTGGGCCTGCTCATTGCAGAGCTCGTCGGGAAGGGAAGACAATGAACTTCCTCAAATCTGGACTCGCCCCACACTACCGTTCACAGCCCGCTTGGATCACCGGCGGCTTCACGCAGGAACACTCCGGATGACCAAGACACGCACAAAGCTCGCCGCCGACATCGGTTCAGGTAGCGCCGTCACCGGGTCCGTTCAGGTCCGGCGAGAGGGCGGCAAGATCTGGAGTCACGTTCGCAAGAAATGGCTGATCGAGACGCCCGAGGAGGCGGTTCGCCAACAGTTCCTGGCGGTCCTGGTCAACGAGTACGGCTATGCGATCGAACAGATCGACGAGGAGTTGTCTGTCGTCGGTCGCGGTGCCGCCCAGGCACGTGCGGACTTCGCCATCTGGGTGACCGCAGAGGACAAGGCAAAGAACAAGAGCCCGCTCATCGTTGTCGAGTGCAAAGCGGACAACGTGACGATCCGTGACCGCGACTACGAGCAGGGTGACCACTACGCACGACTCGCGGATGCGAAGTTCTTCGTCACCCACAACTCCCGAGAAACCAAGTTCTGGCGCGTCATGAAGGGGCGGATGCCCGGGACGATCGAGGAGATCGCCAACATCCCGCACGCCGGCGCCACGCAGCGCGAGATCGAGGAGTTGCTCGCGCAGCTCAAGACCTTCCGTGAGGACGAGTTCGCCGCGCTGCTCCACGAGTGCCACAATGTCATCCGCAACCGTGACCACCTCGATCCCGCGGCCGCGTTCGACGAGATCGCCAAGATCCTCTTCGTCAAGACCTGGGTCGAGCGCGAGTTGAAGGAAAAGCGCCGCAGGAAGAACCTCTTCAACGTTGAGTACCTCGACGAACTGCTCGGTGATGACCCCCTCAACCAGCTCTTTGACGAAACCAAGAAGTACTACCGCACCGATGACCTGTTCGAGAAAGATGAGAGGATCAACCTCAAGCCCGCCACGGGTAAAGAGATCGTTCGGCGGCTCGAGCGGTACAACCTGTCCGACACCAGCGAGGACATCAAGGGCATCGCGTTCGAGCGGTTTCTCGGAAAGACCTTCCGCGGCGAGATCGGCCAGTTCTTCACGCCCCGAAGCGTCGTCGAGTTCATGATCCGCATGATCCAGCCCAAGGAGGGCGACGTCATCTGCGATCCCGCGAGCGGGTCTGGCGGCTTCCTCATCCGGTTCTTTGAAATCGTCCGCCAGCAGATCATGGCCAGTGCGGATGAAGAGTACCGCACACTCAAGGCCGCCATCGAGAAGCAGAAGCTCTCCGAAGCGGAGAAAGCCAAGGTCCTCCGGTCTAAGTGGGATCAGATTCAGTCGCAGCTTGATCAGCGCAACGATGGTTCTCGCCTCTGGGACCTCGCGAATCGCCGCATCTACGGCACCGACGCAAACGACCGGATGGCCCGCACGAGCAAGATGAACATGATCATGCACGGCGACGGTCACGGCGGCGTGCACCACCACAATGGGTTCCTCAACGTCAACGGCATCTTTGAGAGTCGGTTCGACGTCATCCTCACCAACCCACCGTTCGGCGCGAGCGTCGAGCCCTCGGACAAGGTCCAGCCGCAGGACGTCGAAGTCTTGCCCGAGTCCTACCGCCGCTACAAGGACATCTTCGGCGACCTCTACGTCGAAGCCCAGCAGCGCGCCAAGGCCGCCGTCAACAAGCCCATCGCCTCGCTCTTTGAACTCCCCTTCGGCGAGCCAGCTGAAGACGGCGAACGCTCCGCCCGCGAGATCAAGCACCTCGGCAAGATCAAGACGGAGATCCTGTTCATCGAGAGGTGCATCGATCTCCTCAAACCCGGCGGCCGCCTGGGGATCGTCCTGCCCGACGGCATCCTGAACAACCCCTCGCTGCAGTACGTCCGCGAGTTCTGCGAGAACCGCGGCTATGTCCGAGCCATCGTCAGCCTGCCCGAAGAGACCTTCGTGTCCACCGGCGCGACGGTCAAGGCATCGCTGCTCTTCTGGCAGCGATTCTCCATCGACCAACAGGAGCGATTCAACCGAACAGACCGGGAGGCCGAAGCCGAGATTCGCGCCAAGCACCAGCCCGCGATTGACAGCAAGGTCGCAGAGTTCGACGCCCAGATCGCCGCCGCCAAGGAAGCCAAGGACGCCGCCGCCCGCAAGGAAGCCGAGCGCGAGCGAAGGGCCTTCCTCACGAAGATGGAGGCCCAGATCACCGAGGAGCGTCGTCGGCTGCTCCGCGAGCGCTTCAACTACCCCATCTTCATGTACGACGCCCAGCGCGTCGGCATCACCGCCACTGGCGAGCCAGACGCCAACGAGCTCTACCCCAACGATCGCGTGCCAACGGAGATCCCCGCTGGCGAAACCGCCATCGAGTTGTACGAGCGGTTCCTCCGCGAACACGGGTCCCACTTCGCCAATGCCCGACAGCACGATGTGGACCGTCCCCGGCACAGCAAGGCGAAGCACACCCCGGACGGGAAGTCCGTCCGCTCCACGCGCAGCGAGCGCGGGGGTGCTCGCTCGTGACGACGATCACTGAGGCCATTCCGTCTGCCCCTCGACGGCGAGCGTTCACCGTCTGGTACAAGGACTTGACACGCTGGAGTGTCAACACTTTCTCAGAAAGTTCTTGGGCGTGGGATCCGTCGGTGCTTCGAGCCTTCGGTGACGTTGCCCGTCGCCGGATCGAGGCAGTCACGCGAGACAGCGAAGGCGCGCACTCGGTGGCCCTGGGTTCGATCCACTTCGACGGCTCGATGTCCATCCGCTCATCATCGAGTAAGCAGGTCGTGAAGGGGCGGCTGTTCATCGCCGAGCCCGGCGATGTCGTCTATTCCAAGATCGACGCCCGCAACGGCGCGGTCGGCGTTGTGCCTCCCAGCGTTGGCCAGCTTGGTTTCAGCGCCGAGTACCCCATCTACGAAGTCGATCCAAAGGCACTAGACCCCGACTTTCTGCATCTCGTCTTGCGCTCCGATCACTTTCGGCGAACCTTGAATGGAATGGCGAGCGGCACAAGCGGCCGCAAACGCATTCAGCCGACTGATCTTGAACAGACGCAGATCCCCGTCCCCCCGCTCGCCGTCCAGCGTCGAATCGTGGCCGCGGCGGCGAAGGCCCGCGACCAGGCGGCCCGACTGCGTGCCGAGGCAGACGAGCGCGAGGCGGGGATCGGCGTCGAGGTGTTGAACCGCCTTGGGCTGGAGGCACCCCGAGTGCCCACCGAGAACCAGCGTTGGTTTATCGCGAAGTGGAGCGACATCACCGCATGGGGCGTGCGCGCGACAGTGCGACAGATGCGGACGCCGGATTTAGCTTTGGGCAAGTACCCCGTAGCGACTGGCCACGACTGCTTCGCCGATATTCGTCACGGGTGTTCGCTTAGCCCATCAGACCGCGACACCTCGCTTCGGATCCTGAAGATCAGTGCCGTCACACGGGGGCACTTGAGGACATCTGAGTTCAAGCACATCAAGGACTCGCCGCGTCTCCGAAAGGAGTTCGAGATTCGCGCGGGTGACCTGCTTTGCTGCCGCACAAACGGCACGCTCGCCTATGTCGGCACGCCCGCGTTAGCGGAAAGCGACCTTGACGATGTCATCTTCCCGGACAAGGTAATCCGCGTACGTTGCAAGGACAGCGTATTACCAGCATACGTCTGGCTGGTGATGAAGACGCCGCACATCCGTGGCCAAATTGAAGCCGCCGCCCGTACCGCCGTCGGCAACTACGCGATTGGCACGGAAGACCTTTGGGCAATGCGGCTCCCCTTGCCACCCCGCGGCGTGCAAGCAGAGATTGTGACGTTTGCTGGCCGCGAACAGGGGGCGGTCGATCGGCTGCGACAGAAGGCCGATGGCGTCGAAACAGTGGCGAGCGCTGCCACTGAGCGAATGATCTTGGGAACGGACCTGCCATGACCCAACCCCGCGTTGCCCCCCGATCCTCGCGACCCGCGTCCGCCCCGAAGCGTGGCCGTTCGCCGACCTTCAATGTGCTCACTCTTCGCGGGCTGCTGGCACGACCGCTGGGCACCTTCCGCTGCATTCGCGGGTTCGCAGATCTTCGAGACCTCGCGGACGTGTCGGTGTCGTACAAGCTGGCGTCCAAGGCAGACGGCACGGGTCTGGACGGCTTCCAACGAGACCTGAACGAGGATCACGTCGAACGCATTCGGCGCTTCCTGCTCAAGTCTGGCGCGGGGTTCCTTCCGGAGGTCATTCTCTCCATCCGAGTCCTCGAGAAGGGCGACCCAGGTGAGGCAGTGGACATCGCGTACCCCACCAACGGTCCGATCACAGTGCATCCCGGGCGGGCCGATGACCGCGCCACTTCCATCCGAATCGACCTGAATCACATCGATGCCATCCGACGAGATCGGCTGATTCGCCGCATCGATGGCAATCACCGCCTCGCCGCCGCAGAGCGCATCAAACGAGAGTCTGTTGACACCGGGAAGTACATCGCGCCGTTCTGCCTGGTGTTCTTCGGCCCACCGGGTGACGCCGATGACGACTTTGGCGAGGCCCGGATCTTCCACTCGCTGAATGCGACCGCGCTCCAGCTCGATTCAGAGCACGGTCTCAAGCTTCTGCTTGACCACTCGCCAACGCGCGGACTCTCGGCCACGCAGGAGTACGAATACGACCCTGAGCTCTATCTGGCTCGAAAGCTCCGTGACTCGCTCAAGGGGCTGCCGAAGACTGCGGCACAGCGTTTCGGTGAGCGACCACTGACAAGCATCCAGCAGACTTCCAAAAGCATCCTGAAGATCGAGCCTGATGCCGCGAAGACCCGTGATGGCTTAAACCAGTTTGCCAGCGACACGTTCGACGCTGTAAACGAACTACTCGCTGCGTTGGCGGATTCACACCCAGGAGTGGTGGCGACGCCGTTCGTGCTCGACTTGCTCGCCAGGTCTTGGCATGCGACGAAGGCTGGCTCGGCGGCCGCTCGTCACAAAGTTGCTGTGAGCGCCATCCGCGAGGTCTCATCGTGGCTCGAGCAGCACCGGCTTACCGAGTTGCGCCAGTCCGATCCTCTCAGCCAACAGTTGCTCGAAATCTATCGCCGCATCTGCGAGAGCGTGCCACGGAAGGTCTTCTTGTCCAGGTGGTACCCCGGCCCGGGCACGGACAAGACCCTCGCAGATCTCCGCGTGAAGCAGTTCGAGCACGCGCTCGCCAAAGTCAAAGCTGACACTGGAGTGGCTCTCCAACTCGTCGATCTGCCACCTACACGCGGCGGCGCAGTGAACATTCATGAGGTCATGTATAAGTCGATCGAGCGCTCGGACATTGTCGTCGCCGATCTCACCGGCCACCGCGCCAATGTGTTCATCGAGGCAGGCTTCGCCCTTCGAAACCACGACAGTGCCCGTCTTGTGTTCGTGATGAAGGCCCCGCAGCGGAATGCAGCCGCTGGA
This sequence comes from Phycisphaerales bacterium, assembly GCA_032229765.1. GTDB lineage: Bacteria > Planctomycetota > Phycisphaerae > Phycisphaerales > UBA1924 > JACVCS01. The sequence continues at coordinate 10,377 of JAVTWO010000028.1, read as the reverse complement.
GCGCCTGCTGACGACATCCCATTTGATTTCAAGCCGTTCCGACACGTGCTCTTTGACAGTGAGGCTGAGATCAGCGACAAGCTCGCCGCCGAGATCGGCGAGATGGTGAACTCTGCCAAGCTAGGCCTGCCACCCGCGATCAACCGACTGGTTGGAGATTTGCAGCCGCCGCGCGGCGGCCCGTTGAATGCCAGCGACGGCGCCGCAGTTCAGTCCAGCGAAGCGCCCGCGGCAAAGGTTGGGAAGCCAACGCGGCTGCGTAGTAGAACGGTGACGGCTCCTGCCCAGACGCGGAGTCGCAAGTCATGAACCCAGCAGAGAAAGCGGCGCGCCCCGGTAGGCACGAGGTGTCATCATGAAGCCACTCGGCAAGACGATTCAGATCTACTGCCCCACGGGCGAGCCGCGTGGGGTTCGCATCGCGGAGATCACGACCCGGATCATTCAGGCGGTCGTGGTTCCGCGGGCCAAGCTCGATGAGGCGCTCGGGCGAGCCGAGTTGAGTGGTGTGGGGTTGTACTTCCTGTTTGGAGAGTCCGAATCGGGCGGCTTGCCGCTGGCGTACATCGGCGAGGCCGAGGACTGCTGCGTGCGGTTCAAGCAGCACAACAAGAACAAGGACTTCTGGAACATCGCCGTCGCCATCGTGTCCCGCACGGGCAGTTTCACGAAAGCGCATGGCAAGTTGTTGGAGTGGTTGGCCATTGACAAGGCCAACAAGGCCGGTCGATATCAGCTGGACAACGGAAACGCCGGCGGCGAGCCGAACGTCCCGGAGTGGATGCAGGCCGATGTCGCCGAGGTCTTCGAGACGGCGGAAGTTCTCCTGAACACGCTGGGGTTTCCGGTCTTTGAGCCGGCGGCCAATCGCGCCACGGACGCCGACGCTGTCTTTTTCTGCAAGCGCGGCGGCGCAGATGCCCGTGGCGTCTACAACGAGGAAGGCTTCGTCGTGCTGAAGGGCTCGCTGGCCCGCCGCGCGACAACGTCGTCGTCTCATGACATCATCGAGCCGAAGCGTGAGGAGCTGGTTGGATCAGGCGTTCTTGTCTCGACGAAGGACGGATACCGCTTCGATCGCGACCTGGCGTTCAGCTCGCCGAGCGCAGCCGCCGCGATTGTGACCGGCGGAAGCGCCAATGGATGGGTGGAGTGGAAGAACTCGAAGGGTCTCACCCTCGACGAGGTCTACCGAAAGGGAAACAAGCCGTAGTTGAGAACTGATACATGGCGCGGATGATCCCCGAAACCCCGAAGGACTTTCACGGCAGCAAGGGCGAAGAACGGGTATTCCGCGCCCTTCGAATGCTCCCGGATGACGTTACGGTCCTTCACTCACTCCGATGGGTTCACCCCGGAAATGGCCGCACGCTCGGAGAGCGGCTGGGCGGCCAGGGAGAAGGAGACTTCGTGCTCGTGGACCCGGCACGCGGCATCATGGTCGTGGAGGTCAAGGGAGGCGACGTCTGGTGTGAGGACGGTGAGTGGCGTCAGCGCAATCGTGGGACGGAGCTGATTCGCACGGTGTTTCCAGAGGAGCAGGCCAGCCAGACGAAGTTCCGGATTCGTGCCGAGATAGCGGAGCGATGCAGGGATGCCTCGACCGTGCTGTGCTGCCACGCGGTGTGGTTCCCTGACGGCGTCGTGAACCGCAAGTGCCTGCCGATGAACTGTCATCCGCACATGACGCTGGACGCCGAGGACATCGCTCAACCAGAGGCGTCAATCAACCGTGCGTTTGCATACTGGCGATCTTTGTTCCCAAAGACCACCGCGCCTGGCAACCACACAAAGCGGATTCTCGGGATTCTCGCTCCCTCCCTATCTATTGTCCGATCCGTTCGACAGACGCTGGAAGAACGCGAAGATCTGCTCATTCAGCTAAACCGCGATCAGGCGCGAGTGCTCGACTTTCTGGATGAGCAAATGCACGCTGCGATCATCGGCGCGGCTGGCACGGGGAAGACCCTCCTCGCCATCGAGAAGGCGCGTCGCCTCTCGTCTCCCTCCGCGCCTGTTCTGTTCCTGTGTTTCAATGCCGCTCTCAAGGACCACCTGAGGGCCTGTCACGCGCAACCAAATGTCTCGTACCACTCGTTTCACGGGTTTGTGAGGGACCAGATCGGGCCGACCGGCACTCTCGAGGAGGCGGTTCAGGAGCTGTTGCAACGCCTGGCCGATGATGCCCCTTTGCCGTACGCACACCTGGTCGTTGACGAGGCTCAGGACTTTGAGTGAGAATGGCTGGAGTACCTGCGTCATCGGTTCCGCGACGCAGCCTTCTACGCCTTCTACGACCGCTACCAATCTGTACAGGGGCAGAGCGACACGGCGTGGCTGGATGATGTGCCGTGCCGCCTGGTCCTTACGAAGAACTGCCGCAATACAGATCCGATTGCTCGTGCGGCCTATCGGGCGGCTGGGCTCCCAATCTCGCCGACTCTTGGACTCGAGGGCCCGCAACCGACGCTCCACGCGGTTCCCGATCAGTCCGCAGCCCTCGCCTTGGTTGGAACGCTTGTGGAGTCGGCCTGCAGACAGCACAAGACGCCAGCACATGACGTCGCAGTGCTCTCAATGGCAACTATCGCCGGGGACGGCTCGTGGGCAGCGCCGCGACTCGGCGGCCAACCAACCGCGGATGCGCCGAGGCGCGACCACCTAATAGTGACGACGGCGCGACGGTTCAAGGGACTGGAAGCCTCGCTGGTCATCATCGTTGACGTGGACTTTGAGCGCGCCACCGACCCGATGTGGAGACGCCTGCTCTACGTCGCATGCACCCGTGCGCGGCACGCGGTTCATATCGTGACGACTACACCCGAGGCCGGGTTGATGGCCGCCGTGCACGCTCTCGTAGACTCTGCCAAGGTTCGTCCCAGCTGGCGCGCCTTGGCCCGATCCCTAGGGGTCCGACTTTCGGGAGGCAGCAATGATCCGTTCGACTAACAAGGAACAGAACGAGTACTCCCTCGTGAAGCAGCCTGCACACTTGAAGCGCGTGTGGGAAGTGGTCGAAGCTTCCCTTCCAAAGTACTGGGACATGTTTGTCGCGGCGGAGAAGGAGAAGACCCCGAGCGCGAAGCTCGCGGCAAAGTTCGGCGGAACGGCCTCGGCGAAGGAGGGTGGGATAGTCGCGAAGGTGTTCGAGGACGCCGTCGAGTTCTACGAGAAGGAGGCGGAGAAGTACCGGAAGTTCTTCGACCCCGACGCATTGGAGGAGTACTTCGACGACCCGAACGCTTTCAAGCAGGGCCTCGCACGAGACATCCCCGTCATTGCAAACACCCTTCGGCAACGAAACGCCGAACTCCGGGATTGGCAGATGCACTTCCGGGCCGCACGCCCAAAGGACTTGCTCGAGGTCTTTACCAACGTGCTGGACTTCCGAGCGGAGTGGTCGAAGGAGCACGCGCCGACCAACTACGCAAAGCACGATGCGCCCGACGAGTTCGCTCTCGATCCTCTTGATGACGACGAGACCATGAGCCTCGTCAATGTCATCGGCATGGGGATCAAGAGCATTGTCCTCTACTACCTTGACCCGGAACGCCTGCCTCCACGCGGCCGCAACGGCCTGTATGGGCTGTTCTTTCTCTCAGCAAAGAACCATTTCGACCTCCCGAGCAAGTCGTCCGAGTTCCTGATGATCAACGATCTGAGTCCGACGCCGGACGGCAGCATCATCATGGACCAGAATTACTGGTATCCCTACGGTACGTTCTCCGTGTACGCGATTCGCGTGTTCCGCTGGATTCACGAGCGGGCCAAGGCCTCTGGATTCACAGTGGACCCGAAGATGCGGTATGTTTACGTCGACCGCTTTTTTCAGTCTGTGTGCGACCAGCACGTTGCCGACCTCAAGACGATGCGGGCGCACGAGCGATTCGAGGTGCCGGCTTGAAGCGCCCGTTCGGTATCACCCCTGACGGTGCCCGGGCCAAGTTCTTCCCGTTGATTTCGAGCTTTCGAGACTGCCAGCAGTCGGCAGTCGATCGGATGTGGCAAAGCAAGTCGGCGCTCGTTCTCATGCCCACTGGGATGGGCAAGTCGCTGATCTACCAGCTACCTGTTTTCGCGTCGGGTGGGATCGGCATCATCATTTCTCCGCTGATCGCCTTGATGCAGCAGCAAGCGGCACTCCTTGAGAGGGCGGGCGCGACGGTGCTGTCGCTCGGCGGCGCCGATGCCGCGGACGCCCAGCGTGCCCTACGCGACTTCCCCTGGTCAGGTGGGGCCGGTTTCCTGTTTGTCTCGCCGGAGCGCGCCGAGACCGACGGATACCTTGAGCACCTGCTGCGGAAGAACCGCGAGCATGTGACGCTCGTCGCCATCGACGAGGCGCACTGCATCTCGCAGTGGGGCCACGACTTTCGCCCGCCGTACAAGAATCTGCCCGGGTTGCTGGACCGGTGCTTCGGGCGCGACATGTGGCCAGCGGTGCTGTGCCTTACTGCAACGCTGGACAAGGAGAGCCAGAAGGAGATCCTGCGCGATTTTCGCCTTCGGGACAGCGACGTCGTTCGTAGTGCGAACATGCTCCGCACAAACCTTGACCTGTCGTTCCGTGTCTACAACGACGGCAAAGAGAAAACAGCGGCGCTCGAGCATCTCCTCGATGAGTATCGTGGCGAGAAAGTCATCGTGTACGCGCACCGAAAGCGCAGCAAAACCCAGGGGACACGGGCGCTGTCGGAGCGGCTGCTGGCGCTCGGGCACAGCTGCGCCCCGTTCGATGCCGACCTGACGATGGAGCAGAAGGACGCAACGCTTGCCCGCTTTGCCAGCGGCGAGACTCGGGTGGTCGTGGCCACCGGGGCCTTTGGCATGGGCGTGGATATCCCAGACGTCCGTGGGGTGGTCCACTTCCTGCTACCCGAGTCCCTTGAGCAGTACTACCAGGAGGTCGGGCGTGCCGGGCGAGATGGAGCGCCGGCATTTGGAGTTCTTCTCTACACCGCGGTCAACAGCAAAGTCCGGCGCGACATGATCGAGGACGGGCGGCGAACCACCGAACAGGTCAAGGAGGTGTGGGACGAGGTCTGCAACGTAGGGCGTGCCGCCCTGAAGACGATCAGCCCGTGGACCGAGTTTCAGGGACGAGATGATGAGTACGGGTTGTTCTACGCGTTCGAGCGCATCGGTGCTATTCAGGTGCTTGCTCGCGGGCCAGGACGACTCAGATGCCTTGAGGCTCGTGGACCGAAAGGCGCGGCGCTGCTGCAACAACTCACGGCCGCGACGCGCATCGGGAATCTCGCGGCGGCCATCCGCCAGCTAGGCCTTGATCCCAAGGAGACGATCGATCGGATCTTCGACCTGTATCACCGGGGTGAGCTCGTGCTCGTACAGAGCCCGGACAAGACACTGCTGTTCCGAACACGCGACATCACGACGGACGAAGTCGCAGCGATTACGCAGCAGATCAACTCAAGGGTGGATGCGAAGGCCAGTCGCTTCGAGACTTTCGTCCAAGTCATCGAATCCGGCAAGAGCCCCGACTCGGTCCTCAAGGCAGAGTTTGGGGGCGTCTAATCGACAGCGAACCCGGCAGGGCGTTCGGGGCTATCGGCAACCAACCTGTAAACCCGCCCGACCGCTCTCGACCGAGAGTCGAGAGTTTGGCTCGCCACGCTGGGCCTGAAGCCACATTCGGCGAGGGGGCATTGGCGAAGGTGGCAAACCGGAGAACGTAGCCCGTAGGGGCCTAGCCCGCCAAACCTCGCGGATTCCCGCGTGGATTTGGCCCCAGGCCGAAGGAGCGATCCCGACCCCATCCGTAAACAAACAGGGCCGCGGCACTTGGCCGCGGCCCTTGAAGCTCCTCGAGCAGGACTCGAACCTGCAACCTGCCGGTTAACAGCCGGCCGCTCTACCATTGAGCTATCGAGGAATCAGTTTTTCTATCCTCAACGGTCCACGTTGTCGCGGCCGTTGGTATTCAAACTCGTCGATCGCAAAGCCCTATCAAAATCCAATCGATCCCGGCCTCATCGTCGCGTACCCGCTGCCGCTTCGCCGGGGGGCCAAAACAGTAGCGGCTTCACTCCATCGGTCAAGTCGCTCCCCGCGCTCACTCCCTCTTCCACTTCTCCGCCCATCCACACGCCCGCTTTCGCCCACATACTCCTTCAATCCACACATTCAACCCCGTCCGGCCACTCCGCCCAAGCGACTACCGTTCGAGATTGCCCCTCATCCTCGCGGCTCGCGCTCCTCTCGGATCGACCAAGGCCGATCGTCATCGAATCCAGACCAGCCCGATCAAAATCCGATCGGTACCGCTCACGGCACAACCGGCGGCATCTTCGCCTTCACATCCACCCACCTGCGAAAATCCTTCCATTCCCGATTCAGCTCCCCCTCGCCAACAACCACCCAATCCTCCACCTCGTTGACTCCCTCAATCCACCCCGCCAGTTCCTCCCAACTCGTCGACAACGACGCATTCCGATCCCTCGGCGGCACCCAGTGCAACGCCCGCCCCTTCGTCGCCCGCTGCACCATCGCCACACCTCGATCACCCAACGGCGGCGGCAAACCCACCACCCGCACACCCGTTCCCAGGCCGCTGTCGGCATTTCCGATTTCAATCTCCTCCCACCCCTTCGGATCACCCATGATCTGATCGCGCTCGGGCAACGGCTCCTCCCTCACCGACCACACCGCGTCGTGCTCATGACGAACCGTGAAATACTCGACCTTGTCGCCCGTCCGAGCACATCGCAACGCGATCAACTCACGCGCTTCACGCACTGACCTGAAAGACGCTTCGATCCTGCCATCGGAGAGCAGTTCCTGGACAGACCGCTCACTGTTCTCGAAACCGTCTTTCACCTGAAAGACCAAACCAAAGCACCCCATCGCATGCCCGTCCGCCTCGCGAAACACCGCGGGGACATCGAGCCGAATGCACACCAGCAGCCGATCGGCGAGCTGATCGTTCGGACTCTTCGCGTTCATTGAACTCGACACGCCATCCCGATGCCCGCCTCGAACACACCCGATCAAACCGCCGAGAAGCCCCATCATGACCGCGAAAAAACACGCAGCGCAAACAACGGTGCGAGCAGCGACTCGGAACCGCCGTGTCACGTCGTGTTTCAGCACTACATGGCTCGTCATGTCGGCGTTCGCCGAGGTTCGCGGTTTCGCGTCGTCGATGCGTACCCGTCTTCGAAGAGTGCCGACATCCGCCGAGGGTTCTCACCCCGCGCACGGGATGAAAAACGCGTTGAAGAAGCAGTTGTAATCGCCCTCGTTCACGCCGTTGTTCACGCCCGGAGCGGTGCTGAACGGCGGCAGCGGGTTGCCCTGATCATCCGCGATATCGCACGACGCCCCGATCGCGTCAGGCCCCATCGAGCTCTGCTCAAAGAACCCGCTGGCCGAGAAGAAGGTGTTGTAATCCCCCTCGTTCACCCCTGTGTTGGAGGAGTTCGAGGGCAGCGGGTTCCCAGCGTCGTCGCCGATATCCGACGGGCTGCACGGCGCGAAGCAGCCGTAGAACCCGCAGAAGACCGGCACCTTCGCTATGTTCGACGCCGTCAGCCCGTTCGGGGCGGCCGGGTCATCAATGAACCACTGGAAGTAGTACGTCACCCCGTCCTGATACAACCGCGGGTTCAGGTACAGCTTCGCCGTCACCATCCCGGATTTGTTCCCCGCTCCGTCCGTCAATCGCGTAAAGACATACCGCGTCGGCGTGATGACTCCGCCAACCGGCGGCGAGGTCGAAACCCCCAAGCGAGCGGTCTTCAACGGCGAAATCGAATCCAACCCCACACGGAACGCGTCGTTCCCAACAAACGGCACCGAATCGACGATGATCGACGGAATGTAGTTCCCGCTGGTGGCGATGCCGCCCGGGACGAACGAGACCTTCGACGCCGCCGCCCTTTCGCTGTAAAGCGTCGGCTTATCGAAGGGGAAAGTCTGCGCCGCCACGCGCGGGTCGGTCAGGGCGTTGGTGAGGTAATCGATGATCGGGTTGACGTTGCTGGAGGAGATGCTGATCCCGGGCATGAGCGGGTCGCGGTTGTCCGCAAAGCTCGCCGGCGCGCCGTTCGTGCGGTTGTAGAAGCTCACCACCTCGGTGATCGTGGTGAACTTGCCGTTGTGCATGAATCGGCGTTTGAGCCCAACATTGCGCAGCGAGGGCGTGCGGAACTTGCCGCGGTCGTTCGTATCGCCCGTGACGTTCTGCCGCCCAAGGTCCTCCGCCGGAGGGCGAACCCCCAGCGCGCGGTACGAGTGATCGGTCAGCAATCGCCCCGTGTGGCACGCCGCACAGCTCGGTCCCGCAGCACCGAAGGCCCCGAGTCCCTGGATCTGGTTGTTGGTCATCGCACCAGGGATCCCCAGCTCATACCGATCGATCGGCGCCTGATCGGGCACGAGCGTCCGTTGATACGTCGCCAGCGCGAAGGCGATCCGCTTCGACGTGATCGCCCCGTCACCAAACGCCGCGGCGAAGAGCTGCGGGTACGTCGGCTTGCTCGCCAGCGCCGCCGAGACGTCGCTCGGCAGATTCGTGGCAAAGTGCAGCGGCTTGGCGTTCACCAGCCGAGCGGTGATCTGGTTCCAGTCGTTCCCGGTGCTCGACATCTCCGCCGTGTTCAAAGGCGGGTGCATGCTCTGCGATTCGAGCGCCCCGCCCGAAGCGATCGCCACCTGCCCCGTCTGCGGATCGATGAACTGCCCGCGGGCACGCCCATCCCAAAAAGCCTCCGGCGCCCACGCCGCCATGAAGAACGAACCCGCCGCCCGACGCGTGACCTGCACGTTCACGCCGAAGATCGCCTCGCGGATGTACTCGTTCGCCTCGTCCGACCGCACGATCCCCAGCGAGCCGGCGATATCGTCCGCCGTGCTGTTCGGATCAGGCCCCGGGTTGGTGGCGATGCGCCCCTCTGCCCCGCCGCGCCCCGGCGTGTGACACGTTCCGCACGACATCGTCCCCGACGTCGAAAGCTGCTCATCCCAGAACAGGATCTTGCCCAGGATCCGCTTCTGCTCGGTGATCGGATTCTCCGCCGGCACGGGCACGTTGGGCAGCGACGCTTTCGCGGTCGAAGTCATCGACGCACTGCCGCACACCACGGCCAACGCGCACAGCCACGCCGCCCGGGTTCGGGCACGCGAAAAATCAACACGAGCTGAAAACCTGCACATCGGCGGGGTCTCCGGAACCGGGTCCCACGGAACTCCACCATGACACCAATCACGCTGTTTGTCAAGCGTTTGGACCGATCCGCGTGCAAGTCGCGCAGATGATCAGGGTTTCGCCGACGCCGCTTGAATCTGGGCGACTTTGTTGGTCGTGCTCCGTCCGGGAACGACATCGACCAAGACGACCTTCCCGCCCGTCTTCATGACATGCTCGGCCCCGGGGATCGACGCCGGGTCGTACTGCGCACCCTTGACCAGAATGTCCGGGCTGATCGCCTCGATGATCCCCGCGGGCGTCTCCTCACTGAAGACCACCACCGCGCCGACGCACTCCAGCGCCGCGAGCATCCCCGCGCGCTCCGCGATGTCATTCACCGGTCGACCGGGCCCCTTCAGCCGCCGCACCCCCGCGTCGTCATTCACGGCCACCACCAGATACTCACCCAGCTTCGCCGCCTCTTGCAGCGTGTGGATATGCCCGATGTGCAGCAAATCGAAGCAGCCGTTGGTGAAGACCACCCGCGGCTTCTTGCTTGCAGCACCCACCGCGCCAGCCCCAATCGCCAGCCGCAGCGCCGCGATCTCAACCGAGAGCTTCTCCAGCGTCCGCAGCTTCCCGCGCGTCGCCGCCTCCCGGCTCAAGAGGTCGCGGTGGATCCGCTCCAGCGGGATCGGCACCACGCCGAACTCTTCAACCTCCAGCCCCGCCGCGGCGTTGGCAAAGCGCACCGCGTCCGCCCACGCCAGCCCGTTCGCCCGCGCCGCCGCCAGCGCCGCCAAGACCATATCGCCCGCACCCGTCACGTCGTAGACCTTGCGCGCGGTGGTGGGGATGCTCTGCGCTTCGCCAACGTTCCCGCCCGCCTCGCGCTCCAGCAGCAGCGCCCCGTGCCGATCGAGCGTGATCACCGTCGCCTGAAGCTCGAGCGCTTCCATCAGGTGCTGAGCGATCCCCACAAAGTCCTCGGGCGCCTGCGGCGGCGTGCTCTCCGACGCACTCGAATCCAACCCCGCTCCCCCAGCACCCATAGTCCCCGACGCCGCAAGTATCGCCTCCGACCGGTTCGGTGTGATCGTCGTCGCCCCGCGGTACCGCGCGTAATCGCTGATCGCACCCGGGTCCACCAGCACCTGCACGCCCTTGCTCCGGCACAGCCCGATCACACCCTGGCACACCCGCGGCGTGCACACACCCTTGTGGTAATC
>JAVTWO010000027.1:0-17802 GCA_032229765.1 Phycisphaerales bacterium | reverse complement strand
TCACCGCCTTCAAACCACCCCAGCCCTCCCCCGCCTACGCCGAACAACCCGCACCGTCGGCACAACCGCTCCAGACCGATCGTTGTGCCCCACGCTCAACCAGCGAACCCAAAGAAAAGAAAAACACCCGCGCAAGGTTTGCGCGGGTGTCATTGGGGCATGGGACCTTTGAAACGAACTTCTCGAAACCGAACGTGGCAGAACGGGCTCTCAGTTCCGACGGCCATGCGCCGACGCCAGCCAACTCACGCCGGCTTCGCCGCCAGCGCGCCGCCGCTGACCTCATCGCGGCGGGCCGTGGGGTCGTCCTTCTTGCTCCAGACGATCGGGGCCGCCACCGCGATGGACGAGTACGTCCCCACGACGACACCGATGAGGAAGCAGTACGCGAAGGCACGCAGGGCCTCGCCGCCGATGACGTACAGCACGCCCGAGGCGATGAAGACCGTCGTGCCGGTCATGATCGTCCGGCTGATGGTTTGGTTCACCGAGTCGTTGATGAGCCGACGCGTGGCGTAGGGCAGCTTGCCGCGGTTCTCGCGGATGCGGTCCATGATGACGATCTTGTCGTTCAGCGAATAGCCCAGGATCGTCAGCACCGCCGCGATGACGTTCAGGTCGATCTTGAACGGCAGGATGCCCAGCGAGCTGCTCAGCCCGAAGAAGTGCTTGTACAGAATCTCGGCAACCGCGATCGCACCCAGCGCGATGATGCAGTCGTGCAGCGTCGCGATGATCGCCGCCAGCGAGTACCGTAGCGAGTTGAACCGCACCCACACGAAGACGATGATCGCCACCGTCGACAGGATCACCGCCGCCACGGCCTGACCCGCGAAGGTATTCGCGATCGACGGGTCGAACGTCTCAACGCCCGCGAACGTCGTCGCACGCTTCATCGCCTCGGTCACCAGCAGCCATTCCTGAGGCTTCAGATCCTGCGACCAGCGACGCTGACCGTCGCTGTCCTTCATGTAGTTGATCACGTCGTCACGCACCAGCACCACCGCGCTCTCGACCGCCTGCGGCGTGCCCTTGGTCACGACAAACTTGTGCATCCGCCCCAGCGTGTCGCCGAAACGTGCGTCGCTGCGCATCTGACGCAGACGGTCCTCAAGGCTCGCCAGCGTGGGCTTGACCGGACCGAGGTTGTCAAGCTTCACCACCGCGCCGCCCATGAACTCCGTCACGTCCATGCGAAGGCCCGGGATCCGCAGCACGTCGCCCAGATCCGGCGCGAGCACCGGAACGATCGGGGCGTTGTCGGCCGTGGCGTTGTCTCCGTCGAAGGTCAAAGCGACCTGCTGATCGAGCAACCCCTCGAAGGCCTTCGCCAGCGATTCTTCGACCAGCGCCTTGTTCGTGATGGTCGTCTGAACGATGAACCGTCCGGAGGTGTTGTCCGCCCGCGGCTCGATCACCAGGATCTGCGGGTCGGCCAGGTCGCGAAGCTGCCCGGTCTTGTCCTGCGCCACCACCGCCTTGATGCGCTTCTGCATCTCGTCGCGCGAGGTGGTGACCTGCTGCCCGTTCTCGGTCTTCAGCTGCACGGTCACGCGCGTGCCGCCGCGGAAGACGGTGTCCAGCAGCGACTCGCCGCGGGCGAGAACTGCGAAGGTCGATCCGACAACCGCCAGCGTCGAGATCGTGTAGAAAATCGGACGCAAGCGCATCCAGTCCACCTGCAGGGTCAGCGCCCGCTGCAGGCCCGGCCAGACGAGCGGCAGCATGCTGACCTTCTTCAGCTTCACCACATCGACGAGCCAGAAGTAGATCACGCGCGTGATGTAGAGCTGGCAGATCAGCGTGGTGACGACGCCGATGGACATCGTGATGGCGAAGCCGCGGATCTCGGGCGTTCCGGTGAAGCCCAGCACGATACAGGTGATCAGGTGGGTGAGGTTGCCGTCGAGGATCGGCGCCAGGGCCCGGCTGTACGCCATCCGCACCGCGACGCGCAGGGGCTCGCCCTTGCTGATTTCCTCGCGCAGACGCTCGTAGATCAGCACGTTCGCGTCAACCGCCATACCGAAGGCCAGGATGACGCCCGCGATACCGGGGAGCGAGAACGCCGCCGAGTTGATCGCCATGAGCGCCAGCAAGAAGAGCAGGTTGATCGCCAGCGCCACCGTCGCGATGATGCCGCCGGAGAAGTAGTAGACGATCATGAACCCGCTGATGAGCACGAAGCTCACCACGCCCGCCAGCAGGCCGCGCGTGAGGTTGTCGGCGCCGAGTTCAGGACCAACCGACGACTCGCTGATCGGCTCGGGCGAGAGCTTCGCCGCCATCGAACCGGCCGAGAGCACGCGGACGATGTAGTTGATTTCCGTCTGCGAGAACGAGCCGGAGATCTGCCCGCTGGCGCCGATGCGCGAGTTGATGTTCGGCGCGGTATAGACCTCGTCGTCGAGCAGCACCGCCATGGGCATGCCCACGTTGGCACCGGTCAGCTTGCCCATCTCGATCCCGCCCACCGCGTCCATCTGGAACGCGATCGAGGGGCGCCCCAGTTCGTCGACCGAAGGCCGAGCGCCCGCAAGGCCCCACGAGCCTTCCGAACGCGTCAACCGCTTGCCGAACTCGTCGAAGCACAGGACATAGATCGAGCCGTCGGGGCCCTTGTCGCCGACAATGCGGTAGCGGGCCTCGAAGTACTGCGCCGTGTTGTTCAGAAGCTGCTCGGCATCGCCCGGCGATTCGATCCAGCTATCTTCCTTGTTGATCTTGAACCACCGCACGTTGCTCGCTTGCACCGCCTTGGGCCCGCCCGTGCGAAGCTCCTGCCGAAGGCGAGGAAGATCAGCCATCGGCGTATCCGTCCGCACCGCGATGCGGAAGGTCAGCACACCCGCGCCACGCAAAATCCGCTTCAGGTCGGCCGGGTCGTCGAGCGTCGAACGCTGCGACTGGTACGTCTCCCACGCCTTCACCACGCGGTCGAGCTGTTCCTTCGCGCCCGGGTTGGTCGCGTAGATCGCATCCAGCGCACGCTGGCGCGCCGAGGGGATCGTCACCTTCTGCTTCGTCGCGGGGTCGGTCATCACCCGTCCGCGGCTGGAAAGCTCCAACGCCCGGCGCACCTGCGTGGGCGAGGCCCCCGCCGCACCGATCGTCCCGATCGCCTTGCTGTACGCGATGTCCGCGTCCGCCAGCTCGCCCGCACGCTTGATCAGCTCACGCCGCGCCTCCTCGAGCTTCGCGTTCGCGGCTTGCTTCGCCTCTTCAGTGCCCGCGGCCGCCACCGCGGCCTGCGCCTGCTCAACGAGCTTCTCACCCTCTTCGTACGGCAGCTTCAGCGAAGCCTTGCGGTCGTACGCCGCCGCGGCCGCTTCGAGTTCCGCCTTCCGCTTCGCATCGCTTCCGGCGAGCTTCGCAATCTCCGCCGAGCGTTGATCCGCGGGCAAGGGCAGCAACGCTTCCAGCTTGCCCACCGAGCTCGGCGCGTCGGCGAGCTTCTGCAGCTCTTCCTCGAACGACGCCTTCAGCTTCTTCACACGCTCGTTGGGCAGGGGCATCGTGATCTCGATGCGGTCCTTGCCCAGCGGCACCATCGACACCTCGAGCAACCCGTCCGGGTCGACACGCTTGCGCAGAAGATCGATCATCCGGTCCATCGTGTCCGGCGGGTCCGAGGGCTTCAGCTCGACCTGGTAGACCAGCGTCGCGCCGCCGTTGAGGTCCTTGCCCTTCCGCAGCCGAACGTCCAGGGGCAGAATCGCCCAGAACGAAAGGGCGATGAGCACGAGAATGAAAATGAAGTGTCGCAGCAGGTGTTGCATTGAAAAGGCCCGAAAGTACCGATCGGCCCGGGCGTCGTGCCCCAAGTCCGAGGAATCAAATCACCATCACCCCCGCCACCACGATCACCCCACCGCCTGTACGCTCGTTCGATCATCGCACGATGATCACGCCGTGGTCTTCGCGCCGGGCTTGATCTCCGCGGTCGAGCCGTTGCTCCCAGCGCGACCGCGTGAAAGCACCATCGCAATCGCGGCCTTGTTGAACCGGATCCGCGTGCGCGTCTGCTCGTCGACCGTCAGCACCACCTCGTCATCGCGGATCTCCGAAACCGTCCCGATGATCCCGCCGGTGGTCTGCACCTTGTCGTGGTTGCCGATCGAGGCGATCAGTTCCGCACGCTTCTTCGCTTCCTTCGTCTGCGCCCGGCTGGAGAGCCAGATCATCACCACCAGCAGCAGCGCCGGCAGCAGGATGATCATCATCCCGCCCATCGGGTTCTGCGGCTGACCACCACCCAGCGGCTGTGCGCCTGCGGGCTGAATCGTCGCGGTGGCGGGGGCGTTGGTGTTCGGGGCCGCGGGCGTCGCGCCGGGGATTCCCTGCGCACCGACGTTCTCCACCGTCCCGCCGCCGGTCTGACCGATCACCAGGGAAATCATCATCGAAGATTCGTTGGACATAGGGCTGAACTTCTTTCCACGAGAACCGCACAGGGCCTCGAACCATCGGGGCGACCAACATCGGGCAAAACCGCCCGGATGCACGAAAACCCGCCGGCGCACGGTGCGCCGTCAGGCGAGCCCCAACATTAGGCGACCTCAACCGCCCGAAGCCCTTCCGCTGCCACGGGCCACCTCCGCACAAAGCCCGACCAATCATCGGTCAGGATCGTCGCCCGAATGTCGCTCATGAACCGCTGAAAGTGCCGAAGGTTGTGCAGCGTCACCAAGATCGGCCCCAGCATTTCCTCCGCCATGAATAGATGTCGAAGGTACCCGCGGCTGAAAGGCCTCTTCTCCCCGTCGCGATCCGCCCACCCCGCGCACGCCACGCAGTCACACCCTTCCCAGATCGGCGCGTGATCTTCCGCGTACTTCGCGTTGCGGAGCCTGATCTGCCCCGTGGGCGTGAAGGCGTTGGCGTTGCGACCGTTGCGCGTGGGCAGGACGCAGTCGAACATATCTACGCCGCAGAGCACCGCGGCGAGCAGGTCGCGCTCGTAGCCCACGCCCATGAGGTAGCGGGGCTTGTTCTTGGGCAGCAGCGGGGCCGTGTGCCGAACGACCGCGAGAATTTCGTTGAAGCGTTCACCGACGGCCACGCCACCGATGGCGTAGCCGGGCAGGTCGATATTCGTGATGTGCTCCGCGGACCATGTTCGCGCTCGCAGATCCGTCCCGCCCTGAACGATCCCGAAAAGGGCCTGATCGTGCGCTCGTGCGTGGGCCTTTTTGCACCGCTCCAGCCAGCGCACCGTCCGCTCGTTGGCGATGGTCAGGCGTTCCTGATGGTCGTAGGTCTTGCGCTTCTTGCTGTCACGCCGGATCGCGCGGGTCAGGCGCGGATCGACCCGTTCGCTGTCGCTCTGGGCTGATTCCGTCGTCGCAGCTGCGGGGGCGTCGTCCGCGCCCGCCGCATTCGGATCACTGGGCGGGCAGTCATCAAAGGCCATGATGATGTCCGCGCCGAGCTCGTTCTGCACCTGCGTGGCGCGTTCGGGGGTCAGGCGGACCTTTGAGCCGTCGATGATGCTCTTGAACTCGACGCCTTCGTCGTCGACGCTGTTGAGGTCGGCCATGGAAAAAGCCTGATAGCCCCCCGAGTCGGTGAGGATCGGGCGGTTCCAGTTCATGAAGCGGTGCAGGCCCCCCATCCGACTCACCAAAGGCGAGCCCGGGCGCAGCATCAGGTGGTAGGTGTTGCCCAGGCAGATCTCCGCACCGGTGCCCGCGAGCAGTTCGGGCAGGATGCCCTTGACGCTCCCGCGGGTTCCCACGGGCATGAAGGCGGGGGTGTGAAAATGACCGTGGGGCGTGATGACCCGCCCCGTGCGCGCGCCGGTGGTCGTGGACTCTTTCAGAATCTCAAGCTTGACGGCCATAGGTTCTCAACTGCTCACCCGCGCGTGCCCCGAGAGTGAAGGCTTTACGCCGAGGGTGGGGCCGAGGGCGGGGTTGGTGGTGTCGGAGGCTGTGGTGTCTGCGGGCTTTCGGCGCGAGCTTGGCGCGAGTTGCGTGCCAGGACCATCTTTTCCTCGCGCGTGAGGCTGTCGAGTCCCTTGTCGCTGATCTTCTGCAAGATCTCGTCAACTCGCCGGGGGTCGTCCTTTTTGCGGAAGAGCCCGAAGAACCCGCCGCCGACGGGCTTGGCCGTACTGGGCGGATCGTTGTTCGTGCGTGAATCCCCGAAAACATCGAAGAAGTCGCGCAGCAGGTGCATGCGCCGGATAAAGAAATAGCCCGCGATGGCGCCGCCGATGTGGGCGGCCTCGCCTCCCTTGTTCGATTCACCGACCATGAGGTTGACCAGTGCGATGATCGTGAAGCCGTAGGCGGCGGTGCGGAGTTTCATGGGGATGATCCCCAGGACGTAGACGCGGTCGTCGGGGGCGATGAACGCCGCGGCGATCAGCAAGCCGAAGATTCCCGCGCTCGCGCCGACCAGCGGGGTGTAGACGCTGTCGAAGAGCAGCGGGTTGAGGATCGAGCTTTGCTGCACGTTGAACTGATGGGCAAGGACGTTGCCCGTGAGGTTCAGCAGCAGGTACATGAGGGAGCCGAAGATCCCGCAGGTGAGGTAGAAGGCGAGGAATCGGCGTTTGCCGAGGTACCCCTCAACGAGGTACCCCGCGAACCAGAGCCCGAGCATGTTGAAGCCCAGGTGGGTGATGTTCGCGTGGAGGAACTGGAAGGTGATGAAGCGCCAGACTTCAAGCCCGAAAAAGGCCCGCGCGGTGGAAAAATGTCCCCACGCTTCGGGCCAGGGTTGGTACGTCACGAGCTTGGTGCCGATGGGCACGAGAACGGGTCGTCCGAGGGGATCGACGACGGTGCGACCGGCGGCGTCGCGTTGCTGGCCGTAGATCGCGCGGCCGTAGATCCCGGGTCGGTTCTTGAACGCGACGGGCTGTTCGTTTTTGTTGACGACGGCTTCGCGTTGTTGCTGGAGGGTGATGTTCTGGGCGTAGAGCTCGCCGTAGGGCACTTCGACGGGCTTGCGGAAGAACATCAGGACGATCGCGAAGATCGCGATATTGATGATGATGAGCCAGGTGGTGATGGCGGGTTTGCCGCTCCCCTCGGTGGCGGCGTACATCGTCCCCACGCCGGGCCGCTTGATGCGGCGGGGCGAGGCGTTGCCATCCCTGGCGTAGTCGCGATCGGCCAATCCCATAGGGTGGAGGCTAGGGGGTGTGTTGGGTGTTGGCTATTGAACTGATTGGTGGAGCGTTCAGCGTGCCTGACGTCGGCGGGTGGTGTCCTGCTCCAGGAACCGCTTCTCGGACCTGGTCAGCGCGCCCATCCCCTGGGTGGAGATCTTCGCGAGGATGCGGTCGAGTTCTTGCTGGTGACGCTGTTCTTCTTCCTGACGGCGCTGGGCTTCCTTGCGTTTACGTTCCAGCATCGCGTCGGTGTCTTCGCTTTCACGATCAGGCCTGAGCGAGGCGGCGAAGGGTGATTCTTCTTCTTCGGGCTCCGCGCCGGCGCGCTCGGCGAACTGTACGCGCTGCAGCTCGTTGAAGCAGGTGAAGCCCGCGAAGATCGCGATGGTCATCAGCGTGGTTTCGCTGCGGACCATGGCGTACAGACCCACCAGACCCGCCATGACCATGCCCACGGTGGCGGCGATCTTC
The DNA here is from genome assembly GCA_032229765.1 of Phycisphaerales bacterium. Lineage (GTDB taxonomy): Bacteria > Planctomycetota > Phycisphaerae > Phycisphaerales > UBA1924 > JACVCS01. Next base: position 10,208 of record JAVTWO010000027.1, on the reverse strand, counting down.
ATCGATCGGCGGTAGCCGATGCGTGACCAGAGGATCTCCTGCAGCACGCGGCCGGCGTCCATGGGGAACATCACCAACAGCATGTTGAACAGCAGCAGGGCGAGATTGACGTAGTAGAGCCACCAGACGGTGGTCCAAAGGCCCACGGCAAGGCTTGAGCCGCTGATGGCGCTCTGGAAGGCGGTCATGCCCACGAAGGGCGTGAAGGGGTTGAAGAGCAGGGCTTCGCGGCCGCCGCCAGCGGCGAGGATCGCCAGGCCCGTGGGGACCATCATCAGGACGTTGACCAATGGGCCGCCGAGCGTGGTGATGAGGCTCGCACGCCAGTTGTGAGGCGGGCGGCACATCGCCAGACCGCCCAAGGGCCAGAGCAGGATCTCGTCCGCCTCGCCCCCCACCAATCGGCAGGCGATGACGTGCCCGAACTCGTGCAGCAGCACCGAGAGCCACAGGCACGTGACGCTCATGAGCAGGTAGCCGATGGGCAGATGCCCCTTGCTGGAGAGGAGGGGCCCGAGGAGTGTGAAGGCCGCGAAGACGAGGAAGGTGATGTGCAACCGAACCGAAACGCCCCCCACGCGGAAGAACGGGACCGACCATGAAAGGAAGTCACGCGTCCAATAGGCGGGCGCGGGTCGGCGTGAACGGGGCTGGTTTGAGTCGAAGAACATCGGTTCGGTTGCGGGCACCATACTCAGTCAGGGCGGCGCGGGTACGTCCCGGCGCTCGCGATTGACCGCTCTCACTCTTTTTCGTTTATCGGGCGGTTTGGGTTGAGCCTTCGGGGGTGAGATTGTGGAAATTGATCAAGTTCGCACGCTTTGGCACGCTTTGGGCGCGCAAAGGTGGTCAGGGCTTGGAGTTGCCCCGGGCGTAAAGATGCCCCTGGCGGTGGGCCAGGAGCAGGGCGAGCATGCTCTTGGCGTCGATGATCTGGCCTTCGTCGATCATGCGCAGGACGCGGTCGGGCTCGATGGCTTCGACGAGGATGTGCTCGTCCTCCTCGAGCTTCTGCCCGACGTGCTTCAGGTCGGTGGCGAGGAAGGCGTGCATGAGCTCGTCGGTCAGCCCCGGCGTGGTGAGATAGGTGCGGATGGGGCGGAGCTGACCGGCTTGATAGCCCGTCTCTTCGATCAGCTCGCGGGCGGCGCACAGGCCGGGGTCCTCGCCTTGAAGGAACGTGCCCTGGGGTGTGGAGGGACGTTCGATGGTGCCGGCACAGCACTCGTAGAGCCAGCGCTGGACGGTCAGGCGGTAGACCTTGATCAGAACGATGCGCCCGTCGGGGAGGATCGGGACGATGACGACCGCGCCGGGGTGGCGGACGACTTCTTTGGTGGTGTCGCGCCCGAGCTTTGAGCGGACGCTCAGACGGACGTAGTGGTACTTCTTGCCCAGGGCGATGGGGGTTGAGGCGGTGACGGTGGGCACGGCGACCGCGGGGTCGACGATCTCGGGGATGGAAAAAGGGTTGGTCATGTGTCGGTTGGTGTGGAAAAGTGGAGTTGGCGAGGCTGGTGAAACTGGGGAAGGTGAATACCGCGTAAAACCGGCGTGAAGTCCAAGAATAGCGGCATTTGGGCGTGCTTTTGAACGGTACCGGGGTTAAACTCTGCCCGGAGTGTTGTGTCAGCGCCCCCTCTCTCAAGGGGGTGAGCCGACGGTTGTTGTGATGTGGGAGGTTTCAGATGATCAGCATGACGCTGGGGTTTGTGGGCGAAGTCTTCGGGCCTTTGGTTATTGGCTCGGCGGCGGTGATTGTCGGCGGGGTCGGCGGGCTGATGCTTGCGGGCCGACGGCGTTGGCGGACGCGGGGTGATTTGAATCAGACGAGCCTTTCGTGGCTGAGCGGGGAGTGAAACCCCGGTCGGTCGGCGGCGGTTTTGCGCCTTCGGCGTGAAACGCAGTGCGTCGGATGACATCGAAGGTCGACCCTCGGCGAAGGCCGAACTGACCCGAGAAGAAAAAAAAACTTCGGGAACTGCGAGGAATCGCGGGGCTCGGAGATGGAAAACCCCGCGGAGCCAAGCCGCGGGGTTTTTTCGTTTTGACGTGGGTTTGTCAACGAGGACAGGTTTGGTCAACGAAGGGAGGAAAGGAATGGAAGGGGGAAGGGTGCTCGCTCCGCTGGCAAAGTGCTTTCACGTCTTCACCAGTGCCCAGTGCCCAGTGCCCGGTGCCTCCGGCTTTACTTATTCCAGGTCGTGGAGCCGTAGACGGCGGAGCGGCCGAGGTGTTCGGCGATGCGGATGAGCTGGTTGTACTTGGCGTTGCGGTCGCTGCGGCAGGGGGCGCCGGTCTTGATCTGCCCGCAGTTGGTGGCCACCGCGATGTCGGCGATGGTGGCGTCCTCGGTCTCGCCCGAGCGGTGGCTGAGGACCGCGGCGTAGCGGTTGCGCATCGCGAGGTTGACGGCGGAGAAGGTCTCGGTCAGCGTGCCGATCTGGTTGACCTTCACGAGGATGGCGTTGGCGCACTTCTGCTTGAGGCCCTTGGCGAGGAACTTGGGGTTGGTCACGAAGAGGTCGTCGCCGACGAGTTGGATCTTTTCGCCCAGGCGGGCGGTGAGCTTGGCCCAGCCGTCCCAGTCGTTCTCGGCCAGGCCGTCTTCGATGGAGCGGATGGGGTACTTGCTGCACCAGCTCGCCCAGAGGTCGATCAGCTCGTCGCTGGAGGCGACTTTGTCGGGGTTGCTCTTGAAGAAGCAGTAGCCCTGCTTGCCCTTGGCGGCGGCTTCGTTCCAGAGTTCGGAGCAGGCGGGGTCGAGGGCGATATAGATCTGCTCCCCCCACTTGTACCCGGCCTTCTTGGTTGCTTCTTCGATGGCTTGCAGGGCTTCCTCGGCGTTCTTGAAGCTGGGGGCGAAGCCGCCCTCGTCGCCCACGGCGGTATTCAGGTGCTTGTCGTGGAGGACTTTCTTCAGGGCGTGGTAGATCTCGGTGCCGGCGCGGAGACCCTCGGCGAAGGTGTCGAAGCCCCAGGGCTGGACCATGAACTCCTGGAAGTCGACGTTGGAGTCGGCGTGCTTGCCGCCGTTGATGATGTTCATCATGGGGACGGGGAGGACGTGTGCGGCGGAGCCACCGAGGTATCGGTAGAGGGGCAGGTGGCTGGCGGCGGCAGCGGCCTTGGCGACGGCCATGGAGACGGCGAGGAGGGCGTTGGCGCCGAGGTTGGACTTATTGGGGGTGCCGTCGAGCTCGATCATGGCGTGATCGATGGCTTCCTGATCGCGGGAGTCGCGGCCTTCCAGCAGCGGGGCGATCTTCGTGTTGACGTTGCGGACGGCGTTGAGGACGCCCTTGCCGAGGTAGACCTTTTTGTCGCCATCGCGGAGTTCGCAGGCCTCGTGCTCGCCTGTGGAAGCACCGGAGGGGACGGCGGCGCGGCCGAAGGCGCCGCCGACGAGGGTGACGTCAACCTCGACGGTGGGGTTGCCGCGGGAATCGATGATCTGACGGGCGTGGATGTGCTGGATGCGGAGGGTCATGGGGGGGTTCCAAACTGCCAAATGGTCAAATGGTCAAATGGCCAAAGAAGAGGGGACGGGATGATACGGGGTTGGGGGTGTTTTTGCGCGGGGGGGGCGAAAAGACCTGACGTGGGCCGAACGATTTTGCGAAAAGTGTGACGTCTTTCGCGAAGGATGCGGCGTCTTTCGCGATGGGCGTGACGTCTTTCGTGAAAGATGCTCCGTCGTTCGCGAAGGGCGTTGCGTCTTTCGCGAAAGAGGCCGCACCTTTCGCGAAGGGCCTGGCGTCTTTCAGCGTGGGCGTGGCTCCGATCGCGAAAGACGGTGCGTCCTTGGCCGATGACGTGGGCATGGCGCGGGTGCCTGCCGGGGCTTTGATGATCGCGGGGAGGGTCTGGTTTCCGGGCGTCGTGGGTGCGGGCGCGGGCGTAGTGTTGGTGCCTAGAGAGTTCGGGGGTGCGTGCGTGAAGGTCGGAGATGGGCGGTCGCCGACCTTTGCGGGCAGTGTGGAACGGACGGGAGCTGGATTGCCCTGGACAATCGGTGAGCAGGAAGCCATGCCGCTGTCTTCTGAGAGCTTTACGAGCCGGGTTGAGTCGCTGAAGGCGGACCTTGTCAAACAGGGTCGGCGAGTTCAGGCGATGGTCGAGACGTCGTTCGACGCGATTTTCGCTGGGGACGTTGCATCGGCGAAGAAGGCCGAGGTGCTCGATCAGGAGATCGACTCGGTGGACGTGGCGCTGGAGAAGGCGGCGGTGGCGCTGCTGACCGAGGCGTGTCAACAGGGTGCGAACCTTGAGCCGAACCAGGTGCGGATGGTTCTGACCATTGTGAAGGTGAACAACGAGCTGGAGCGGATCGCGGATATCGGGGTGGCGATCGCGGAAGAGATCGCGATCTTTCGGCAGTGTGCGCAGGGAGCCGGGGCGGAGCCGCCGATGACGTTTCGGGTGCTGGCGAACAGCTCGATCGGGGTTCTTCGCGACAGCGTGGGGAGCCTGGACCGGATGGACGCGAAGCTGGCGAAGATGGTGCTCATGAGCGAGACGGCGGTGGGCGCGTTCAAGGCGGCGCTGGTGAAGGACATCCAGCAGCAGGTGCACGCGCGGACGATGCCGCTGGACCTGGCGAGCGCGCTGCACGATACGGCGATGTTCTGCGTGCACATCGCGGACCATTGCACGAACATTGCTGAGCAGGTGATGTACGTGAGCACGGGGACGATCGTTCGGCACATGCAGGGGCGGTGGGAGGAGATCAAGCTGCCGGGATGAGGGATCCGGTAAATGGCAAAGAGCAAATGGCCAAATCGCAAATGAAGAAGAGCGCTGGGTGCGCTGGGTGCTTTCGGTGGGTTGGGGTCGTTGATCGTTGATGGTTGAGGGGGCCGCGGTGTTTGGAGTGCGGGGTTGCGGATCCGTGCGAAGTCGATCATGGTCTCGGCGCAGGCCTGGCGGTTGACGCCCGGCATGGCGTGGGTGACGAGCCTTGTGCATGTGGCCGTGGGGTTGATTGGGCTGGCGGTGGGTGTGTTTTTGATCGCGACGCTTGGGATCTCGGGCGGGATTGCCAGCCCGATTGGATACGTGCTGGGCTTGCTAGCGATCCTCGCGGCCTCGCAGTATCTGCTCGCGGGTGTGAAGTCGATCTTCGCGCAGCGGCCCATCGGCTTGGCGGCGCGGAAGCGAGCGTGCGATACGTGCGCACAGTGCGGGTACGAACTCAGCGGCATGCCCGACGATGAAGGGACATGCCCCGAGTGCGGGGCGCGGTACGTGAAGTCGGTTGAGCCGTGGGACCGTTTGCAGCGGCGGGTGCAGGGGCACTTGGCGGCGAGGGCACGCGAGCGGCATGGCTCTACGGAACCTTGATCGCGATCGATCTGACGCGAACGAAAAAAGCCCGGCTCTGGAGAGCCGGGCCACCGTGAAGACTCGAGGAATCGGGTAAACGTTCAGGCCTTCTTCGGGGCCTTGTAGAAGGGCATCTTGCAGACTTCGGCGGGGATGCGTTCGCGGCCGGTGTCGATTTCGACCTTGGTGCCCTCGGCGAGGTGGTCGCGGTCGAGGTAGCCCATGGCGATGCAGTAGCCCAGGGTCGGGCTGGGGCAGCCGCTGGTGATGGTGCCGGCGGGCTTGTCATTGACGAGGATCGTCATGCCCTGGCGTGCGGAGCGTTTGCCCTCGAGCTTGAAGCCGGCGAGCTTTTGCTTGGTGCCGCCTTCGGCCTGGGTCTTCTTCAGGGCTTCGAGGCCGATGAAAGGCTCGGGGCGGTCGCCCTGGTCTTTGTCGAGGGCGATGGCGAAATCGAGCCCGGTGCTGAGGGCGTTGGTCTCTTCGGAGAGTTCGTGCCCGTAGAGGGGCATGGCGGCTTCCATGCGAAGTGTGTCACGGGCGCCGAGGCCGCAGGGCTTGATGAGGGCGTTGGGGTCCTTCGGATCGACATCCTTGAGGATCATCTTCATGGCCATGCCGACCATGGCGCCGGGGAGGATGACTTCAACGCCGTCTTCGCCGGTGTAGCCGGTGCGGGAGACGTAGAGCTTGACCACGAGAAGGTTCTTGACGGTGAAGGAGTAGCGCTTGAGCGTGGGGATCTCTCGGCTGAACTTGCCGATGAACTCAACGACCTTCGGGCCTTGGACGGCGACCATCGCGGTGGAGAGGGTGGTGTCGTCGAGCTTGACCTTTTTGCCCTCGGCGGCGATGACGGTCTTGAAGTGGTTGACGATCTTCTCGCGGTTGGAGGCGTTGACGACCATCATGAAGTCGTCGTCGTCGAGGCGGTAGACGATGACGTCGTCCATGATGCCGCCGCGCTCGTTGCAGACGAGGGAGTAGCGGCACTGGCCGTTCTTCATGTCACGGATTCGGCGTGTGCAGACGCGTTCGAGGAACCCGGCGGCGTGGAGGCCGGTGATTTTCAAACGGCCCATGTGGGAGACATCGAAGAGCCCGCCGGAGGTGCGGACCTGGTGGTGCTCGTTCTGAAGGCCCGATTCGCCGACGGCGCGGGTGTAGGTGATGGGGAGTTGCCAACCGGCGAAGTCGACCATTTTGCCGCCGTTGTCGAGATGGAACTGGTAGAGGGGAGTTTTCTGCACGGTGGATGCCCTTGTGTTCTGAGCGTCGCGTGGATGGTGGTTCGTTGCGACGCGAGGGGCATGATAGCGGCGCGGCGGACGGGGATGCTGTGTTGTGCTGGGGCGTGCGGAAGCACGGAGTGGAAACGAAAAACCCTCGGCCTTCGTGGGCCGAGGGTTTGGTTCGTTGAAGCGGAGAGGGGGAGATTCGAACTCCCGAAAGGCACTAGTCCTTTACTGGTTTTCGAGACCAGCCCATTCAACCGCTCTGGCACCTCTCCGGCGGCGGTCAGGGGCAATTGTTCGCCGCAAAGGGGGCTGGGTCAACCTGCGGGCGCAAAGTCGCGGTGGTTTGGGCGTTTGCGTGCGGGTTCTTGGACGTTTCGGGGCGTGTTCTCAGGCGTTCTTTTCGATGGGGACGCCGATGACGCTGCCGTACTCGGTCCAGGAGCCGTCGTAGTTGCGGACGTCCTTGAGTCCCAGGAGGTACTTGAGCACGAACCAAGTGTGGCTGGAGCGCTCGCCGATGCGGCAGTAGGCGACGCTGTTGCTCTCTTGGCTGAGGCCTTTCTGGTCGAGGTAGATGGCGCGGAGTTCGTCGGCGGTTTTGAAGGTGCCGTCGGCGTTGACGGCCGTGCCCCAGGGGATGCTGGTTGCGCCGGGGATGTGCCCGGCGCGTTGGGCGGTTTCGGTCATGCCGGGCGGGGCGATGATCTTGCCGGTGAACTCGTCGGGGGAGCGGACGTCGACGAGGTTGACGCGGACGGTTGCACGTTGATCGACGATGCGGAGGACGTCGAGCAGGCGAGCGCGCAGCTCCGGGTGTGTGGAGGCGACGGTGTAGTGCGTGGGGGTGAGCGTGGGGATGTCGGTGGTGAAGGGCTTTGAGTCGTCGTTGAGCCATTTCACACGCCCGCCGTTGAGCAGGCGGACGTCGGCGTGGCCGTAGTACTTCGCGACCCAGAATGCGTAGGCGGCGAACCAGTTGCTGGCGTCGCCATAGAAGACCAGGGTGTCGGTGCTGGAGATGCCCGAGCGGGAGAGGAGCGTCTCCCACTGCTGCTGGCTGGGGATATCGCGGCGGATGGGGTCCTGTAGGTCCTTGTTCCAATCCCAACCCACGGCGCCGGGGATGTGGCCCGCGGCGTAGAGCTTCGGATCGACGTCGACCTCGATGATCTTCACGCCGGGGGTTTTGGCGTTGTCGAGGATCCACTGCGCCGAGACGAGGGCGGCAGGATGGGCGTAACCCAGCGGCTTGATGGCGGGATCGAAGGGGACGGTTGCGGTTGCGGTTGACATGAGAGGGCCTTTCTGTGTTTGTGTGTACTTGCTTGAGATGCTGATGCAAACCGACGCGCGTGCGCGCGGCGGTGGTTGAATGCCTGTGATTCGTCGATCGCGCCCGACGCTGCGGTTCACAATGAACGCACGAAAAGCAGCCTGGCGTGTCGCGGAGGATCACGGACGACGATGAACGTGGGTTGGATGCTTACTCGGAATGACCGTCACGCACGCGGCATAGGCCGGCGTGGGGTCAGCACGTACACAGCGCATCGGAGCCCCTTCCGCGGGAGCTCACAAGCGGCGAGTTGAGTTGGGTGTGCGTGCGAATCACGGGGAGAGTTTAGGCCTCGTTCTCGGCGTTGGAAACCAGTTCCGGGTGGTGCTTCAGCATGCTGGAGGCGTACTTCAGGACGCTGTCGCAGAAGATCATCACGCCCAGCCCGGTTGGGGCTTGTGATGATGGTTGTACGTTCGAGGGGGCGGCTTTGTTCGCGATGGAACGCGAGAGGACCTGGTGTGCGCCTTCGAAGATGAGCCCGGAGCTTGGGCCAGCCATCAGGCCCTCGGTTCGGCAGAGGTCAAGCACGCGGTCGTAGGCGCGGTCGAAGGGGACTTCGATGACTTCGTCGATGAGCTTGGGGTCGTAGAGGCGGCTGACGTCGAGCTCGCTGACGTTGCGGATGCCGGGGACGTCGTGCCCGGGGCTGGGTTGCACGGCGATGACCTTGATGGTGGGGTTTTTGGATTTCAGGAACTGTGAGAGACCGGTGACGGTGCCGCAGGTTCCGAGGGAGGTGAAGAGGTGGGTGATCTTGCCGGCGGTTTGGCGCCAGATCTCGGGGCCTGTGGTCCGGATATGGGCGCGGACGTTGGCTTGGTTTTCGTATTGGTTGGGCATGGCGTAGCGGTCGGGGGAGGCTTTGGCGTAGGTGCGGGCGAGGCCGATGGTGCCGTCTTCTGCGCCGGGGAGTGGGCACATGGCGTCGGAGGTGACGTCGAGATCGGCGCCCATGAGTTTCAGGAGCATGCGTTTCTCGGCCGGGACCTTCGACGGGACGACGGCGCGCATCGGATAGCCGCGGACGGCGGAGATGGCGGCGAGTGAGAGGCCCGTGTTGCCGCTGGTGGGTTCGACGATGCCGCGGCTGGGTTTGGCGGAGCCGAGCTGCTGGCGTTCTTCGAGATCGCGGATCATCTCCCACGCGGCGCGGTCTTTGACGGAGCCGAAGGGGTTGAGCCATTCGAGCTTGGCGAAGAGCTGGAAGCCTTGCGCGTGCAGCGGGTTGAGCTTGTTGATGCGGACCATGGGCGAGGGGTTCTCCTCGCTGGGGAGCATGTCGAGGATGCTGTCGTAAACGCGGGCGGCGTGGTCCATGGTTGCGGGCTCGGGGTTTGGGCGTGTGCGGTTGAGCAGCTTCGAAGCGCGGAAGGGTTGTACGGGTCAGGTCGTTGGCGTGTTCGCGAGGTCGTAGATGGCCTGGTCCTTCAAACGCCAGACGGTCCAGTCGTTCATGGGCGATGCGCCGATGGAGGTGTAGAAGCCTTGGGCGGGGGTGTTCCAGTCGAGGACCATCCAGTCCATCCGGCGGCAGCCGCGCGCGACCGCGATTTTGGCCAGCTCGATGAGCAAACGCTTGCCGAGGCCCAGCTTGCGTGCCGATGGGGTGACGTAGAGGTCTTCGAGGTAGATGCCGGCGGCGCTGACCCAGGTGGAGAAGTTCATGAAATAGAGGGCGAAGCCGACGGGCTGGTTGTTGTGCTCGGCGATGAGACACTCAGCGACGGGTCCGCGGCCGAAGCCTTCGCCGAAGAGGTTGCGGTGGATCGAGGCCTCGGTGGCGACGACCTGGTCCGGGCACTTCTCGTACTCGGCGAGCTCTTTGACGAAGCGGAGGATCGCGGGGACGTCGGCGGGCGAGGTGGGTCGGATGCGTGTCGTGCTGTCGGGCATGATGCTGAGCGTACGCGGGCGTGAGGAAGAACAAAAAGAAAGCACGGCTCTGGAGAGCCGTGCCACCTGAAGACGTGGGTAATGCTGAACGCGCGGGCCTACTTCAGCTCGACGCTCCAGTACGCGTTGTCGAGGAAGGCCTTCCACGAGGAGTACTTGTCCTGACCCAGCCGCAGCGCGATGAGCGGGTTGCGTCGCGGCATGACGGGCTTGCGGACCAGGCGCATGTGGGCTTCTTGAGGCGTGCGCCCGCCCTTGCGGGCGTTGCAGCGGATGCAGGCGCAGACGAGGTTCTCCCATGAGTCGCCGCCGCCTTGGCTGCGCGGCAGGACGTGGTCGATGGAGAGCTCGTTGGTGGGGAAGTGCTTGCCGCAGTACTGGCACTGGTTGCGGTCGCGCGCGAAGAGGTTTCGGCG
>JAVTWO010000026.1:0-3065 GCA_032229765.1 Phycisphaerales bacterium | reverse complement strand
GAAAGTTGGGGTTGGGGCAAGGGGAGTCGACATGGCACAGGGCCACATGGCACATGGCACAGGGCCACAGGGCAGGGGGGGTGGTGGGGAGGTTGCGCAAGGTGGGCGCGGGGAGGGGGGGAATGCGCAAAGAGGGTGAATGCCTGTGCGCGAAAAGTGCGGCTTGGGGGGGGATGGGGCCGATCGAGAGGGGTGGAAGGGATTTTGGTTGGGCGGAGCCTGGCTGGTCCCTGAGGTTGGATGTTCGCGGGCTTGGCCGCGATGAGGTGCTGTATGGCGGAGCAGGATGCTCAGCAGCCGGTGGATGGTGGCGTGGGCGCGGGTGGTGGAGCGGGCGGGGTACCTACGGCGAAGGAAGAGGCGGCGATGGCGGCGTTGAAGGCCGCTCAGGCGGCGATTGCGGCGTCGAAGGCGGCGCCGGCGGCTTCGGCTGCGCCGGCGGTGGGGGGGGTGGGGGCGATTGGCGGGCCGAAGGTGAGTGATGAGGAGGCGGAGGCGGCGATGATGGCGCAGATGGGGTTGGACCCGGCGGCGATGAGCGCGGGGTCGGGGTCGAGTGCGCCCGCGCCTGCGGCGGCGGGTGTGAGCGCGGGGGCGGCGGTGCAGCAGCCGGCGACGGCGGCGTTTGCGATGCCGAACTTGGGTGGTGGTGGGGTGGGGTCGGTGGGTGGTTCGAAGTTGCCCGATGGGATTGAGCTGTTGGGCGACGTGAACCTGCACGTGAAGATCGAGCTTGGGCGGACGCGGATGTTGGTTGAGGATGTGCTGCGGCTGGGGGAGGGGTCGGTGGTGGAGCTGGACAAGCTCGCGGGTGATCCGGTGGATATTTATGTGAATGACCGGCCGGTGGCAAGGGGTGAGGTGCTGGTTTTGAATGATAACTTTTGTGTTCGTATCAACGAGATTATTCAGGATCCGGGTGAGGGTGGACGGAAGACGGCGTGAGGTTGCGGTGGACGGTGATTGGAAGCACCGATCGACTTTGTCGATCGGTGGCACGGGGAGCGGGTGGGGGGGGGGCGCGGCGTCTGGAGACGCGTGCGGGATTGCGATGGCCAAGGAAGGCCCATGATGATGACTCGGCGAGCACGAACGGTGATGGCGGTGGTTGTTGGCGCTGGCGCGTTTGTGCTGGTGACGGCGGTGGCGTCGGCGGGTGAGGAGCGGCGGGTTGGTGGGTTTGATGTGCGCGATGCGAAGAGCGTGCGGTGGTTGATGGGCGAGGGGCTGGAGCCGGGGATTGGGTATGCGTTTACGGGTGTGAGCGAGCTGCGTGGGTTGGGTGGTGGGGTGGCGGCGGGGACGAATCAGACTTCGGTGGTGAAGGGTGGGGTGCAGGAGAAGGAGCACGCGGCGCTGGGTGGGGTGCGGTCGGCGGATGAGCAGGGTGTGGGGAGTGCGGGGGGTGGGGGTGGTGGGTTGGCGACGTTGTCGAGCATGGCGCTGCCGCTGGGTGTGGTGCTGGTGGTGCTGGTTGGGTGCATGATGTTGCTGAAGCGGGTGATGGGTGCGGGGTCGTCGCTGGCGAGTGCGCTTGGGCCGGGCGGGAAAGCGCCGGGCGGGGTGATTGAGGTATTGGGGCGGTACCCGGTTGCGAAGGGGCAGTTGCTGGTGCTGGTGAAGGTGGATCGGCGGGTGCTGCTGCTTGGGCACAGCTCGCCCGGGCGCGGTGGGCTTTCGGCGGGGGGCGGGTTTGTGACGCTGAGCGAGATCAATGAGCCGGAGGAGGTTGCGCGGCTCTTGCAGAAGGTCGAGGACGGCGGAGGGACGAGCATCGCGTCGAAGTTTGGGTCGATGCTGCGGAAGCACAGCGATGAGCATGGGGATGGGGTGGAGCGGGTGGCGAGTGGAGCGGGTGGTGGTGCGGGTGTGTTGGCGGTGAGTTCGACGGATGAGGATGAGCGGGTGCGTGCGGGGTTTAGTTTGGAACGCGAGCATGAACGCGAGCGCGGGCGCGAGAATGAAGCTGAGGATCGGGCGTTTTCGTTTGCGCGCTCGGTTGGGGAGGCTCGGGGGCGTGCGGGTGCGTCGGCTTTGGTGAGCGCGGTTTCGGAGGATGAGGGTGAGCTTTCGATGGCGAACCTTTCGCGGCGGCTGGCGGCGCTGAAGGGGCGCGGGGTTGGTGCGGGCGGCAATGGCGGGGGAGGTGTGGCGTGAGAACGTTTGCCGGGATGATGCGTGTGTTCGCGGTGGTGCTGGCGTGCGTGTGCGGCGTGGTGGTGATGCCCGCGGCGGCGTTTGCGCAGCGTGTGGATGAGACGCGCGCGGTTTCGCCGAGCGATGTGCTGACGCCCGGGATGGTGCTCGGCTCGGAGGCGGCGGTGGGGCGGGAGGATGTGCTTCGGCCTGGGAGTGATCAGCGGGCGGCGAAGGACATCACGGAGATCAATCCGATTTCGATTCTCGCGGGGGCGGCGGAGGCGATCCCGGGGTTGAATGGTGGGGGAGCGGGTGGTGGTGGTGAGGGGCAGGCGAGGAGAGCGCCGGGGTTGTCTGCGGCGATGAACGTGGTGATCGTGCTGACGGTGCTGGGGTTGGTGCCGACGGTCATGTTGATGTGCACGTGTTTCTTACGGATTGTGATTGTGCTGAGTTTGTTGAAGCAGGCGTTGGGCACGGCGCAGATGCCGCCGAGCCAGGTGATGCTGGGGTTGTCGCTGGTGCTGTCGCTGCTGGTGATGACGCCGACGATTGATCGGATTCGGGCGGAGGCGATCGGGCCTTATCAGCGGGGGGAAATCCAGAGTTACGAGAAGTTGTGGGATGCGTCGAAGCAGCCGGTGCGGGATTTCATGTTCGATCAGATCGAGGCGACGGGGAACTGGTCGAGCCTGTACATGATTTTGAACTATCGGGGTGTGGACACGAGCGATCCGTCGCGGCTGACGCGGGCGGATGTGGACATGGTGAGTCTGGTGCCGGCGTTTGTGCTGAGCGAGTTGAAGACGGCGTTTTTGATGGGGTTCAGGATTTACCTGCCGTTCCTGGTGATCGACATGGTGATCAGTGCGCTGTTGATTTCGATGAGCATGATGATGCTGCCGCCGGTGTTGATCTCGCTGCCA
>JAVTWO010000025.1:0-17879 GCA_032229765.1 Phycisphaerales bacterium | reverse complement strand
CCCCCCCCCCCCCCCCCCCCCCCCCCCCGGGAGGCCTCTCGGGGGAGGTGTACGAGCCCTCTTCGCGAGCGGCAATGGTATGGCAAGTCCCGAGGCGGGAACCGCCCGCCGACGGGTGCTTAGCCATTCGATGCCGCCGCGGGGCGAAGGATGATCGCGGCGTTCTGCCCACCCAAAGAACTGCTCACGGCCAGCACATGGCGGAGCTTTGCCGAGCGCGCGGGGGCCGGTCCGGCGCGAAGGCCATCCACCGGCGCACCGGCGTTCAGGCGTGCGGGCAGCTTCTGCTCGCTGACGGCCTTGGTCGCCACGGCCGCCAGAAGCCCGCCGATCCCCGCCATGCAGTTGCCGATGTTCGGGCCAACCGTGACGATCTCGATGTTGGGCAGATGCGAGCCAAAGACCTTTTTCAGTGCCCCCGCCTCGCCCAGGTCAACGCTGGGCACGCCCGAGCCGAGCGTCACGACCGCGTCGATATCGCTCGCCGAGAGTTTCGCGTCGTCGAGGGCGTTGGCAATGGCGAACTCAAAGCCCTCGTCGGGCTCGGCGGGGTTGAAGTTTGCCGCGATCCCGCGTTGACCGCGGTACGACGGGCGGCGTGGGCTGTGGGCCGAGCCGAAGCCGACGACCTCGGCATAGACGCGGGCGTTGCGTGCGGCGGCGCTCTGCTTGGATTCGAGGATGAGCAACCCCGCGCCCTCGCCGAGGAGGCCGCCCGTGGCGTTGGGGTCGTAGGGACGAACGACGCTGGAGCCGTCGGTGGCCTCGGCGGGCGTGGGGGCGAGTCGACCGGCGAAGTCCATGCGGAGCAGGCCCATGAGGTTGACCTTGCTCTCGGCGCCGCCACAGAAGCACACGTCGGCGTCGTTGCGTTGGATGACGCGGAGCGATTCACCGATGGAGAGCAGGCCCGAAGCCTCGGCGCAGGTGATGGTGTTGGATGGGCCGCAGGCACCGTGGATGATCGTCACGTGGCAGGCGACCATGTTGGGGAGGTACTTGAGCATCCACAGCGGGGTGAGGTTCTCCATCCCCGACTTGCCCCAGCGGGCTTTGTCGAACTCGCCGGTGGCTTCGTCCTTGCTGGTGACCATCGCCGCGGCCAGTTCGTCGGCATCCGCGGAGATCAGCCCCGCGCCGATGTGGCAGCCCACGCGTGCGGAGGGGATGGTGAGTTTCGAGGCGCTCTCGGGGTCGCTCTCAAGGTCCAGCGCCGCCTTCGTCACCAGCCCCGCGTCGCTGACGGCCTCCATCGCCGCCCCCACCGCCAGCTCGATATCCCGCGCCATCACCTTCACGGCCTTGCGATAGCTCTTGGGCACCAAATCCCGCGCCGAGAAGTTCTCAACCTCGCCCGCCAGCTTGCTGGGGAACCCCTGCGCGTCGAAACGCGTGATCGGACGCAGCCCGCTCTTGCCCGCGCACAGCCCCTCCCACAGCGGCTGCACGCCGACGCCCAGAGCACTGACCGCGCCGATACCCGTGATGACGACCTCTTTGGACATGTTCACGCATGGTAAGGCGAGAGATCCGCCCGGGCGCGGGCCCTTCTCCGTGCCGATTCCCGCTCTTGCGGGTACATTCTCTGGTACCAACGTGCTGAAGATCCTGCACATCTCGACGCGCCTGATCCTCGGCGGCTCACAGGAGAACACCGTTCTCTCCTGCGAAGGTCAGGCGCGACTTGGGCATGAGGTCCACTTGGCCTTCGGACCTATCTACGGCCCAGAGGGCTCGCTGCTCAAACGCGTCGAAGCCTTCCGCACCCAAGACGGCCGCGGGATCACCACGCACGTCGTGCCCAGCCTGGTCCGCTCGATCAACCCCTGGCACGACACGCGCTGCTGGTTTCAACTGCGGGCGCTCATGCAGAAGATCGATCCGGACATCATCCACACCCACAGCAGCAAAGCCGGGATCATCGGGCGCGCGGCCGGGTGGTCCGTCAGTTCATGGGCCGATGAGCTTTGGTACACAGGCCTCTCCGAGCCCGCGGGCATCGTCCACACCATCCACGGCCCGCCCTTCATGCCCATCTCGGGCGGCTCCCTCTCACGCCTGAAGACGCGCCTCAGCAACCGCATCTACGAAATCGCCGAGCGGTACGCCGCGAAGCGCTGCCACATCATCGTCAGCGTGGCGAAGTCGATGACCGACCAGTTCCTCGCCCGATCCATCGGTCGGCCTGAGCAATACACCACTGTCTACTCAGGCATGGAAGTCGAGCCCTACCTCACCCCACGCGCGGGCGAAAGCCGCGATGAGATGCGATCGTCGCTGGGCTTCGCCGACAACGCTTTCGTCGTCGGCACCGTGGCGCGACTCGCCGAGCACAAGGGCCACGACGATCTGCTCTCGGCTCTCGCCGACGATCTGCGCACCACGCAAACAATGAAACTCCTCTGGGTCGGCGACGGGTGGTGGCGACAGCGCCTCATCGATCGCGCCCAAAGCTTGGGACTGAAAGTCGTCCAGCTCGATCGCAGCGAGCCCGCGGACCGCGTGCGCGGCGCGAGCGTGGTATTGACGGGGTTGGTCCCGCCCGAGCGTGTGCCGGGGCTGATCCGCGCGATGGACGTGCTAGCGCACCCGAGCCTCCGCGAAGGTCTTCCACGCACCGTCCCCCAAGCCCTCCTCACCGGCGTCTGCCCCGTCGCGTACGACTGCGACGGGACGGGCGAAGCCTGCATCGACATGCAGACCGGTCGGCTGGTGAAGACCTCCGACGTGCAAGGCTTGCGCGAAGCCATCCGCTGGTGTGCCGCGAATCCGGAGCAACGCCAGCAACTCGCCCAGCGCGGGCGCGCAATGTGCGCCGACCGCTTCAGCGCGCAGACGATGGTCCGCGAGCTCGAATCGGTCTATCAGCGGGCGATGCACATCGCGCGGAACTCTTGAACATCACACCGGCGTGATCCGCGCCAGCAGCGTCTCGCGTGGTCCGCGGTCTTGCGTGTTGTTGTCCATGTCCTTCAGCGTGATCTCGTCGCTCGATTCGATGATCACCGCGAATCGGCTGTTCACGTCGCTGGCTTCCTTCAAAAGCTTGCCGATCTTCCCGGTGCTCTTGTACGACCGGCGCGCGTGCAGGCCCATCCCGCGCAGCTTCGCCAGCACCGGGCCCACCAGTGCGTCGGCTTCGGGACTCCCGTTGGAAATCACAAACGCATCGGGGCGCAGCCCAAGCTCCGCCGCGATCTGCTTATCGCTGGGCATCAGGCCCTTGTCCTGCAGCAGCAGCGACAGCACCACGTCACCCATCCCGAAGCCCACCGCGGGGGTTGTCGGCCCGCCGAAGGTCGCGATGAGGTTGTCGTAGCGTCCACCGCCCGCCACCGCACGCTCGCCGTCGGCGATCACCTCAAAGACCATCCCGGTGTAGTACGCCAGGCCGCGCGCGATGTTCATGTCCACCTCGCACCACTCGGCGCACCCCGCCTCCGCCAGTCGGCTTTGCAGCAGCGTCAGCGGCTGCGTCAACCGCTCCAGATCGCCGCGGTCGGTCACGGGCAAGTGCGCCAGCGACGAGGCGAGGTTCTCCCCGCCGCGCGGACGCTTCAGGAAGTTCAGGAACTCGATCGACGTGATCCCGAACTCGAAGGCCATCGCCTCAAGATCCGCGTTGTCGAGCTTGTTGCGCCGGTCAAGCAGCGCGAACGCCGCGGCGTGGTGCTCATCATCCACCCCCAGCCGCGAGACGATGTTGCCCAGGACCGATCGGTCGTTGAACCGCACCTTCACGTTCGCGGGCGAGAGCCCAACCCCGCGCAGCAGGTCGACGCAGCAGGCGATGATCTCCGCGTCGAGCTCGGCCTTTTCAGCCGCCGAGGGCGTCGCGCCCGCGCTGGGCTCGCCCGGGATCCCGATGATGTCGCAGTTCCATTGCATGAACTCGCGCAAGCGCCCGCGCTGGGGCTTCTCGGCGCGATAGCAGTTCTGCTGCCAGAACCACTTCGTGGGCCGCGCAAGCTGACCGGCCCTCGCCGCGAACATCCGCGCCAGCGTGGGGGTGAACTCCGGGCGCAGCGCATACGGCGCCACCGCGCCGGTCTCTCCCGCCGCCAGACGCTGCCCCATCGTCTTCAGCCCCGCCTCGTCCTTCCCCGAGTAGACCCCGAAGATCTCCGAAACGATCCCGTCGCCCGACTTGCGCGTGTACAGCTCGGTGTGCTCAAACGTCGGCCCGTCGATCTCATCAAACCCGTGACGCAGCGACGTGTCGCGCCAACGCCGCTCGATCCACCGCCGACGCGCAAGTTCCAGCGGGTAGAGATCACGCGTCCCGGTCGGGGCGTTCAGCGATGAGTTCGAAGACGACGCGGCATTGTTCGGTTCACCAGACATAGGGGCGGATGGTAGGTGCATCGGCCCCCTTCCCCACACACCGAACCGACGCACTTTCGTCGCGCCGACGCGAAAACAACAGGCCCGCGGGGATCGCCCACGGGCCTGCGTAGAGAAGCAGTCAAGTTTGTCGTCGTCGATGCTTCACCAGTTCCGAACCGGCTCAGGCCTGGGTCCGACGCCGACGCGCCGCAACCAACCCGCCCAAGCCCAGCAAGGCCATCGCGCCGGGGGTGGGCACGACTTCAAAGTTAAAGGTGTACGCCGCACCACCCGTAAACCCGAACGAGACGTTGTCCACAGCGCCGGCGAACGACCCGCCCCAGCCCGAGCCGATGCCCAGGGAGATCCCGATGATGGCGCTGGAGCCCGAGATCGTCCCCGCGCCCGCCTGCCAACCCGACAGCGTGACGCCGTAGCCGAGCTGAGCAAAGCTCATCCCCGCGCCGAACGTCCACATGTTCGCGCCAGCGCCGGAGTTGTACGAGAAGATGTTCTCGGTGACCCACTGGTTGGTGACCACGCCACCGCCGTTGTACGCACGCTCAAAGACCAGCCCGCCGCGGTCGTTGGTGGTGTTCAGGTTGCCGTCGGCATCGATCAGCAGACGGATGACCGGATGAAGGTCGGCGCGGGCGGTGCTGGACGAATCGCGGTACCACTCGTACGAAAGCGAGTTCAGCGCGCCGAGCGTGCCCAGCGAACCGGTCGAGACGAAGTTGCCCCCGAAGTTGAACCCGCCGGGGAGCAGTTCGATGTCCGCCTTGCTGCTGTCCTGCGTGCCGCCGAGGAACGCTGAGCCGTTCCCCGAACGAGCGTACGTGGTGTTGATCCCCACCGAGCCGCTGTTGCGGACGTTGTTGTAATACCACGAACTGCCGACCACCGCCTGGCCCTGGTTCGAGCCGCCGGCGTTGCTGAACAGGTCACCGGGGTTGCCGTTGTTCGAGAATACCGTCGAGCCCTGAGCCAGCGAAGCCATCGCCAGCGCCGCCGAGGTCACAACCACCATCGATCGCATCGAAGCCATAACTCTCTCTCCTTGAACCCTTTCGGGTTCGTTGTTATTCCGCGACCGACTCAAGCCCTTGTCACAAACCGCCCCAGCGGTCCGAACCGCGTGGTGTCGCATACCACGCGGAGAGCACAACGCTCACTGCAATCACGGCCGGGCTTGCAAACTCCTTCCCCATCCGTCCGCTGAAATCACCGAACTCCGACCAATCGAAACCCTTCACATCAACCGCAGAATACGCCGAAGCCTCGCAGAATTGATTCCGTGCTCAGTATAATCACTGACTTCTAGGGAATTCAACTGGAATAAAACAACCGTTTCATTCTCGCAACAAAGGTACTGGTTGTTAACATCTGTTGAAACACATACACAACAGCGATCACCACATCGCGCGAAAAAAAACCGACGGCCGAAGCCGTCGGTGCTGATCAAACGCTGTTCCGTGATCGCCAGCCAGTGAAGAACCGATCGATCAGGCGCGACGACGACGCGAGGCCATCAGCCCGCCCATGCCCATGAGCGCCAGCGCGCCGGGGGTGGGGACGATCTGGTCCTGGTTGTTCGCGGAGACGAGCGCTTCGACCGTCACACGGGCGCCGGTGCCGTCGAGCGTGTTCAGGTAGTTCTGCGCGATGGTGCGGGCGTTGGCGTTGCCGCCGGTGACCTGGAAGTCGCCGTTGAGCAGGTCGACGCCGTTGTCGTAGACGATCTCCCAGATCGCCAGCTGGAAGGCCGCGACTTGGGTCGTGTTCCCGAAGTTCAGCGTCGAGATATACCGCCCGAAGAGCTCGGAGAGCAGATCAGCCCGCTGCAGACCCATCGGCGCGGTGTTGGGGGCCTGATCCGCGGGGAGCACGTTGTACGTGTACGAGTTGTTGTTGCTGACGTGCTGGGTGACCTCGATGCAGAAGGTCCAGAACGTCGGGGAGAGGCCCGGGGCGTCGCCGCCGGTGCGGGTCCAGTTCATCAGCCCCGCGCGGACCTGCGAAGAGCTGGTCCCGCCGTCGGTGGTGATGGTGAAGGTATCGCTGGGGTTCGCGCCGTTGAAGGTCGCGATGACCACCGAGCCCTGGCTCGAGGCAACAGCGGTCAGAACAGCAGCAGCGGACAAAGCAAGCGCAGTACGGGACATCGTTTCTCTCTCCATGAAAAAAGGTGGGGGGCTTTCGCCCGCCGTGAATGGAACAGCACACCAAACCACCCACCGCACGCACAGATCACCGCGCTCGGCTCACACCAACGTGAGCACCAGCAAGCACCAGCGACCCGCTCGCAACAGGTGGGAACAAACTCAAGTTGACCGTGGGGTTCTCTCTCTCCTCACGGCACGCGCAAAGCACCGCATCGCGATACTTCACCTCATGCGACGATCATGAGCCACAGAGGCCGAAAATCCACCAATGCAGCGATGAACTTTCCAAGAACAGGGGAACCCCCCGGTCAACACACGCAACCCCGGCAAGCTGGGCAACTCTGCCGACGATTTTTACTCCCGTCGCCCGCCTCATCCTCCCCGACCCTCCTCCAGCCGCCACCCCTCGATGCCCTCCATTTGAGCGCTACCATCGACCCGCTATGCCCCAGATCACCATCAATGGACGTGTGTGCGAGTTCAAGCCCGGCCAGCTCATCCTGCAGGTGGCCAACGGTGAAGGGGTGCAAGTCCCTCAATACTGCTATCACGACGGGCTCTCCGTCGTCGCGAGCTGCCGCATCTGCCTCGCCGAGGTCTGGATGCCCGACAAGGCCACAGGCAAGCTCATGCCCTACATGGGCGGCAAGCTCATGCCCACCTGCCAGACCGCCTGCATGGAAGGCATGGTCGTCTACACCGACTCCCCCAAGGCCGTCGCCAATCAGAAGGCGGTCATGGAGTACCTCCTGATCAACCACCCACTCGACTGCCCCGTCTGCGATCAGGCCGGCGAGTGTCTCCTGCAGGACTACAGCTACGAATACGGCCGCGGGCAAAGCCGCTTCGAGGAAACCAAGGTCAAGAACCCCAAGAAGGACGTCGGGCCCAACATCTACCTCTACAGCGACCGCTGCATCATGTGCACCCGCTGCGTCCGCTTCACCCGCGAAGTCAGCGGCACCAGCGAACTCTGTGTCTCCGGCCGCGGCAACCGCGAAGAGATCGACGTCTTCCCCGGTCAGCCAATCGACAACGAACTCGCCGGCAACGTCGTTGACCTCTGCCCCGTCGGCGCTCTGCTCGACAAGGACTTCCTCTTCGCCCAGCGCGTCTGGTTCCTCAAGAGCACCCCCAGCATCGACGGCCTCACCGCCAGCGGCGACAACATCTTCGTCGAACACAACGAGGGCAAGGTCTACCGCATCAAGCCCCGCACGAACATGGCCGTCAACAAGTGGTGGATCACCGACGAAGTCCGCCACGGGTGGAAGTTCGTCCAGCGTGAAGACCGCCTCAGCGGCGCCCGCCACAAGCAGTTCGGCGTGCAGCTCGCAACCGAGTGGGCCCGCGGCATCAGCGACGCGGTTGAGGGCCTCAAGGCCGTCAGCGCCAAGGGCAAACGCATCGCGGTGATCGTCAGCCCCATGCTGAGCTGCGAAGACGCGTACGCGATGGCCAAGGCCGCCCGCGCCATCGACGACCGCGCTTTCCTCGCCATGGGCCCGATCCCCGTTCAGGGTCAGGACAAAACCTTCCCGCCGGGCAAGGCCGACGGGTTCAAGCTCTACGCCGAGAAGTGCCCCAACAGCCGAGGCGTCAAGCGCGTGCTCGAGGCCGTCAGCAAGTCCTCCCCCCACGGCGGCTACGTCGCCAGCTTCGAGCAGATCATCGCCCAGCTCCGCAGCAACGAAGTCGGCGGCGTGATCATCACGGGCAACTACCCCTCCAACTGGATCACCAGCGCCCTCACCCAGGCCCTCGAGGGCAAGTTCGTCGTTGCGGTCGATACCCTCCCCAGCGAGCTGATCGACCGCGCCGACGTCGTCCTGCCCTGCGTCACATGGGTCGAAAAGGCCGGCTGCTTCGAGAACGCCAAGGGCCTCATCCAAGCCTTCGAGCAGGCCATCCCCGCCCGCGAAGGCGCCCGCAGCGAATCCCAGATCGGCCTCGATCTGGTCACCCTCGCCAAGCAAGGCCCAACCGCGAACGCCCCGCTGGCCAACCCCGCCGCCCTCCGCGCCGAGATGGCCAAACTCCCCGGCCTCGAAGCCTTCATCACCAACGTCGCCCAACCCGTCCTGCCCATCGAGCAGGCCCCGGCGATGGAGATGGTGGAGCTCTAATCCATGCCCGGCCTCTGGATCGCCATCACCGTCGGGATCCTCTTCCCCACCTGCGGTGCGCTGGTCTTCATCTGGTGGCGCAAGCAGTACGGCGTCTCCTCCTTCCGCTCCCGCAAGCCCGGGCGCGATCTCAGCGATGGCGCAGAGGTGATCGTGCTGAGCTCCAAACCCGACGCCCCCAACCGCCCAAGCGACACGACCCGAGGGTAAATCCCGGTTCCACGCCCAAGACTTTCACGCGCAACCGCGCTCTTTCCTGCGAAAAACCGGCGGCACAAACCGTACGCCCGTGTACCATCCCCTCATGGGTGCAGCATCAACCAGCGGGGCGGGCGAAACGCACAACGACGGCGCCGGATTGCCCGAAGACTGGCAGCAACGCCTCCTCCAGGTCGACTCGCTCATGCGCGACATGAGCAGCCAGTCCGACCCCCAGTTGATCGTCAAGCAATACGGGCAGCGGATCCGCTCCCTCTACCGAAACGACGGCATCGTCAGCACCTCCAAACGCGGGCTCGAAACACCCCACTTCCGCATCACACGCTTCAGCGGCTGGTCTGAAGACATCGACCCCTGGAAGCAGCCCCACAAACTCCCCATCCTCGACCGCGGCATCCTGGGCGAGCTGCTCTACGCCGGCAAGCCCCTGCTCATCAACGACCTCCGCGTCGACGACGACGACCCCTGCGCGATGTACCTCCGCGGGTTCGGCTCATTGCTCGCCATCCCGCACTACGAATCGGGCGAAGCCGTCAACATGGTCTGCGTGCTTCGCCGCGCAAAGAACGCTTTCGAGACGCACAAAGTCCCCGAGTTGTACTGGCTCTCCAGCCTCTTCGGCCGCGCGACCTCCAGCCTCGTCATGGCCAGAAAACTCGCCGAGACCAACGAAGCCCTCGATCGCGAGATGCGCGCCGTCGCCGACATCCAACGCGCCCTGCTCCCCGTCAAGCTCCCCAGCGTCCCGGGGCTTGATCTCGCGACCCACTACCAGACCAGCAAAAACGCCGGCGGCGACTACTACGACTTCTTCGAGCTCCAGAACGGCAGCATCGGCATGCTCATCGCCGACGTCTCGGGCCACGGCACCCCCGCCGCCGTACTCATGGCCATCATGCACGCCATCGCCCACGTCGCCCCCACCGACCGCCAGGCGCCGGGCAAGTTCCTCACCGCCGTCAACCGCGAACTCTCCACCCGCTACGCCCTGAGCACCAGCGGCGGCATGATGTTCGTCACCGCCTTCTACGCCGTGTACAACCCCACCACCCGCAAGCTCGATTACTCAAGCGCCGGGCACAACCCCCCGCGCCTCCGCGTCGGTTTCGCCACCCACGAAACCTCCGGCCCCGTCCTCTCCGTCGAAGGTGCTCAGGGCGTCCCGCTGGGCATCCTCGAAGACGCCGAGTACACAACCGCCTCCATCAACATCGACCCGGGCGATGCACTCATCCTCTACACCGACGGCATCACCGAAACCTTCTCGCCCACCCGCGAGATGTTCGGCACCGACCGCCTCGACGAGATCATCGCCCGCCCGCACGAAGACGCCGCCGCCTTGCTCACCACGCTGCTGGATGAACTCGGCGCCTTCGCTCACAACGCACCCGCCGCCGACGACCGCACGGTCATCGTCGCCACCGCAAGCTGATCTCGCCTTCCAACGCTCAAGTATCCCCTCCGCCGTCCCCCGCGATACCCTGCTCGTAGCGTGAGCGATCAACCCACCATCGAGCTCGACGTGCTGATCATCGGCGGCGGCATCGCCGGGCTGTGGACCCTCGCCACACTCCTGAACCGAGGCCTCCGCGCCGGGCTCATCGAAGCCCACGCACTCGCCCAGGGTCAAACCCTCTGGTCCCAGGGCATCATCCACGGCGGCATCAAGTACGCCCTGACCGGTCAAGCCAGCAGCGCCAGCAAAGCCATCCGCGCCATGCCCAGCGCCTGGCAAGCCGCCCTGAAAGGCGAAGGCGAAGTCGCCATCCCCACCGCCCGCGTCCTCAGCGAGCATCAACTCCTCTGGACCACGACAGGCCTGCTGTCACGCTTCTCGGGCGTCGCCGCGAGCAAGGCGATCCGCACGCCGGTGCAGCGCCTCGACAAATCCAGCCGCCCGAGTCTCTTCGCCAGCGCGCCCAGCAGCGTCGACGTGTACCAAGTCGCCGAGCCCGTGCTGGATATCCCCAGCGTCGTGTCAGCGCTCGCGAAAGGCCGGGAGAACGCCATCGCCCGCGTCGCGCGCATCATCAGCATCACCCGAACTTCTCAACACGCACGCGACGCCGTCCGCGTCGCCGCAGAGCTTCACGACGGTCGGCACGTCGCGTTCTCATCCCGCGCGCTGATCTGCACCGCCGGCGCAGGCAACGCGGATCTCGCACGCCTCATGCGCGACGAGCATGACAAATCCTCCTCACCGCTCGGCTCATTCATCCGCATGCAGACCCGCCCGCTACACATGCTCTATGCCGAGCTCCCCGAACCGCTCGCCGATGCTCTCCCGTCCCGTGGCATGCTCTTCGGGCATTGCCTGGGTGTTGGCTCCGTCCCACGCCTGACCATCACCAGCTTCTCGCGAGGCAACACAGGCCCGACCCACTGGCTCATCGGTGGCGGCATCGCCGAGCAGGGCGTCCCACGCTCCGCCAGCGAGCAGATCGAAGCCTGCACAAAGGAACTCCACGCCTGCCTCCCCTGGCTCAGCCGCGAGCTGCCCAGCATCCGCCTCGCCGCCGGTCGAATCGACCGCGCCGAGGGCTTCATGCCCGACGGCTCGCGCCCCGACGAGCCCGTCATCCAACACGCCGGGCCCATCATCGCCGCCTGGCCCACCAAACTCGCCTTCGCCCCGCTGCTCGCCCAGCGCCTCATCAACCAACTCCGTCAGCTCGGGCTCGCCATCAACGACCCGAACCCCGTTCAACCCGCCGCCACCGACACACTCGCCACACTCCCCCGCGCACACGTCGGCACGCTGCCGTGGGAAACCGCTCGTGACAAAGCAGCAGTGGGGGGGTTGGGGGGGACCACGCAGATCGGGGGCACCGCATGATCCCCCGCCCCCTCGGCGCCACAGGCCTCACCCTCCCGCCCCTCGCCCTCGGCACCGTCAAACTCGGCCGCCTTTCCGGTCTGAAATACCCCGGCGCCGCGCCCACGCAACTTCCCACCGACGACGCCGTGCGCTCGCTCCTGCACACCGCCTGGTCCAAAGGCATCCGCCTCATCGATACCGCCCCGGCCTACGGCACAAGCGAACTCCGCCTCGGCACCATCCTTCCCCAAATCGCCCCGACCGCAAGCACCACGCCCGCCGCCGCAACGACCGACCGCTGGCTCATCTGCACCAAGGTCGGCGAGATCTTCAACGAGTCCACCAGCAACTCCACCTACGACTTCTCCCCCGACCACATCCGCGAATCCATCCATCGCTCGCTACAAACCCTCCGCGTGCCGATGCTCGACATCGTGCTGCTCCACTTCGCCGCAAGCTCGCCCGATCACGAGATCCTCGCGCAAGGCCACGCCCTTCGCACACTCCGCGAGCTGCAACACCAAGGCCTCATCCGCGCCGTCGGCGCATCCATCGGCTCCACCGCCGGCGCTGAGCTCGCCCTCACCAACCCCATCGCCCGCTGCGATGTCCTCATGCTCACCCTCAATCAGCACGACCGCGCGATGCAACCCCTCATCGCCCGCGCTGCCGACCAAGGCGTCGGCGTGCTGATCAAAAAGCCCCTCGCCTCAGGGCACTCCAACCCCAGCGAATCACTCCGCAGCGTCCTGAACACCCCGGGCGTCACCGCCGCCGTCGTCGGCACCGCCAATCCCCAGCACCTCAGCGATCTCGCCACCATCGCCGACAACCTCAACCACCCCAGCGCAACCGAAAGCAGGTCACCATGACCAGCCGAACGCACATCGCCGCACTGATCACCTGCGCGCTCTTCGCCGCGTGCGCCCTCACGCCGATCATCGCCGCCGCCGAACCCGCACCACCCGTACCCACGGCCGCACAAACCCAACCCGCCATCTCCCGCCTCATCGAGCACCGCGACGACCGCGCCACTGTCCGCTTCTACTCCCCCGCGGGCTGGATCGACGATTCTCCAAGCACGCTCGAAAGCGCCGCCCCGCGCTCAACCCACGTCGCCCTCCTCCGCAAGGGCCCGTGCACCGTCCGCCTGACCATCACCCGCGATCCAGATTCCTCGGGCCCCGCGTGGGAAGATCGCCAGGGCATCCTCTCCGTCACCGATCAAACCACCAGCACCGCCGAGCGTGCATTCACGCGCAAGCGCCTGCGCACCATCGTCGCCCGCACGCCCGCGGGCCTCGTCGCGGCTCATCTGGTCATCAAGTACGCAAGCCCCGACACACTCGCCGCCGGCATCGACCAACCCGCGCTCAACGCCGCCCGCGCCGAAGCCGAGCGCCTCATGAACGAGGCCGCCATCGCCGTCGACTCACTCGCCGTCTTCCCACCAGGAAAAGCCCCGCCCGCCAAAATCTCCGACAACCCCGCCATCAACCCCCAGCCCCGAACCGACGGCTGGTGGCAAGCCCGTCTCCGCGATCTCAACACCCGCGTCAACAAAGCCGCCCTCGCCCAGGGCGCACCGGTCATCTTCATCGGCGACTCCATCACCCAAGGCTGGGAAGCCGCGGGCAAAGAGATCTGGGCCCTCGGCCCCGCAAAGCTCAACGCCCTCAACCTCGGCATCGGCGGCGACCGCACCCAGCACGTCCTCCACCGCATCACCGTCGAATCCTTCGCCTCGCTCAACAAGCCCAAGAAAGGCGAGCCCACCAAGGCCGTCGTCCTCCTCATCGGGACCAACAACCTCAACAGCGACGAACCCGCCGAGGTCGCCGCGGGCATCCGTGCCTGCGTCAAGGCCATGGCCCAGCGCCTGCCCACCGCGAAGATCATCGTCCTCGCCATCCTCCCCCGAGGCGAGAAGAACGACCCGCTCAACCACAAAGCCAAGCTCACCAATCAGCTCCTCAGCGAATGGGCAAAGAACATCCCCGCCGACGAAGGGGGCCCACGCGTCCGCTTCCTCGACCTCGGCCCCAACTTCATCGAAGCCGACGGCGGCATCAGCCGAACCATCATGCCCGACCTGCTCCACCTCAGCCAAGAGGGCTACACCCGCTGGTGGAAAGCCCTCGAACCCGAACTCAACACCATCCTCACCGAAACGCAACAACCGAAACAAGACGCCCCCAAACCCTAACCCATCTTCCCCTCATCACTCAGCACTCAGCACTCATCTCTGCCTTTCAATCGGAACCACCCATGACCATCTCCACCACCGCCATGCGTGACCTGCAAGCCTTCATGCTCGACCGCCGCATCGACGCCTGGGTCCTCTGGGATTTCCGAGGCAGCAACCCCATCGCCGCCCAGCTCTTCCCCTCACCCGCAGGCAAGCGCTGGACCACCCGCCGCTTCGCCATCATCATCCCCGCGCGCGGCGAGCCCACCGCCCTCGTTCACGCCATCGACGCCACCCAGTTCGACAAAGACCCCATCACCAAAAAGATCTTCCTCTCCTGGCAAGAGCTCCGCGCCAATCTCGCCGAGCTCCTCGCCGGCTCCGCCCGCGTCGCGATGGAATACTCCCCCGGCGGGCAACTCCCCGCCGTCAGCTTCGTCGACGCCGGCGCGGTCGAGCTGATCCGAGGCCTCGGGCTCGAGGTCGTCTCCAGCGCCGACCTCATCCAAGTCTCCGTCGCCCGCTGGAGCGAAGCCGCCCAAGCCGACCACCGCGCCGTCTCCGCCAAGGTCACCGCCATCAAAGACGACGCCTTCGCGATGATCTCCGCCGCACTCAAGGCCAACACCCCCATCACCGAGCTCGACGTCCAACGCCGAATCCTCGCCGCGTTCGAACGCGAAAAGCTCCAGACCGACGGCGAGCCCGTCGTCGCCGTCAACGCCCACGCCGGCGACCCGCACTTCGAAGTCAACAAACTCAACCCCTCACCCATCAAACGAGGCGACTGGGTCCTCATCGACCTCTGGGCCCGCACCCCGGGTGAACAGCACATCTTCAGCGACATCACCTGGGTCGGCGCCTGCGGCTCCGAAGCCCTCACCCCCGAACGCATGAAGGTCTTTAGCGCCGTCAAGGCCGCCCGCAACGCCTCACTCAAACTCGCGCAAGATTCCTGGAAAGCCAACCAGCCCGTGCAAGGCTGGCAGCTCGACGAAGCTGCCAGACACGAACTCATCGCCCCGGGCTACCAGCAATACATCCGCCACCGCACCGGCCACTCCCTCAGCCCCGGTCCCAAAGTCCACGGCGTCGGCATGAACCTCGACAACCTCGAAACCCGCGACACCCGAACCATGATCCCCGGCATCGGCTACACCATCGAGCCCGGCCTCTACCTCCCAACCTTCGGCGTCCGCCTCGAAATCAACGTCTTCACCGACCCCACCAAAGGCCCGGTGGTCACAAGCTGCCTGCAGGATGATGTGATTGTGATGGGGTAAGTCACGGGTGCAGTCTTTGCATTTCGGTGGCACGGCTCTCCAGAGCCGTGCGTCTTGTGGCTTCACCCGGCCCGCGCCCCAGAGCCGTTGAGTTAGTGCGTTCATACACTCAGAACAGCCGAGTTCCCATCGGGAGGGTGGCGCAATGTCCGACTTCGACAAGCTCGTCATCCTGGCATCGCTCGGGATGCACCTGATCGTCTTCCTCCTCTTCTGGCGTCCAGCGTTCCCGCGAACGACCCTGCGGTTCCGTCTGACCCGTTATCTCGCGCTCGTCGTGATCGCCGTCGCCTTCGTGCTGTTGACCGGTATCGAACGATCCGTCAACACCAACCTCAGCAAGCTCCACGGCTCAGTCTCACCCCTCGCCACCACCACACTCTGCTCCGCCTACGCCACCATCCCCTTGGTCGTTCTGGTCGGCGCGTTGATCACCTTTCGCAACCGCCACAACACCGCCGCCAACCCACCGATCGCGGGCCTTTCAACACCAGACGATCAAGCCAACCACGATCAACCGAGGCCGTGATGTCATTCCAAACCGCCCTTGCACTGACAATCGCCACCTACTACGCAATCTTCGCAATCTTCGCTATCGCGTCGCGGCGACAATGGCGGCGCGTTCTCCTCGTGATCGGCTCATCCCTACTCATCTCCGTCGCCATCACGCTGGCTTTCGGGCTCGGTGTCGCCGCTCACCGCCGCTGGACCCACGAAGGCCTGACGATCTCGCTCACCACCGCGAACATCTTCACCGTGCTCGCGGTGAACATCTTCGTCACCACCGTGGTCACGTTCATCACCACCCAGTTTCCGTGGCGGTGTGTGCTCTCCAAACGCACATGAACCCGCTCGCCCCCGCGGCAGACATCACTCTCACGTCACCCGCTCAAGCCACCGCGTCCGAACTTCCGCCCCGTTGAACACATCCCCGCACTCCGTGCAGGTGATCTCACCCTCGCCCTCGTACGGATGCCCGCACTGCTCGCACACGCAGAACCGCGCCGCGCGCACCCGCCGCCGACGTTCGAGCGCCACCTTGAACATCCACGCCGCCGCGATCACCGTGAGACTCAGCAAAGCCGAAGCCGCAACGATTCGCTCCACGCCCGGCTCTGCGCCGTTCGCTTCTTTGCCGAAGAACAACTCGACAACGTGGAGCGAAGAAATGATGCCGAAGACCAACACCCCAAACGGCTCCGCCAGAGAGCATGCGTACCCACGCATCAACCATCTCCGCCAACGCTGGCGAACCACTCGGCCCTCAAACTTCAGCCCGCACCCGCCGCACTGCGTCGGTCCATCACCGCGGTACGTCTCGCCGCAGCCCGGACACAAACGCCACCCGCCACGCTGCAGAAGACGCGAGTGCCGCATCCCGATCCACACATACAGCCCCAAGGCCAAAGCAAACCCAAGCAACACCCCGATATCACCAACCCGCATGCTCAACTTCGGATCGTCCACATTCCATTTCACGATTGGCACCACAGCCAAACCGACAACCAGCGGCAGCGCCGCCATCGCCGACTGCAACCTCAATCGCCAAAGAAACGTCATCGCACCGCTTCCCCACAACAGCACCCCTCACTCCTTTGACCTCCTCCCCCCTCACTCCACCTCCCGCACCTCCCCCTTCCCCTTCACAATCTCACCGATCACATACACCTTCTCCCCAAGCTTCCGCAACTGCTGCGCCACGCTCTCCGCAAAGCTCGGTTTCACAATCACGCAATACCCGATCCCCATGTTGAACACCCGCCGCATCTCCTCTTCGCTCACCCCGCCCTTCTCCTGCAGAAACTGAAAGACCGCCGGCACAGGCCACGCGCTCTTCCGAACCACCGCGTCCACCTTCGGGTGCAGCGCCCGGCACAGGTTCCCGCTCATCCCCGACCCCGTGATGTGCGCCATCCCGCTGATCACGTGCTTCACCTTGTAACTGCCCAGCAGCTTCGTGATGCTCCGCGCATAAATCCGCGTCGGCGTCAAAAGCGTCTCCCCCAGCGTCGCCTCGCGCGCCGATCCGTTCGACCCCTTGCCCGCCTTGCCGCCACGCTTGCCCGTTGACGCCTTCGTCGCGATGACGCGCCTCGGGCGATCAACCGCCATCGGCTCCGGCGTGTGCAGGTCCAGCCCCGCCGCCTCAACGATCTTCCGCACCAACGAATACCCGTTGGAGTGCACCCCCGCCGAGGCCAGCCCCAAAACCACATCGCCCACTTCAACCCGCGTCGGGTTTACCGCCCGCGCCACATCCACCACACCCACCGCAAACCCCGCCAGATCAAAGTCCCCCGGCGCATACAACCCCGCCATCTCCGCGGTCTCCCCGCCCAAAAGCGCACACCCGCTCTGCCTGCACCCCTCCACAATCCCCTTCATCAGCTCGTTCAACAGCGCCTTATCACCCCTCGGCACCGCGATGTAGTCCAAGAAAAACAGCGGCTCCGCCCCCTGCACAATCATGTCGTTGACATTCATCGCCACCAGATCAATGCCCAGCGTGTCGTACTTCTTGATCTCAATCGCCAGCTTCAGCTTCGTCCCAACCCCGTCCGCGCACGCCACCAGCACCGGCTGCTTGTAGTTCCGCGCAAACAACTTCTCGTTGTAATCCAATCGGAACAGCCCCGCAAACCCGCCCGGGTTCGGGATCACCCGCGGCCCGTGCGTCTTCCGCATCAACGACCCCAGCGACTCCGTAAAACTGTCCTTCTCCTCAAGGTTCACCCCCGACTGCGCATCGCTCAG
>JAVTWO010000024.1:0-3089 GCA_032229765.1 Phycisphaerales bacterium | reverse complement strand
GGGGTCCGTTGACTCTGGGAGAAAACCGCGCCCCTGCGATGGGGGGGGAGGGGATGGGGGGCTCGGATGAGAGAAGCGGGCACCTCGCGGGAAAAGTCAAGCGGACTACGCTCCGGCTTGCGCAAGGTGGTCTGTCGACATGGCATTGATTCGACACATTGTGTTTTCGCTGATCCTCGCGTTCTGCACGCTGTTCATCGGCGGGTGCAAGGAGCCTGTCCCCCCGGCTCGAACGAGCCTCTTCCCAACCATGCTCCCGCCGACGTGGAAGCTGAACGATCCTCAGGATGATCGATGGGGTCAGGTAACCTGTGTACAAGAAGCTGATGGGTCCTTGCTCTTGATCGTGCAAGATTCCGCGATCTATGTGGATGCGATGAATCGGCGCGGAGAACCAGACAGAGTTGACCCTGGCCCGTTCGTGATCCCGGGCATCCCGCCCGCGATCCGTATCCGACCCGGCATAACCGCTTACGAGGAAGCCACGCTCGAAGCATTCATCGCGGCCCCAGGCAAGGCGTTCACATCCAATGGCCCCATCGTCGAGACACCACCGGTCTATCCCGATCGGCGGCGCAAGTTGATCGAACGAAATGATCAGGTGAATCCGACCGGATTGACCTTGGACGGCCGACGCGTCCCGCACGGCATGCGTGCGCTCAAGATCTGGCAAGGATCTCCAGACTCAAGTGTTGTGGCCATCGCTTGGTCCGACGAGCCGCCGGTGAAGGGCAAGATGCTGCTGATGTTCGACATCATCGACTACCCCGGCGAAGAGTTCATTCAACTCTTTGATTCATACACTGGCGAAGTGCTCGGGGCGCCGATCAAGCTTGAAGGTCGAAAGGGATCGAGCCAGCCGATCATGTTCTGGAGCCCTGACGGACGGCTGCTCGTGGTGACGAACGCTCTGCAAGATCGCTATTGGGTCATCCCGATTGAGGAGCTCCGCAAGCAAAGTCCCTTGCCTTGAGCGCGTGGTGGGAATCGTTGAACGGTTGAGGCGGTGAACGCGGCCGACGTGCTGGTTTCTTTGTCGCTGTTTGCATGGGGTCTACACACACTGCAAACAAACAAGCCCCGGGGCGGCCCGGGGCTTGTTCTCTTTTCTCGTTGTCGAACTCAAGGGCTCTTGGCTTTGGGCTTTGAGCGT
The DNA here is from genome assembly GCA_032229765.1 of Phycisphaerales bacterium. Classification (GTDB taxonomy): domain Bacteria; phylum Planctomycetota; class Phycisphaerae; order Phycisphaerales; family UBA1924; genus JACVCS01. The sequence goes on along the minus strand of JAVTWO010000024.1, from coordinate 1,936 downwards.
TGAGTTCTGGGCTGTGAGCTTTGGCGGATTAGCCCTTCTTCTTGGCGTCGTACTTCACGGAGCAGCCGTAGGGGCGGGTTTCGGATTCGGTGACGTTGCTGCCCTTGAGGATTTCTTCGAGGGCGTTCTTGACGTAGTTCTTCTTGCCGGCCTTGTCGGCGGAGCGGTCGTCGTCGATGGCGCCGGCGTAGGCGAGCTTGCCGTCCTTGGTGACGATGTACATGTGCGGGGTGGTCTTGGCGCCGTAGGCCTGGCCGACTTCGCCGGACTCATCGAGGAGGATGGGGTATTCGATCTTCCAGTCGTTCTTGGCCTTGGCGTTGAGGTCCTTGCCGAAGCCTTCCTTGCCCTTGGCGGAGGAGTTGATGGCGACCCACTTGACGCCCTTGTCCTTGAAGGCCTTGTAGGTGTCGGGCATGGTGGTGGTCTTGCCGTACTGCTTCACGACGTAGGGGCATTCGGGGTTGAACCACTCGATGACGACGGCCTTGGTGTCCTTGTCGGCGAGGAGATCGGCGAGCTTGACGGTCTTGCCGTCGGTGTCGGTGAGGGTGAACTCGGGGGCCTTTTCGCCGACCTTGGCGGTGGCGGCGGCTTTCTTCTCGTCTTTCTTGTCCTGTTTCTTTTCGTCTTTCTTCTCGGCGGCGCCGATCTTCGCGCCAGCGCCCGGCTCAAGGGCCATGGTGTTGGTGGTGGCGACGAGGGAGAGCATCAGCGCGGAGCAGGAAAGAACGGCCCAGAGAGCGGACTTGCGAACGGTCATGAGAACCTCCTTGAAAACATGAATGAGGCGAGTTTTCGATACGCCGGGACGCGACGGGCGTTCGGCGTGGGTGGGACAGACGAACGAGGCGACTTCGAAGTTCATTGCTCAATCCCGGAGACGAACGGTTTTGATGCCGATCGGCGAAGGGAAGGGCGTTTACTTTGAGCCGGTCTCTGCGGGTGTCTTCGCTGGAGTTGGCATGGTGGTTTCGATGAGGTAGAAGGTCGGTCCGGCGAGCCGCATGGCTGTATGGTTTGCGCGCTTTTCGGTTTCGGGGGAAGTCTGTGGGTTGGGCGGGGTTTGGGCTTCGGTGGCGGTGTCGGCGTCTTTTTCGCCTCGGCCTTTGAAGGGGGGCTTGGAGATGGGCTGTACCATGAGGATGCCCTTGATCGTCAGGGGGGCGGCGGGGGCGTTGTTTGCGGCCTTTGGGGCTGGGAAAATGAGGGTGAGGGTTTCGATGCCGGTGCCGCCACCTTCGGCGATGAGGTTGTCGGGTCGGAGCGAGTCTTCGAGGGGGTAGAACTCGAGCTTGGTGGCGGTTCTTGGGCGGGGGGAGGTGGAGATGACGAGGGTTGGGTTGCTGGCGGTGGCGGCTGGCTGCCAGGTGATGGTGATGCCTTGGGCTTTGGCGAGTTCGGGGGTGAGGGCTTTGGGGAGGCGGGCTTCGGTGAGGCGGAAGGCCAGCTCGGTGGCGTCGCTGACGAGCGTGGCTTTGGCGGGGTCGATGGGGAGGGTGAGGCGGAGGGATTTTCTGCCCGGGAGGCAGGTTTCTTTGCAGATGAGGAAGTCGACGGTCAGGTCGAAGGTGACGGCGGTGACGGAGGTGGGGAGCGTGGGTTTGATGGTGACGGGGAGGAGGAGTGTCGCGTCGCCTTCGAGGACGTGGTCGAGGATCTCGCCTTCGTTGATGTGGCGGATTGGGGCGGGGAAGGTGAGCGGGCCGAGGGTGATGTGCTGGGTGAGGTCTTGGCCCGTCTGGTCGGTGATGCGGTCGATGGCGACGGTGGTGGGGACGCCCGAGTCGTTGGCGGCGGGGAAGTAGGTGTGCCAGTGGGGCTCGTGGGTGATTTTGAGGCCGAGGGAGGTGGGGATGTTGGGGGCGAGTGCGGCGTGCTTGGCGAAGAGCGAGAGGGTGGCTTTGGCGTTGCCGGGGAAGCCTCCCGCCGGGGG
>JAVTWO010000023.1:2457-3137 GCA_032229765.1 Phycisphaerales bacterium | reverse complement strand
GGTTTGGGTTTTACATGATGGTGTTTTTGGCGGGGCTGTTGGCGGTGCCGCGGGAGTTGAAGGAGGCGGCGTATCTGGATGGGGCGGGGCGGTGGGGCGTGTTTCGGCATGTGGTGCTGCCGAGCGTTTGGCCTGTGGTGATGCTGGTGTTTGTGATTTCGTCGATCTCGGCGCTGAAGGTGTTTGAGGAGTTGTATGTGACGGTGAAGGGGGCGGCGATTGAGGATCAGACGGTGGTGCCGCTGATTTATGATGCGGCGTTTGAGCGAGGGGACTATGGGCTGGCGAGCGCGTTTGGTGTGGCGTTGTTTCTGGTGATTCTGACGTTCTCGCTGGTGAACATGAAACTGGGCTCGCGTGGGAAAGAGGGGGCGGAGGGATGATCGACCGTCGCCCGGCGTGGCTGAGTGGAGTGCTGACGATTTGTGCGGCGTTGCTGGCTGGGCTGGCGATCGGGCCGGCGGTTTTGTTGGTGATGATCTCGCTGCAGCCGGCGGGCGGGGACATGAGCAGCTTGAAGGGCGCGGGTGAGTTTCTTTCGCACACGGTGACGGGCGCGCCGATCGATCCGGTGACGGGGCAGGCTGGTGCGTATAAGGGCGCGACGACGCGGAACTTTCAGGACGCGTGGGAGAAGGGGAACCTTGCCGGGCCGATGCTGAACAGTGTGATCGTGACGG
>JAVTWO010000023.1:0-2447 GCA_032229765.1 Phycisphaerales bacterium | reverse complement strand
GACGGGGACGCGGGCGGTGTGCAACGTGCTGCTGGCGGCGCTCGCGGCGTATCCGCTGGCGCGGATGAAGTTCAAGGGGCGGTCGTGGGTCTTCGTGCTGATCCTGGCGACGATGATGATCCCGGATCAGGTGATCGTCGTGCCCATGTTCCGCACGGTTGTGCAGATGGGGCTTGCGGACACGCTGATCGGGGTGATCATTCCGTTTAGTGTGTCGGCGCTGGGGATCTCGATGTGCAAGCAGGCCTTTGAGCAGATCCCCGCGAGCCTGGAGGAAGCGGCGCGAATCGACGGTGCGTCGACGCTGCAGGTTTGGTGGCATGTGATGCTGCCGCTGTCGGCGCCGACGCTGGCGACGCTGGCGCTGTTCAGTGTGATCGGGGCGTGGAGCGAGCTGCTGTGGCCCTTGGTGGTGCTGCAGGAGTCGAAGAACTACACGCTGCCGGTGGCGGTGAACCAGTTGCTGGGCGAGTTTGCGGGCAACGTTCGGCTGGCGTACGCGGGGGCGGTGTTGTCGCTGGTGCCGATCGTGGCGGTGTTTGTGATGAGCCAGCGGTTTTTGAAGCCGCAGATGTTTGCGGGCGGCGTGAAGGGTTGAGCGTGAAGGACATTGAGGCGGACATCGCGATCATCGGGGGCGGGGTTGGCGGCGTGGCGGCGGCGTTGTCGGCGTTGTCGATGGGGATGCGGTGCGTGATCAGCGAGCCGACGGATTGGCTGGGGGGTCAACTGACGAGCCAGGGCGTGCCTCCTGATGAAAACAAATGGATCGAGACGGTGGGTGGGACGGCGCGGTATCAGCGGCTGCGTGAGATCGTGCGGGCGAGTGCGTACGCGGACGGAGCGCGCGCGCGGGCGGTGGAGCCGTTCGGGGCGTTCAACCCCGGGGGCGGGTGGGTGAGTCGGTGCTGCGCCGAGCCGGTGCGGTGGGAGCGTGCGATTGAGCAGATGCTTGGGGAGGTTGGTGGGGCGGATGCGCGGAAGCTCACCCGGTTGATGCAGCATGAGCCGATCGGGGCGGAGATGGACCGCGACGGCGTGCGGGCGGTGACGCTGCGTGATGTGCGCAGCGGCGAGTGCGTGATTGTGCGGGCGAAGGTCTTTCTGGATGCGACGGAGACGGGGGATGTGCTGCCGCTGGCGCGGGCGGAGTATTTTGTTGGGGCGGAGCACGCGGAGGTGTTTGGCGAGCTGCACGGGCGGCGCGACTTTGATGTGCGTGAGAAGAAGCTCGACGCGCTCGATCAGCAGGCGTGCTCGTGGTGCTTTGCGCTTGAGCATCGAGCGGGTGAGGATCACACGATCGAGAAGCCGGCCTCGTACGACTTCTGGCGGAGTTATGCGCCGGGGATCGAGGGCGGCGGGGTTGGGATGAGCCCGGCGTGGACGGGGAAGCTGCTGAGCTGGTTGGTGCCGAGCCATAACGAGGCGGGGAGGCGGGAGTTTCGGATGGTGTCCTGGCCTGATGAGCCAGTGGAGGGCGAGTGGGAAATGTGGCGGTATCGGCGGATTGTCGACGCGTCGATCTGGGGCGGGCGGAAGCCCGATGTGTCGCTGATCAACATGGTGCAGATGGACTATTGGCAGAAGCCGCTGCTGGATGTTGAGCCCGGTGAGCGGGCGGCGGCGCTGCGCGGGGCGCGGGAGCAGAGCTTGAGCCTGCTGTACTGGATGCAGACCGAGGCGCCGCGGCATGACGGCAAGGGGCTTGGATATCCGGGGCTCAAGCTGCGCGGGGCGGAGCTCGGGACGAGCGACGGGCTGGCGAAGGCGGTGTACATCCGTGAGCCGCGACGGTTGGCGGCGTTGACGGTCGTGCACGAGGGGCACGTGGGGACGGACCAGCGCAAGGCGGCGGGTTTGGCGAGCAAGGCGATGAACTGGGAGGCGACGCCCTATGGAACGGGCGAGCGGTTTGCTGATAGCGTGGGGATCGGGCATTACGCGATCGATCTGCACCCTTCGTGTGCGGGAAGGAACAACGTGTATGTGCCGAGCGCGCCGTTCCGCGTGCCGATGGGGGCGCTGGTGCCGAGGCGGGTGACGAATCTGCTGGCGGCGGGGAAGTCCCTGGGCGTGTCGCACATCGTCAACGGCGCGTACCGCATGCACCACGTGGAATGGAACATCGGCGAGAGCGCGGGCGTGATCGCGGCGATGATGGTCCGCGATGGGCTGAGCGCGCAGGCGATGACGCAGAGTGCGCAGCGCGTTCGGGCGGTGCAGGATGAGGTCACGAGGCAGGGCGTGCGGATCGACTGGCCCTGGGAGCGTTGACCGATCAGCGGGCGCGGAGGGTGACGATTTGGAATGGGGCGATGCGGAGGGTTGTTCGACCCTGGCGTGCGGCGTGGCTGAAACCCTTGAGGAGCTGGGTGCCCTTCAGCGGGCGTTCGAGGATGTCGACGGGCTGAACTTCGCTGACGGGGAGGTTCCAATCGATGGAA